>NZ_OZ252217.1:1617661-1938694 GCF_965249125.1 Pelagibacterium sp.
GCCGTTTGCATAGATCAGCACGAAAGGCAGGATGAACAGCGAGCCTGAAAGCGAGGCGTAGAGCGTTATGGTGAGCAGGTTTGCGCCGGAAAACTGGCTGTTGGCAAACATCGACATGGGCACGAGCGGCTCATTGGCGCGGCGCTCGATGAAGAAAAAGCCGATCGCAAAGGGAATTGAGGCGGCAATGGCAAGGCCGCCGAAGGCTGTGTTGCCCTCCCCTGCCGTGATGAGGCCGTAAGAGAGCAGACCAAGCCCGGCAACCATGGCGATGGTGCCGGCAATGTCGAAATCGCGATACGTGCGGCCAGCGGTTGCCGTGGCGACGCGCCAGCCCATGGCCAGTGCTGCGGCGGCGATGGGGATATTGATATAGAAGATGGCGCGCCAGCCGATCGTGTCGACAAGCCAACCTCCGAACGGTGGGCCGAGCGCTGTGGTCAGAGCGCCAACGGCGGCCCATGTGCCGATGGCCTTGCCGCGCGCTTCGCCCGTAAAGGCCGAGCCGATCAGCGCCAGACTCGATGGAACAAGGAAAGCCGCGGCGACGCCCTGGACAATCCGCGCAACGACCAGAGCGAGTGGAGACGGGGCGAGGGCGCATGCGATTGAAGCAATGGCAAAGCCGACAAGGCCGAACAGGAAGATCCGGCGCTGGCCGAAACGATCGCCGATGGTGCCGCCGAGCAGGATGAGACTGCCGAGCATGAGCATATAGCCATTGACCACCCATTGGGCGGTCGCAAGGCCCGCATCGAGATCGGACTGGATGGCCGGCAAAGCCACATTGACGACCGAGCCGTCGATAAAGCCCAGGCTGGACCCCAAAATCGTGGCCGGGAGCACCCAGCGCGTGTCGCGAATGGCGGTTTCAGCACTGTCGGGATTGCTCATGGCGGGCACTCGCGTGGGAGCAGACCGTAGCGGTCCTAAAGCGCGATGTCGATCTCCATGCCGTCGAAGGCAGGCGCTACGTGATCCGGCGTTTCGGCTGCGAGGGTGACGTAGTCCATATCGACGTGAAGATTGGTGAGAATTGAATTCTGAGGCTGGTGCGTTTCGATCAACGCAAGAGCCTGCTCAAGGTTGATATGGCTTGGATGGGGCGTGTAACGCAGGGCGTCCAGCACCCACGTGTCGAGATTGTCAACTGCCCAATGGGACGTTTCGGGAATGCCCGAAAGATCGCAGGAATAGGCGAATTTACCTATACGGAAACCGAGCGAGGTGATCGACCCATGCTGCTGCTCGAAGGGCTTTAACGTTATGGAGCCCCCTGCTCCGCCGATGATTACTTCCTCGCCGTCAGCAATGGAGTTCGTATTGAGGATGGGCGGGTACGAGCTGTTTTGGGGGGCTGTAAAGCAATAGCCGAATGCCTCGCGCAGGCGGACTTCGGTTGCGATCGACATATAGGCATCGACACGGCGCTTGGCGTTGAGCGCCAGGACGCGCAGATCGTCAATGCCATGGGTATGGTCGGCGTGCTCGTGGGTGAAAAGCACCGCATCGATTTCCGGCACATGCGCGGCGAGCATCTGTTCGCGCAAATCGGGCCCTGCATCGATGAGAACACGGGTGACGCCATCGGTGTCGTCGCGTGTGCCGGTGACCAGCAGTGCACAGCGCAGGCGCCGGTTTTTGGGATTTTCAGGGTCGCAGGCGCCCCAGACATTGCCGATACGCGGGACGCCGCCAGACGAACCGCAGCCCAGGATGCGGGCGGTCAGCCGGGTGGCGGGCTTGTCGGTCATACGGCCAGCCCTGTCTTGGAAAACAGGCGGGCGAAATTGCGGGTGGATTGCTCGGCGATGGTCTCGAATGGGATGCCGCGCAGTTCGGCAAGTTTTTCAGCGGTATGGCGCACGAAGGCGGGTTGGTTGGGTTTGCCGCGATGGGGCACCGGCGCGAGGTATGGAGCGTCGGTTTCCACGAGGAAGCGATCCTCGGGGACGAATCTGGCGACCTCCTGGATTTCGGTGGCGTTCTTGAAGGTCACTATGCCGGAAAAGGAGACGTAACCCCCCAGCGCCAGGCCGCGGCGCGCCAGTTCGACGCCTGACGAGAAGCAATGCAGGACGAAGGGGAATGCCCCCTGCCCGGTTTCTTCCTCGAGTATGGCGATCATGTCGTCATCGGCGGCGCGGGCGTGGATGACCAAGGGCAGCCCGGTCTGTCGGGCGGCAGCGATGTGGGTGCGGAAACCCTGGGCCTGCGCGTCGCGGGGCGAGGAATCGTAATGATAGTCGAGGCCCGCTTCGCCGATGGCGACGCATTTCGGATGCAGCGATAAAGCGATTATTTCATCTATGCTTATGTCGAGTTCTTCATGCGCATTATGCGGATGAGTGCCGACTGAACAGAAGACGTTATCATGCTTTTCGGCAATGGCCAGTAGGGTCTCGAAGCGGCGGATGCGGGTCGAGATGGTGACGCAATGGCTGACGCCATTGTCGAGTGCGCGCGAAAGGACGCCGTCGATATCGTCGGCCAGCACGTCGAAATCGAGATGGCAGTGGCTATCGACAAGCATCAGGCCGCGCCTTCGTCCTTTTCCACATAGCGGGGAAAGACGCCCTCCGGCGGCGGCAGCGCGGTGCCGGGGACGAGACGCCCATAGGAACCGAGTTGCTCGAAGGAGCGGCCTTCGGCGTGGAGAGCCAGAAGGTCGAGCAGTTTTTCACTCGATGCCGGCATGACCGGTTGGGCGAGAATGGCGACCTGACGCACCACCTCGATGGTGACGTAGAGCACGGTGTCCATGCGGGCCGGATCGGTTTTGCGCAGCGCCCAGGGCTCCTGCCCCGCGAAATAGCGGTTGGCATCTGCCACCACCTGCCAGACGGCATTGAGCATCTGGTGGATGGCCTGATCGTCCATCGCCTTGCGCGAGGTTTCGAGCAGGGCGTCTGCGGCAGAAAGGATCGCGCTGTCCTCGGCGGACAATTCGCCGGGGGTGGGAACCTGCCCGTCGCAGTTTTTCGCAACCATCGAGAGCGAGCGCTGGGCGAGATTGCCCAGATCGTTGGCAAGGTCGGCGTTGATGCGGTTGACGATGGCTTCGTGATTGTACGAGCCGTCGCTGCCGAACGAGACTTCGCGCAGGAAATAATAACGCATGGCGTCGAGGCCATATTTCGCGACGAGTTCGAAAGGATCGACGACGTTGCCGACCGACTTGCTCATCTTCTCGCCGCGATTAAACAGGAAGCCGTGGGCGAAAACGCGTTTGGGCAGCTCAATATCGGCGCTCATGAGGAAGGCAGGCCAATAGACGGCGTGGAAGCGCACGATATCCTTACCGATCATGTGAATATCGGCGGGCCAGTATTTCCAGCGCTCGGCGCTCTGCTCGGGGTATCCGGCGGCGGTGATGTAGTTGGTCAGGGCATCGACCCAGACATACATGATGTGCTTGGGGTCGTTGGGCACGGGAACGCCCCAATCGAAGGTCGTGCGCGAGATCGAGAGGTCGCGCAGGCCCGATTTAACGAAGCTGGCGACTTCGTTGCGTCGTTCGGCGGGCAGAATGAAACCGGGCTTGGCCTGGTAGTGGGCCAGAAGCTTGTCGCCATAGGCCGAGAGGCGGAAGAAATAGCTTTCTTCCTCGACCCATTCGACGGGCGAGCCGAGCGGTTCGCGGCGGACGCCATCCTCGCCGACGGTGGTTTCCTTTTCGTCGAAAAAGGCTTCCTGACGGACCGAATACCAGCCGGAATAGGAATCGAGGTAGATATCGCCCTTTTCGACCATTCTGTTCCAGATGGCCTGCGAAGCGGCATGATGGCGCTCTTCGGTGGTGCGGATATAGTCGTCGTAGGAAATGTTGAGGGTCGCCCACAAATCCTTGAAGGCCTGAGAGTTTTTCGTCGCCAGTTCGAGCGGGGTAATCCCCTCTTTTTCCGCGGTCTGCTGCATCTTCTGACCGTGCTCGTCGGTGCCGGTCAGAAAGAACACGTCCTTGCCGTCCAGCCGGTGAAAGCGCGCGATGACGTCGCTGGCGATGGCGGTATAGGCATGGCCGATATGGGGGACGCCGTTGGGGTAAAAGATCGGCGTGGTGATGTAGAAGGTCGGGCGGCTCATAGGAAAATCAGCTCACGGGCGTGGTTCTGCGCACATGGTCGCGCAGGAAATCAAAGACTGCGACCAGCGTCTGGCGCCGGTCAAGATTGTAGATATCGGCATCGGCGATAAGAGCGTTGGCCTTCTCCCACAGGCCATTGGCCGAAGCAAGGCGGAAACGTGCGGCACGGCCTGCGCGGGCGGCGGTTTCGGCCTCGGCTGCGAGCCAGTCGCGGATCATGTCCTGGGCAAAGCCCAATTCGGCCCCTTTGGATGCGGCAAGTCCATCGGCGATCTTGAGATGGGCGCGGGTGGGATGGCTCGCGGGGCTTTTCAGCCAGGTCTGGAGCGCGTCGAGAACGTCGCCTTCCTCGAGCATGAGCGATTCAAAGCCTCGGCGCGGGCGACCGGCGGCAAAGCTCACAGCACGGGAGACATCTTCGGACGTCAGCTCAGGGCGGAGCCGCGAGATCACGGTGGCGGTATCGGGATCGGTGAGCGGGCGCAGGCCAAAGCTCTGGCAGCGCGAGCGGATGGTGGCCAGCATGCCGCCGGGCCGATGGGAAAGCACGATGAACATGGTGTCGGCGGGCGGTTCTTCGAGGGTCTTGAGCAGCGCATTGGCCGAGTTGATGTTGCAATCGTCCACGCTGTCGATGATGGCGATGCGGTAGCCCGCCCTGCCCCGCGTCTGGTGCAGGGAATCGCGCATTGCGCGCACGTCGTCGACGCGGATGGCCGAATAGTATTTTTCGGAATTGGCGGGATCGGTGGAGCGACGCAGCAAAAACAGGTTCGGGTGCGAGAGCGCAGCGACCTGGGCGCTTATTCTTTCTTCGGACTCGTCGGAGGTGCGCGAGAGAAGCTGACGGGCGATCTCGAAGGCGAAGGTCGCCTTGCCGATGCCGCGCGGGCCGTGCAGCAGGACGGCGCTTGGCACGCGGTTGCGCTCCAGCGCATTCAAAAGCGAGGCATGCGCCTCGCCATGGCCTACAAGCGTGCCGAACTCAGGTGCGGGCACGTTGGCGATCTGGTCGGCTTCGCGACGTTCGACACTCACCCCGCCAATCCTTCCCGGGCCAGATCAGGAAAATGATCGAGCACGGCCCGCCAGATGGCTTCGGTGAGCACGTTCTCCTCGGTATCGGCCGAGAGGACGACGCAGCGGCCGGGATTGGTAATGGCGATGGCGAGGAAATTGTCGCGCAGGCGGCGATGGAAGGCGAGATCCTCCTTCTCGAAACGGTCGGCGATGGCGGGCATGCCATCTTCGGCGGCGCGTTTGCGGACGCGCTCGAAGGCGATGTCGGGGTCCATGTCCAGAATTATCGTCAGATCGGGTGTGTGACCGTTAAGCGCCAGATGTTCCAGCGCGTCGATCAGCTTGTCGTCGACCCCGCCGGTCAGCCCTTGATAGGCGCGGGTGGAATCGGCGAAGCGGTCGCAAATGACCCACTTTCCTTCGGCCAGCGACGGCGCGATCAGCTGGTTCACATGATCGAGGCGGGCGGACGCAAACAGCACGGCCTCGGCGCCGACGCCCCAGCTTTCGGGCTTGCCCTGCAGGATGAAGGAGCGGACGGCCTCGGCCTTGGGGGTTCCGCCAGGTTCGCGGGTGCGGACAACCGAAATGCCGAGTTCGGACAGGCGTTCGGCAAGTCGGCGCACCTGGGTGGACTTGCCCACGCCCTCGCCACCCTCGAACGTGATGAATCGGGGTGTGATCGATCGGTGCTGGTCTGCCGCCATCGTGTCCGTATCAAATCCTGTTGCGGCCGCCGGATCGGCGCAGTTTGCGTTGTTCAGAACCAGCCGAACGCCAGTTCCCAAAGCGCATCTGTTGCCCGGCGTACGATATCACCTTGTTCGACAGCTTCTGCCGCGTAGAGCGGAGCGGTCTGAATGATCTGGTCATCGCAAAGTATGTTGAGTTGCGCAAGCCTGTCGCCGGCACGAACCGGGGGAAGGATGGGCGCGGCATAGGTGATGCTGGCCGAAAGGCAGCGGCGGTTGCCGCGAGGGAGGTAGATATCGATGCTGCCTTCACCGATCAGACCGACACTGGCCTGCTCGCCCCCATAGACGCTGGCCCGCCCTACAATTGCGCCATTGTCGAAAGCGGGGATGCGCTCGAAGCTGCGGGCACCCCAGGTGATAAGCGCCCGCGCCTGCTCGTTGCGCTGGTTGACGCTGTCCATGCCGTGCAGCACGGCCACAAGACGACGGCCTCCTTCCGTGGTCGAGGCGGCGATGCCATAGCCGGCAGCTTCGGTGTGGCCGGTCTTGAGGCCATCGACCCCGATGCCCAAGCCCAGCAGGCCATTTCGATTGGACTGGCGGATATTGTTCCAGGTGAACTCCTCGATGGCAAAGACCGGATAGTAATCGGGGAACTCGCGGATGATGTAGCGGGCCAGATTGGCCAAATCGCGGGCCGTTACGTACATATCGGGATCGGGCAGACCGCTGGCGTTGGTGAAATGGGAGTCGGTGAGACCGATTTCGTCGGCGAATTCGTTCATGATGTCGGCAAAAACCGACTCGCTGCCCGCGATGCCTTCAGCCAGGGCGATAGAAGCATCGTTGCCCGACTGGATGATGACCGAGTGCAACAGATCATCGACGCTGATCTGAGAGCCCAGTTCCGCGAACATCGCCGAGCCGCCCGAGGGCGCGCCGCCGGTACGCCAGGCATGTTCGGAGATGAAGAACTGATCGGTAAGGTTGAGCGCGCCACGTTTGACCATGTCGAGGACGACAGCGATGGTCATCAGTTTGGCCATACTGGCCGGCTCGATCCTTGCGTCGGCTTCTTTCTGAAACAGGACAGTGCCCGATTCATGGTCGACCAGAATGGCGTATGGAGCACTGGTATCGAAATCGAGCTGGGCACTGGCAGGGCCGGCCAGAGCAGCCAGGACGGCCAGTCCGACGAGCACTATGCGGAAGGCATGTTCCAGACGAACCATGAAGCCGGCCGCGCTGCGGCGCCCCTTTTTGTTAAGCCTTGTTCCATCAATACAAAATCGGCGACGACAAGCCAAGTGAGCTTGCCAGATCCATCGCGTCGATTTCGCTCACACCTTCGCGAAGATGGGTGAGCATGAGATGTGTCACCGCCTGATCGCCCTGCACCAGCGTTGTGGTATCGACGGCCCCAAGGACGGCGAACCGAGTGGCAATGTCTCGGGCCACCGCTTCGTCATTGAAGGTGCCAAGCGCCATGCGGATTGGCGTGCCGCTGGGCCCAGATGCCGTTTCAAGGCTCGTCGCGCCAGCATAGGACAGGACCTGGAACGGAATGTATTGGGGCGCTACAATGCTTCCGGCAGCCTCCGACGCGGTTGCGGGACGAGGAACGGGCGTAGGTGCCACGGAGGCTCCGACCTGGGGCGGCGCCGTATTGGCGACCTGCACCGGTTCCTGGTAAGCCATGCGCGTGTTGTTCTGGATCTCGTATGGCGTCAATTGATTGATCGAGGCGACGAGAAATTTCGTATCGTCGCCATTGAGCGGAGCCGGTCCGATATATTGCACGCGGACATTTGCCGTGCCCTGCTGCTGGAAGCCAAGGACTTCGGCGGCGCGACGCGAAAGATCGACAGTACGCTCGTAGGAAAACGGGCCACGATCATTGATCCGAACGATGGTCGATGCGCCATTTGAGGTATTTGTGACACGCACATAGGACGGCAGGGGCAGCGTGGGGTGGGCACCCGAGAGTGCATACATGTCAAAGATTTCGCCATTGGCGGTAAGACGACCGTGAAAGGCGGGGCCGTACCAGGAGGCGCGGCCGGTCACGTCGAGATCGGGTTGTTCACGCGGAACGAAACTGTTGCCTGCCACCGTATAGGGCTGGCCGACCATATAGCGCCCACCGCCCTTGGGAACATTGCGTGACGTGGTGACTCGCGGCGACGCTTTGACGCCCATCGAGGATTCGGAGAAAAATTCATTGCCTGCAAAGAGGTCGGCACCACTGCACCCGGCCAGCAGCACGGCGGCGGCCACGGATGTGCCGAGGGCGGCAAAGAGAGAACGGCGGCGCGCCGATCCGATACTCGAGCTCATACAATCTGACCCAATACCAACAAGATTGTCGTGCTTTCGAACCGCAAGATGGGTTCGACTTTTGCGGAAAGCACTCCCCAGGATTTGGGTGCTTTTCTGCTTCGAACCTCCCAAAAACCATAGGTTTGTGTAGGTTTTCTTAACGCAACGGCAATCTTGCGGCGTGAGCCGCTACATCAGGCCACGAGATTTCAGGGCATCGCGCACCGCACGGGCATGCTCGAGGGCCCCGGGAGTGTCGCCATGCAGGCAGATCGAACGGGCGTTCGATTTGATGATCGCACCATCGATCGCGACGATTTCTCCTTGCTCGGCGAGTCGAAGGCACTGGGCGACGACGGCATCGGTTTCTTCCAGAACGCTGCCGGGGAGGCTGCGCGCGGCAAGCAATCCGTCCGGCGTGTAAGCGCGATCGGCATAGGCTTCGGCGATGACCGGAAGGCCGAGTTGGCGGGCGATTCTCTCCTGGGCCGAAGCCGCCAGGGCGAGAATGGCCATTCCGGGATGATGCCAGCCGACGCCTGCGAAGATGGTGTGGGAAAGCGCCTCATCCTCCGCGGCCATATTGGCAAGAGCACCGTGGAGCTTGAGGTAGGCGATGGACGCCGCCTCCTCCGCCGCGACGGCCGCGAGGCGGGCTATCTGGGCCAGAACCTGATCGCGGATCGCTTCGTTGGGCAGATCGAGGCGACGACGCCCGAAATTGTCAGGATCCTCAAAACCGGGATGGGCGCCGATGCGGACGCCATTGGCCAGCGCGCCACGGATGGCGGCGCGCATGGTCTGCTCGTTGCCGGCATGGCCGCCACAGGCGATCGAGGCGCTGGTGACGATTTCGAGCATGGCGAGGTCGTCGCCTGTGCCCTCGCCCAGATCGGCGTTGAGATCGATCAGTTCTGCCATCTGGCGATCCTGTGCGCGTGCGCGACGGTGACCGGCTCGAAGCGCACCATCTTGCCCGCGCGTATTTGGGCGAAGCGATCAAGGTCTGCGTCGATCACCGTGCCGATGCGTGGATAGCCACCGGTCGGCTGATTATCGCGCATAAGGACGATCGGTGTCCCATCGCCGAGAATCTGGATATCGCCGGGCACCACGGCGTCGGAGACGAGGTTGAGCAGCTTTGCATCGGCGAAGACCGCCCCCGTGTCGTCGAGCCGGACGCCCATGCGGTCCATGCGGGCCGATATGCGGAAATCGGCCGAAGCGAAGGCCGCACGGATGGTGTCGGAAAACATGTCGGCGTGAACGCCCCAGATAAAACGGATCGGGTCTTCGGATGCGAACGTTTCGAGGGGCGCCGGTTCGGTTTGCGGGTCGGTCAATGCGTTAAGATCGAGCTCGTCGCCGACGGCGAGCATACGGCCATGAAGGCCGCCCAACCCCACCGTCGCGTTGGTGGATCGGCTGCCGAGAACCAGCGGGACACCGATTTCCGCTGCAAGGCGCAGATAGGCATAATTGCCGCTCGGGCCCGGTTTTATGGAGATTTTGGTGTTTTCGACAAGTTCGATGCGGGCGGGCCAAGGGTGAGCCCCGCCATCGACAGTCAGCGCAAATGTGCCGCCAGCTACCCCAGCCGTGAGAGGCGTTCCCTGATAGGTGAAATCGAGGCCAAGAGGCCCGATCTCGATCGCGGCGCCGCATGGCTGTTCGGTCATGGTCGCGGCCAGTGCATAGCCGGTGCGGTCCATGGGACCCGAAGCACCTATGCCGTGAGCGAAAAGTCCGGGCCGCCCCCTATCCTGGATTGTGGTCATCGGGCTGACGCGGGTGAGGATGATGCGGCTCATCGGGCAGCCTCGAAGGCGATCTTGTCCCCTGCGCGTAGTTGCGTGGGCGGGGACGCAGCGGGGTTGAAGTTGATGAGGCTGGTTCGCCCGATAACCGCCCAGCCGGTGGGCACGGGGGTGGCGGCGACGGCTGTCTGGCGAGCGGCGAAAAGGATGCTGCCGGGCGGAACCGAGCGCCTGACCGTTTCGCGGCGTGGTACAAGGAGGTCGTCCGGGTGCATGCCGCAATAGACAAACCCCGGGGCAAAGCCGACGGCGAGAACGTCCAGTGGCTCGGCCCTGTGGGCATCGATAAAGGCGGGAACCGTCAGCCCTAAGGCGCTCGCCACGGCCGCGATATCGGGACCGTCCTCGCCGCCATAGGTAATCGCTATTGTGTGGCGGACCGATTGCGCGTCGTCATGCCGGGCCCGATCCAAGAGCCTCAATTCGCCGCAGAGAGAGGCATAGCCGATGCGCCGGGGGTCATAGCGAACCAGAACCGAGACAAGGTTGGGGACGATTTCGACGACGCCGGGAATTGGGCTGGCTTCGAGGTTTCTTGCGAAGGCGACAGCGGCCGCGTTGGCTTTCAGGTCGAGGCGGTCGGCAAAGCGCACGAGAACGCCGCTGTCGCCGAGCGGCATGAGTGTGGGAACGATCTCGATAACGCTGTCCATTGCGTGTCCCTGCCCTTTATCCAACGCCTGTCAGGGCGTAGCCGGGTGTGCTTGCATTGGCAAGTCAAACACGACACGATGACCATAGGGATGGAGGCACCATGCGGATTTTCATAATTGCGGCCAGTCTCGTCGTTCTGGTTGTCACCTTACTGACGCTTGGGCTTTCGGCCGCCGAGTTCGGATTCGTCATGCTCGGGGGCGCTCTGGTGGTCGCAGTCGTGATGTATATCATCACGCGCCGGCGCTATCAGCGCATGCCCGACAGCGACAAGGATGATCGCGAGCCTCCAAGCCTTCCCTAGAGATTGACCGGGCCGGGCGCGATTTATTCAATTTTTTCGCAATGCGTTTGCCGGGTTTTGGCATCTCGATGGTGAAATAGGCGCCATGAAGCACATGACATCAGAAACATTGCAGCAGCGGGCCGTGTGCGGCCAGGCCGAAGCGGTTCTTGAAAATCTAGGCCGCTCCCAGAGTCTGCCAAGCTGCCTGAGCCTGTCGATCGAGGAAATCATCGAGGGGGCGTGGGAGCTTGCCTATCGCCGCAATGGCTGTGAGAGCGATGGCAATGTGGTCGTGGTGCCCCAATGGGCTTTCCGCCACAAGGGTGCGGCCGATCCGCGTTAGCCGTTTTGCCGGTCATGAACGCTGAGTTTGCCCGGACATCATTGGGTCAAGGGATCATGCAAGAAAGGCTGGAAAATTTCCACCTTTCAGGGCATAGGATCGACATCTGACCGGTTGATGAGACGGATCCAAATGAGAGTTTTTGCTGCCGCGCTTTGCCTGTCCGTTCTGGCCGGATGTTCGTCTGCCTCCCAAGGAGGCCCGGAGCTTGACGTCAGCCAGAAGATCAAGGTCGAGTGCGTGTCGAGCAATTTCGAGCCCAATGGCTGCACGACTTCGCATGAGTTGGGAATTGCCGCCACGCTGTCCACAAATCAGGGCGCCCTGCCCAGTGCTGCGGATCTGCGAGCGCCAGGGGCGGGTGAATCCGAATTCTAGACCTGCCCGGACCTTCCTCAGGATACTCTGCCATCTCCGGCTAAAAAATCGAGCGGCGCCCTGGCGCGTGACGGCAGCGGGCCGCCCTGCCCCGATATCATCTGGAACGGTAAAGCCGGCAAGTCGGGCGCGCCATTGTGTAAGGTGGAGCAATGGCGGGTGGGGGGAGATTCGAACTCCCGAGACGCTCTCACGCCCGCCGGTTTTCAAGACCGGTGCAATCAACCACTCTGCCACCCACCCGTTGAGCGCCGCAAACCCTCGAAAGAGGGCTGGCTGATCGAAACGCGGTTTAGCTGTTCGGCGCGGGGCTGTCCAGAGGATCAAACCACAGTTATGGGCGGCTTGGGCCTGGGACGGATAATCATGTCCTTGGATGCCAACATGGCGCCGCCGGTTATGAGCACGCAGGCAATGGCGATCGGGAGGGTCAGGGCGCCGATGCCGAAAACGATCAGCAGCAGGGTCGAAAGCAGCGGTGCCGCATAGCTGGCGGCACCGAGGACCTGAATGTTGCCGTGCTTGACGCCATAGTCCCACACAAAAAACGCCCCACCGACCGGCATCAGGCCCATGCCGAGCACTGCCAGCCATTGGACGGTGTTGGCGGGCATGACGGTTTCCTCAAGCGCGATATGACAGGCAAGCGAGAGCAGAGCAGCGGCGGCGCAGTACCAGGTGACCATACGCGTGGGCACCTGGGAAAAGCGTCGGGAGACAAGGGAATAGCTGGCCCAGGTTATGGCCGCCAGGACGCCGATGCCGTATCCGAAAACATATTCCGCCTCAAAGGCGAAGCGACCGCCGTCGGAGACGATCAGCACCGTTCCTATCAACCCCAGCAGGGCACCGGCCACGTGGTGCCAGCGCAGGCCCTCCCCCGGCATCAGCGACGAACCGAGCACGATCAGCAGCGGCCAGAGATAGTTTATGAGGTTGGCCTCGATGACCGGGGCGTTCCGCACGGCCGTGAAGTAGAAGAAGTGGTAGCCGAACAGGCCCGCGATACCGACCACCCATGCGGCAAGCGGGACTTTGGCGCCGGGGGCGCGAGGCTTGCCACGACGGCTGGTCGCCACGAGGCCAACCAGTGTAGCCACGGCGAAGGAAAAGGCGCACAAAAGGAATGGCGGCACCGCGCCCGACAAGCTCGAAAACAACGCCAGCAGCGACCACATGAGGATCGCGGAGAAACCGATCAGCGTTGCACGAACCACCGCTATTTCCTCTATCCCGTCACGTTGGGCGGAGGCCCTACCACAGCCCCCGCCCTTGCGACAGAGCCAATCAGGGCAGAAGGATGGTTGAGCCCACAGTCTTGCGGCCCTCGAGCGCCCTGTGGGCGTCGGCGGCTTCGGCGAGGGCGAAGCGCTGGCCGATATGGGGCTTGATGGCTCCCGATTCGACCGCGGCGAACAGGGCCTTGGCGCCTGCAAGCAGCGCTGGACGTTCGGCAAAATAGTGGGCGCCGATCGGACGGGTCACAAAGAGCGAACCCTTGCGGGCGAGGACGCCCAGATCAGGGACGGAAACCGGCCCGGTGGCGTTGCCATAGCTGACCATGAGGCCCATGGGGCGAAGGCAGTCGAGAGATTTTTCGAAGGTGGCCTGCCCTACCCCGTCATAGACCACGTCAACGCCTTTGCCGCCGGTTAACTCGCGAACCCGGACGGCAAAGTCTTCCTCTGAATAATTGATGACCTCATCGCAGCCATTGGCCTTGGCGAGGGCGGCCTTCTCAGGATTGCCAGCCGTGCCGATGACCCGCGCACCGATCGATTTGGCCCATTGGCATGCGATCAGGCCCATGCCACCGGCGGCGGCCTGAAACAGGATGGTTTCGCCCGAGCGCACAGGCCATGTGAGAAACAGCAGGTAATAGGCAGTGAGGCCCTTGAGCATGATGCCGGCCGCTGTCTCGTAGTCGATCGAATCGGGCAGCAGGACAGCCTTCGCCGCGGGCATAATGCGCTCTTCGGTGTAGGACCCGATGGTACCCTGATAGGCGATGCGGTCACCCGGTTTGAAGCCGGTGACACCGGCGCCGACCGAAACAACCTCTCCGGCGCCTTCGGAACCTGGAACCAGGGGCAGCGGATTGGGGTACAGCCCGGTGCGGTGATAGGTATCGATGAAGTTGACGCCGATGGCGTGATGGCGCACCCGGATTTCGCCCGAGCCGGGCTCACCGATTTCAACATCACGGAAATCGAGGGCTTCAGGGCCACCAAACTGGTCAACGACAATAGCTTTCATATTCCTGCCTATTCTCTTCTTCTGGCCGTGCGCAGCCTTTGCGGCCGGCGCCGGAGGAGCATGGGTTTTTTCCGGCGCGACTTTTGCACAGCGGTATCGTCTTCGCCAAGGGGCGGTTCGTCGCTGTCGGGGATTTCCTTTGCCAATGTCTCTCCGGGCGTTTCGTGTTCGTCGCCTTGGATCGAGCCGGGTTCGTCCTCTTGTATCGGATCCGTCATGGCGGGCTCGAGGTCCTCAAAGGACGGATCGGGCACCAGAAACGCCGGTTCAAGGCTCGGTTCGGCGCGGTCATGGACCGGGATCTGAGCGGCCACTGGAGCAGGCGACGGCGCCACTGGTTCCTGGATTGGCGCAGACGGTTCAACGCGTTCGTCGTGCCGGGGACGATGGATGAGCTTGGAGAGGGCCAGAACCAGAACGCCAGCGCCCATGGCGATATGGAGATAGCCGCGGAGGACCGGCATGCCCAACCCCTCGGCAATCAGCACGGTGCCCACGACAAACAGGATTCCAAGCGCTGTAGCCCTGACGGCGGCGTGGCGGGCAATAAAAGTGCCGATAGGACCCGCGGCCAAGAGCAGGATTACGGCCGCTGCGAGGATAGCAATGACCATGGCCTGGACATAAACGGTCAGGCCCACAGCGAGAATTACGGAATCGACCGAGAAAATGACGCTGAGCGCGACAAGCTGGGCGATGGCCAGTGTCGGGCGATCTGCAGAGCCAAGGTCGGGGGCGTCTTTTGGAACCGAGGACGGCTCGACAAGGAGATGGAGTTCGGTAATGGCCTTGTAGACCAGGAACAGGCCCCCGCCCAGGAGCACGATCTCGCCCCAGCTGGGCGACCAGCCGGCCAGATCGAAGGCGGTGCGGTCCAGTCCGAGAAGCCAGAGAATAATCGCCAGAAGGACCAGTCTGACAATCGTGGCGATGCCCGCCCCCAAAAAAGCAGCGCGGCGGCGTTGCTCTTCGGGCAGCGCGGCGACCCGGTTGGCAATCAGATTGGCGTTTTCGGTTCCCAGCACCACTTCGATGCCGGTTAGAAGAATAAGGCTGGCCCAGAAGGCCGGTTCGATGAAGAAATCCAGCATTTTTGCCCTCAGCGGTTGGAACGGCGACCGCCCCGGCGCGCGAAAGGCGCACATTTGCGGGCAACAACGGCAATAAAGCGGCAGAGCAGCCTGGGCCGCTTGCGAGCAAGCCCCTGGCGGCCTACATCTTGGCCAAGCATTGAGGTTAATATGGCCAATCACACACAAATCGCCGTTATCGGCGGAGGACTCGTCGGCAAGGCAACGGCGGTTGCGGCGGCCAATGCGGGATTTTCGACGCTTCACGTGGCGCCCGAAGCCCCTGTGGACAGAAGGACCTCCGCGCTCATGGGGCCGTCGGTCGACTACATGATCGAGGCGGGGTTGATTGGCGATCCCGAAACGCTTGGCGTTCCACTCACAAATATCCGGATCATAGATGCGACCAATCGGCTTCTGCGTGCGCCGGAAACGATGTTCAGCGCATCGGAATTCGGCCATCGGGCCTTTGGATGGAACTTTGCCAATGCCCGGCTCGGGGAGAGCTTTTCGAAGGCGGCGGCCGGGAGTGAGCGCCTCGACCTCCGCGCGGCAACCCTGGAATCGGCCAGAAGGGGCGAAGGCGTCTGGCATCTCGAACTCTCTGATGGCGGTACACTGACGGCCGATCTGCTGGTCGGAGCGGACGGCAAGGGATCGAGCGTGCGCAAGGCGGCGGGGATTGCGGTGCGAGAACGCAAGTTCGAGCAGGCCGCGCTTGTTTGCGACCTGGTGCTGGGGCGCGGGCTTGATGGAGAATCGGTGGAGTTTCACTATCCCAATGGGCCGTTCACGCTGGTTCCCGCCGGTGGCAATCGTGCCAATCTTGTGTGGATCGACAGGCTGGAGACGCTTGAGGATGCACGGCGGGAGCCGGAGCATCTGGTGACCTTGCTCAACCAAAAAACAAACCATCTTTTTGGTTCGATTTCTGTGGCCAGCCCCAGTTTCGTGTTTCCGCTGTCGCTGCTGTCGGTCGATGTGGCCGGACGCGACGCGGCGGTGCTGGTGGGCGAATCGGCGCATGCGTTCCCACCAATCGGCGCGCAGGGGCTCAATCTGGGGCTGCGGGACGTGGCAAGTCTCCATGCCTGCCTGAAGGTAGCCAATCCTCGATCGTATGGCTGGGCCGAAGCCGTCGCGCGCGGTTATGGCACCGCAAGACGGGGTGACCTGACGCGAACGGGTGCCTTTGTCGGTGGGCTGTTTACCTCCCTGCTCTCGCCGCATTTGCCGGCCCAGGCGCTACGGAGCGTCGGGCTCTGGGCGCTGAAGACTTCTCCCCTGCTGCGAAAGCACGCAATTTCCTTTGGCATGGGGCAATAAAAAAGGCGGACCACACGGTCCGCCTTAAATACTCGGGCCCATCGACCTCCTACTGGGCAGGCGCCTCTTCGGTCGCCGGCGCGGCCTCGCCGTTTTCCATTTCCTCGCGGAGCTGGTTGGCGCGGTCCTGCAGAACCTGCTCAAGGACGTTTTCGGTCGAGTTGGCCTGATTGAGCTCTTCGATCGAGATGCCCTCGGGGTTGTCGTAGACAGCTGTGAAGCCGGTGAGAGTGATATCGATGTGGATATCTTCGTTCTGACGGTTCTTGGCGGTCAGGGTAAGGGTGCTGCCACGCTTGAGGCTCTGGATATAGGATTCGTTGATGACCAACTGAGCCGAACAGGCCTGAGGATCACAAAGCATGTAGGGAACGCGCACGGGCTTGCCACTGTCGATCTGCCAGGTCAGCCCGAATGGTAGCAATACGCCGATCGGCACGGAGGCCACTGCAAGCAGGCGGCTCTCCTGGCTGGGATCGTCACGCAGAAGGAACGAGCCCGTAAATACGCCCGTGTTGCTGACCACCTGGCGCATGATGCACGCCTGGCCGCCGTCGTCGAGATCGCTGCAGACCTTGAGCCAGTTGTTTTCGGCCGGGCCTTCGGATGTTTCGGCCTGGTCGATCATTCCCGCGTCTGCGGACTGCGCATAGACAGCACCAGCCATTGAAAAGGCCAGTCCCGTGGCAACAGCGCCGGCAAGTATCGCGTTTTTGAGTTTCATGGACATTCCTGTTGCTCTGGGCAGGTGGACCCCGCCGGAATCATAAGGTTCAATACGTTCAAGAGCGGCGAAATCGGGCAATAGCATGACGTTGAGACACTGCCAATGCGCTTGGGCCACTCGTGTTGCTCAAAGGCGTCAGTGGCCGGCGGCAAGACCGGCCAGCCGCGAGAGGATCGCGGCGCTGCCTTTGAGGCGCTGCTCGGCGGTCGGCCAGTTGCGCGCGAACATGATCTTTTGATCGGGGCGCAGCCGGGCCGCCTGACCGGGATCTGCGATATGGCGCACCAATCCGGCAGGATTTGGGAAGACGCCGTTCCGCAGCGTGACAAGCGCGCCCTTGGGTCCGGCATCGACCTTTTCGACATTGGCGGCACGACACAGAGATTTGATGAGCACGACTTTGAGCAGAGCCTCGACCTCCTCGGGCAGCGGGCCGAAACGGTCGATCATTTCCGCGCCGACCCCATCGATGTCGTTGGCATCGGTCAAATCGCCCAGGCGGCGGTAGAGCTGCATGCGGACCTGAAGGTCGGGCACATAAGCTTCGGGAATCATCACCGGCATGCCCAGCGAAATCTGCGGCGACCACTGGCCCGCCTCTTCCTCCTCGGCCGACTGCCCTGCCCTCAATGACGCTACGGCCTCTTCGAGCATCGACTGGTAGAGCTCGAACCCGACTTCGCGGATGTGGCCGGACTGCTCCTCCCCCAGAAGATTACCCGCGCCACGAATGTCGAGATCGTGGCTGGCGAGCTGGAAGCCGGCGCCAAGCGATTCGAGGGATTGGAGCACCTGGAGGCGACGCTGCGCCTGATCATTGAGCTTGCGGTCGGCGGGAACCGTGAAGATAGCATAGGCGCGCGTCTTGGAACGGCCGATGCGGCCCCGGATCTGGTAGAGCTGGGCGAGGCCGAACTTGTCGGCGCGGTGCACGATCAGGGTGTTGGCTGTCGGCACGTCGAGGCCGGATTCCACGATGGTGGTGGCGACGAGCACGTCGAACTTGCCGTCGTAAAAGGCGTTCATCGTGTCGTCGAGTTGCTGGGGCGCCATCTGGCCGTTGGCGACCACGAAGCTGACTTCGGGTACGTGGTCGCGAAGAAATTGCGCGATGTCGGCCTGGTCGGATATGCGCGGGCAGACATAAAAGGCCTGGCCGCCACGATATTTCTCGCGCAGCAACGCTTCTCGCACCACCAGCGGATCGAAGGGCGAAACGAAGGTGCGGATGGCCAAGCGGTCGACAGGCGGGGTGGCAAGCAGCGAAAGGTCGCGCACGCCGGTCAGCGCCAATTGCAGGGTGCGGGGAATGGGGGTCGCCGAAAGGGTGAGCACGTGGACATTGGCGCGCATTTCCTTGAGGCGCTCCTTGTGCGCCACGCCGAAATGCTGCTCCTCGTCGACGATCATCAGGCCGATATCGCGGAATTCTATGGATTTCGAGAGCAAGGCGTGGGTGCCGACGACGATATCGACGCTGCCATCCTTCAGGCCATCCCTGGTGGCCTTGAGTTCGGCGGCAGGCACAAGTCGCGAGGCTTGTCGCACCCGTACGGGAAGTCCCGCGAAACGGTCGGAAAATGTCTTGAAGTGCTGGCGGGACAAAAGGGTCGTGGGGACGACAATGGCGACCTGACGCCCGCTCATGGCCATGACGAAGGCAGCGCGAAGCGCAACTTCGGTCTTGCCGAACCCCACGTCGCCGCAGACCAGCCGGTCCATGATGCGGCCCGAGGTGAGATCTTCGAAGACAGCATCGATCGTTGCGAGTTGGTCTTCGGTCTCCTCATAGGGGAAACGGGCGCAGAATTCGTCGTAAGAGCCCGTCTGCACTTCGACCGGGTCGGTATGAGCCATCTGGCGAGCGGCAGCGATCTTGATGAGCTGCTCGGCCATGTCGCGGATGCGTTTTTTGAGCTTGGATTTCTTGGCCTGCCAGGCAACGCCGCCCAGTTTGTCGAGTTCGGCGCCTTCGGCGCCATAGCGCGAGAGCAGCTCGATATTTTCTACTGGCAGGTAGAGCTTGTCGCCTTTGGCGTATTCGATCTCGACGCAATCATGGGGCGCGCCCTGCACCTCGATGGCCTTGAGCCCGATAAAGCGCCCGATACCGTGATCGACATGGACGACGAGATCGCCAGCCGAGAGCGAGCTTGCTTCGGTCAGCGCGTCCGAGGCTTTCTTGCGGCGCGTCTGGCGAATGATGCGCTCGCCCAGAATGTCCTGTTCGGAGAGAACGGCGATATCGTCGGTCAGATAGCCCGATTCGAGCGGCAGAACGACAAGGCCGAGCTGGCCGACCTTGAGCAGATCGACCTGCTTCCAGTTTTCGAGCTTCTTGACCGCCTTCAGGCCGTGATCCTTGAGCACCTGGCCCATGCGGTCGCGGGTGCCTTCGGTCCAGCAGGTGATGATCGTCTTGCGCCCTGCCCTCGCCTCGGTCTTGATGCGTGAAATTACCGCTTCAAAGAGGTTGGTATCGGCGGCCTGACGTTCTGCGGCAAAGCTGGGCGCCAGATGGCCGGCGCAATCGATGACCGGCAAATTTTCGTCGGCGGGCAGGAAAGGCGAAAGCTCTGAGATCTCATGGCCGCGGGCCAACTCGTAAGGGCCCTGCTCCACATTGTAGAGCAGTTCGGGTCTGAGTGGCTTGTACGGTGCGCCAGCCGTGCTGCCCTGTTCGCGTGCTTCCTTGCGGGCGGTGTAATAATCGAGGATCTGATCGCGGCGTTCGGAGTAGGCCTCGCGCGACTGATCGTCGAAATAGAATGGCGCATCGCCGATATAAGCGGGCAGCGTTTCCATTCCCTCGTAAAAGAAGGGCAGCCAATGTTCCATGCCGGCAAAGCGCTGCCCGGCGCTGATGGCGCCATAGAGAGGGTCATCGGCAGTGTTGCCGCCGAAGGCCGTCGTGTAGTTGCGGCGGAAGCGGCGAATTGTGTCTTCGGTCAGCATGGCCTCGCTCATGGGAACGAGGGTCACCGATTTGACATTGCCGGTCGTGCGCTGGCTTTCGGGATCGAAAGAGCGAATGGTTTCAAGCTGCTGGCCGAAGAAATCAAACCGCAAGGGCGCGTCATGACCGGCCGGGTAAAGATCGACCAGCCCGCCGCGCACGGCGTATTCGCCCGTCTCGCGCACTGTAGGAACGCGCAGATAGCCATTGTTGGTGGCCCAGTCGATGAGTTTCTCGCTATCGACCATGCGTCCCGCCGCCGCGGAAAACGTCATGGCAGCCAACACGTCTCGCGGTACGACACGCTGGATCAGCGCATTGACGGCGGTGAGAACGATGGCGCCTCTGATCGCGGGATCGACCAGTTGAGCCAGCGCCGACATACGGGCGGCGATGGTTACGGCGTTAGGTGAAACGCGGTCATAGGGCAGACAATCCCAGGCGGGGAAGATCAGCACTGGATGGCCGGGCAACATGGCTTGCAGGATATCGGCCATGCGCTGCAACCGGCGGCCATCGCGCGCGACAAACACAAGTGAAACAGGAGCTTGCGGGGCCTCCTTAAGGCGTTGCTCGACTTCGCGCGCCAGCATCGCCGGCTGCATGCCGTCGGGAAGGTTGGCCAGAATCCTTGAGGGGCCGTCGCGCAGTAAATCGTCCATGAAGCTAGTTCTGTGAAATCTTGTGGTTGCGGATCGCCTCGATCAGATCGCGGTCCGCGTTGTCGGGAATGTCGCTTTGGCCCATGAGCCATGCCTGAAGGTCGGTTTCCTCGTGATCCATCAGGGCTTCAAGCCGGTCGAGCATTTCTGCGTCGAGCGTATCGAGATGATCGGCGACGAATCCACCGATCAGGATATCCATTTCCTGGGTGCCGCGATGCTGGGCGCGATAGAGCGCGCGCTTGCGGCGCATTTCGATGGCGGTGAGGTCGGTCATGGTCCAGACAGGTGCTAAGGCTTGGGACCGCAGTTATTAGAGACATTTGGTGGCGCTGTCAGCCTTTTGCCATGGCCCGCAAGCATATATCGTTCCGTTTCCGTTCATATTAGCCCAGTTTTGAGTCGTGCCGCGCCCCGATCTGCTGAACCCGATGTTCAAATCGCTCAAATCGATGAAAGGCGTCGGGCCGCAACTGGGCGCGCTGTTCGCCAAGTTCTTCGGCGCACCCGATGGGCAGGATGCGGTCGTTCTCGATGTGCTCACCCATATGCCCTCGGGAGTGATCGACCGGCGAGCGCAGGACGGCGTCGCTTACGCGCCGGTCGGGTCCATCGCGACGCTGAAACTGCATATCGACGAGCATATCGCGCCGCCGCGCAACAGCCGGGCGCCATTGCGAATCAAGGCGCACGACGAGACGGGCGAGATCACCCTGAGCTTTTTCGGGGCCAAGGGCGGCTGGGTAGAAAAGCAATTGCCGATCGGCGAAGTCCGCTACGTTTCGGGCGAAATCGGGTTTTTCGGCCGCGAAAAGCAGATGACCCATCCCGACTATATCGTGGAGCCCGACAAGCTCTCGAGCCTGCCGATGGTCGAGCCGATCTATCCGCTGACCCACGGGCTTTCCTCGCGCGCCTTGCGCAAGGTGATCGCTTCGGCGCTCGATCTGGTGCCGATCATTCCCGAGTGGACGGGCAAGGACCGGCGCACGATCATGAACTGGCCGGGATTTTCCGAAGCGCTGCGCCATATTCATGCACCCCGGCGCCCCAGCGAGGGCGATATCGTTTCGCCTTCGCGCATGCGGCTGGCCTATGACGAATATCTGGCCGGGCAATTGGCGCTGTCGCTGATCCGGGAAACGATGGTGAAATCCTCGGGTATCGCGCGGCGGGTGACCGGCGAGATCGCCGAAAAGGTCGAAACCGCCCTGCCCTTTGCGCTGACCGATGGGCAGCGGCTGGCGATTTCTGACATTCGGGAGGATCTGGAAAGGCCGACGCGCATGTCGCGGCTTTTGCAGGGTGACGTGGGATCGGGAAAGACGGTCGTGGCGCTGATGGCCATGGCCATGGTGGCCGAGGATGGCGGCCAATCGGCGCTGATGGCGCCGACTGAACTGCTTGCCAGCCAGCATTTCAGGACGCTCCAGCCGCTGGCCGAACAGGCCGGGCTCAAGGTGGTTCTGATGACCGGGAAAATGCCGGCGGCGGAAAAGCGGGCGGCGTTGGCCGGGCTGGCCGATGGCTCGATTGCCATAGCCGTGGGCACGCATGCGCTGTTCCAAAGCGGGGTGGAGTTTGAAAATCTCGGACTGACGGTGGTCGACGAGCAGCATCGGTTCGGGGTGCACCAACGGCTGGCGTTGTCGGAAAAGGGGCACAAAACTGATCTTCTGGTCATGACGGCAACCCCGATTCCGCGCACCCTGGTTCTCACCCATTTCGGTGACATGGACGTTTCGGTGTTGCGCGAAAAGCCGGCGGGACGCCAGCCAATCGATACGGCAACCCTGCCGATTTCCGAGTATGAACGCGTAGTGGGACGGCTTGCGTCGCGACTGGCCGAGGGGGCGCAGGCCTACTGGGTGTGCCCGCTGGTCGAGGAAAGTGAGGTGCTCGACGTTGTGGCGGCCGAGGACCGGTTTGCAGAACTCAAGAAGAGTTTTGGGGACCGGGTAGAACTGGTGCATGGACGCATGAGTGCCGCGGCCAAGCAGGAGGCGATGGATCGGTTTTCGTCAGGGCAAGCGCAGATTCTCGTTGCCACCACTGTGATCGAAGTTGGGGTCGATGTGCCCAATGCGACGATCATCATCATCGAGCATGCCGAGCGGTTCGGGTTGGCGCAATTGCATCAGTTGCGTGGGCGGGTGGGGCGTGGATCGGCGCGATCGGCCTGTCTTTTGCTCTATTCCGAGCCGTTGAGCGAAACGGCAAGGCAGCGGCTCGAGGCGATCCGCAAGACCGATGACGGGTTCGAAATCGCCGAAAAGGATCTCGAACTGCGCGGCCAGGGGGATTTGCTCGGAACGCGGCAATCGGGCATGCCGGGTTATCGCATAGCGGTGCCCGACGTTCACCGGCATCTGCTGGAAATGGCTCATGACGACGCGCGTGCTGCACTCGACCGTAATCCGGGGCTCAAGGGTCCGGAGGGCGAAGCGCTGCGGGCGTTGCTCTATATTTTCCGAAAAGACCTGGCCATTCCGCTGATCAAGGCGGGATGATCGGGGTGGCGGCTGACCCGGCCGCTCGATAGAACTTGCCCTACGACTCTCTTCTCCAAGGTTTTCCGATGCAACCCTCCCGCGATATTTCCCGTCTCATCGAGATCATGGCTCGCTTGCGCGACAAGGAGACCGGATGCCCCTGGGACGTCGAGCAGGATTTCCGGTCGATCCGGCACTATACGATCGAGGAAGCCTATGAGGTGGCGGACGCGATCGAGCGCGAGGATTATGAGGATCTGCGCGACGAGTTGGGCGATCTGTTGCTGCAGCCGATCTATCACGCGCAGATGGCCAAGGAAGAAGGGCTGTTCGAGATCGGCGACGTGATTTACGCGGTCACCGAAAAACTGATCCGGCGCCATCCGCACGTGTTCGGGGAAGACGAGGCAGGCAATGCAGCCTCGAGCGAGAAGCGCTGGGAGGCGATAAAGGCGGGCGAGCGCGCAAGAAAGGCAGAACGGCGTGGCGGGGAAAAACCGCCCTCCCTGCTTGATGATGTACCCGCTGGGTTGCCGGCGCTGACGCGGGCGGGAAAACTCGCCAAGCGCGCCGCACGGGTGGGGTTCGACTGGCCCGATACCGGATCGGTCATTGCCAAGATCGAAGAGGAGCTTGGTGAGGCCGAGGAGGCACTTGCCGGGACCGATGAGGCGGCAAAATCCGAGGAAATCGGCGATCTGCTGTTTGCCGTTGCCAATCTTGCCCGCCATGCCGGGATCGATCCCGAGGCCGCGCTGCGTGATGCCAACGCCAAATTCGTGCGGCGGTTCGAGCATGTGGAAGCGCGATGCCGCGAGGAAGACATCGAGATTTCCGAGGCCGGCCTTGACCGACTCGATTCCTACTGGAACGAAATCCGCAAGGCCGACAAATCAGCTTGAGCCGTCGAGCCCGGTAATCCGGCCGGCGAATTTTTCCGAAAACTCGGCGCGATGCCGGGGCAAAACCCGGACGGTGTAGCGCGTGCCTTCATCGTCGGGCTCGCCACGCTCGACCACTTCGGCGTTGGCATAAAGCCAGCCGGTTTCAGAACTCGATTCGTGCGGGATCAGGACACTGAACAGGCGCGAATCCTGCGCAAGCGTCTTTTCGACAGCCAGCAAAAGATCGGCCAGTCCCTGCCCTGTTACCGCAGAGACCGGAATGGAGGCAGCAACTTTGCCCGCTGGCGCTATGCTCGCCAGTCCGTCGGCAGCTTCGGCCGGCAGATTGTCGATCTTGTTCCAGACCTCGATGATCGGTGTGGTTTCCCCCGTGACGCCGAGCGAAGCCAGAACCGACAGCACGTCGTTTGCCTGAGCCGGGTGGTCGGGGTTGGAAACGTCGCGAACGTGCAGGATGATTTGGGCCTGCGTTACCTCTTCGAGCGTGCCGCGAAAGGCGGCGACCAGATCGGTCGGCAGATCGGAAATGAACCCGACCGTATCGGACAGGATGATGTCGCGGCCATGCGGCAGCGAGGCGCGGCGCACCGTGGTATCGAGTGTTGCGAACAGCAGGTTTTCAGCCATGACACCCGAGCCCGTGATGGCGTTGAAAAGGCTCGACTTGCCGGCATTGGTATAGCCGACCAGGGCAACGACGGGGAACGGCACGGCGGCGCGTGGGCCGCGTTGAAGCTGGCGGGTGCGACGCACCTTATCGAGCCGCCGTTCGAGAACCAGGATGCGATCCTGAATCTGGCGCCTGTCCGATTCGATCTGGGTTTCGCCAGGACCGCCGAGAAAGCCGCCACCGCCGCGCTGGCGCTCGAGGTGGGTCCAGGAGCGGACCAGACGGCCCTTCTGGTAATTGAGGTGGGCGAGCTCGACCTGCAGCACGCCTTCGCGGGTCGCGGCGCGTTCGCCAAAGATCTCGAGAATCAGCGCCGTGCGATCGAGGACCTTTACACCGACTTCGCGTTCGAGATTGCGCTGCTGGATGGGTGAGAGCGGCGCATCGACGACGAGCAGTTCAATGTCATTTTCCTTGGCCCATTCGGCAAGTTGCTGCACCTGCCCGCCGCCGAGATAGGTCGCGGGCTTGATTTCGCGCACCCGAAAGATCTCGGTGAATACGAGGTCGAGCGCGATGGCTGCCGCGAGCCCGATAAACTCGGCATGCCGCGCTTCCGCGCGACGCGAATAGCGGTTGTGTCTGACGTCGGGTGTTACCAGACCAGTGCGTGTAGGGACTTCGCGAAGGTCCACGAAGCCCTTGCCGTCGTCTTCGTCTTCTCTATCGATCAATCGGTATTGCTCTCGGGGTCGAACAGCTGAATGGGTGCGCCCGGCATGATCGTTGAAATTGCGTGCTTATAGACCAGTTGGCTCTGGGCATCGCGACGCAGCAGCAGACAGAAATTATCGAACCAGGTGATGACGCCCTGCAATTTGACGCCGTTGACGAGGAAGATCGTCACCGGGACCTTGTTCTTGCGAACGTGATTGAGAAAGGCATCCTGAAGGTTCTGCACCTTTTCACTGGGCATTGTACGGCCTCTTGTTTGCGTCGGGCACGGAGCACCGGTCAGACGCCCCGACCGACTTTTTGTTTGACAACCAGCTTGGGTGCCGCCTTGCCCGTTTGACGCATTACATGTCAACTCGGTAACTATTGCATATCTCTGGGGACGAGCCTAGAGCGCAATTACCAGCGATTTCCTGTAATTGCCGCCAGCATCACGAGGATTTCGATGCGGGCGATCGTCGCGACTGCCGCAATCGTCAGCAGCGTAGCGTCGGACGCGACGCCCTGTGACAAGCCCGGAATGGCCGAGTCGACGAGATTGCCCACCTGCGAAAATGCACCCGCTGCGATGGCCATGGCTGACGGCAGCGAATGGCCCTGAGCGGCAAAAACCATCAGCGCTATGGTTAGGGCCAGCACGCCGAGAAAAAACGTGCTCCACACGGATTTGGCGATAACGCGCTGTTGGGTATCGTATTGCACATCGTCCCGAAGAATGGCGCTGGGGTAAACGAGCCTGTCGAGTTCGTTGCCGACATGCTTGAGCATGGTGAGCAGGCGAAATGCCTTAATGCCACCCGCAGTCGAATACGAACAGCCGCCGATAAAAACGATAATGAGAATAACCTCGAACGGTATGGACACTCCCAGCCGTTGATCGTGGGTAATTCCGGTGGTGGTGGCGATCGAGATCATGTCGAAAACGTAATTGAAAGCACTTTCGAAGCCCTGCCTTCCGACGGGAGGTGCAAGGATCGAAGCAAGAATCGCGAGAGCCACCAGCAGGCCAATGGCTGCGAGATAGCGCATGCCTTCGTGATGCTCGCGCGAGCCTTCGCCGGCCCTTGCGACAAGCAGGCGGTGCCAGATGATGCTGGTGGAGCCAATGAGCATGAAAACCATCATGACGACTTCCGCGAGGCGGTTGTCCAGGACCGACGTGGACGACCCGGGCGGAACAAATCCATTGGTCGAGAGCATGCTCATGGCCACCACGATGGCATCATCGGCAGGGACGCGAACGATAATCAGCAACATGGCACAGACGATCGTGAGGCTCAGGTATGGAACGGCGATCGATTGCAGGGTGACCAGGATGCGCGGGTCGTTTTCGGTGCGGGCATGCTGGACCTGACGCAGATTGGCATTGGGAATGCCACCAACACGATATGGGCCAAGCACATAAACCGCCAGCGTTAGCGTGGTCAGGCCGGCCACCCAGGCGACGGTCGCGCGATAGAACGTCATGGAGGGTGACAGATCGGCAGGCGGACGCAGGGTGGCCCCCAGTGTGACGGCGGCCGAACTGGCCTCGAAAATGGCCGGGATGAGACGTTGACCCTCGACCAGAATGAACAGGGGCACGGCGGCGGCGATCAGCGACATCCATACGGTGATCGCTGCCATGAATACCCCTGCCCTGTTAAGGGGGCGGGCTCGCCGGCTGAGAGACAGGATGGTGACGGCCGACAGAAATCCGTACCCGACGGCAACGAGAAAAATGGCTTCGAGCGCCCGCCAATTGCCTTCGACGAGGGCGACGAACAGCGGCAGCACCAATGAGAGGGCAAAAACCCCGAACACACCGGCCGATAGAATTCCGATGGTGGGCAAACCCATCCCCTCGCGAGTAACACGCTAAAAAAAATCGATGCTGACCCTGAACATCTGCTCGACCTGTCGCAGGCTGGCGGCGAGTGCGAAGACGATCACGAAGTCGCCGGCCCTCACGATGGTATCGCCGGTCGGCATGATCGCCTGGCTGCCGCGCACGATGGCGCCAATGCGAATGCCCTGGGGCAGCTTGAATTCGCGCAGCGGCTTTCCGACGAGCGTTGAGGTTTCGAGTGCCTCTGCCTCGAGAATTTCGGCGGCGCCGTTGCCGAGCGTATACACGCCCCGGATGCGTCCGCGCCGGACATGCCGAAGAACCTTCGATACGGTGATGGCGCGCGGATTGATGAAGGCGTCAACACCGAGACGTCGGGCGACGCGGGGATACTGGCTCTGGTTGACCAGCGCGATATTGGCGTGACAGCCCATTTCGCTGGCAATGACCGATGAGAGGATATTGGTCTTGTCGTCATTGGTCAGGCCCAGAAACATATGGGCGTCACGGACATCGACCTCGCGCATTATGTCCTCGGCCAGCGCGTCGCCGAACACGACGATCGAATGCTTCATGGCCTCAGCGGTCCGCTGCGCGTTTTCGCGGTTGCTCTCAATGATGCGGATCGACACCGAGGGGTCGGTTTCCTCGATCCGGCGGGCAACGTAGCGACCGACATTGCCGGCGCCGGCGATCACCACCCGGCTGGGCGGCACCTCGTCCCGACCGAACAGGCCGAGGACGCGCTGGACCTGGTCGCGCGCCACGGCGACAACGGCCTGATCGCCGGCGACCATCTGCTCGTGGGAATGGATGACCCGCATTTCACCGTCACGCCGCACGCCCATGACGGTGGCCTGAAGGTTGGGAAACAGGTCGGTCAGATGGCGCAGCGGGGTATCGATGACCGCGCAGTCTTCGGTGACGTTGACCTCGATCACCACAACCTGATCGTCCTCGAACGTCACGATCTCGTTGGCGCCCGGATAGGCCATGCGTTGCAAAATGAGTTCGCCCACTTCCACTTCGGGTGAAATGATCACATCGATGGGCAGGTGATCCCGGGAGAACATGTTGCTCCATTCGGGATCGAGATAGCTTTGGGACCGGATGCGGGCAATGCGGGTAGGCACCTCGAAGATCGAATGGGCAACCTGACAGGCGGTCATGTTGACTTCATCGACCTGCGTGACGGCGATCAGCATGTCGGCGTCACGCGCCCCGGCCTGGGCGAGAACGTCTGGATGGGACCCGTGGCCATGCAATCCGCGGGCGTCGAGCGTGTCCCTGACACGCTGCACCAGAGCCGGATTGTTATCGATGACGGTGATTTCGTTGCCTTCGGCCGACAGGCGTTCGGCGATCCCGTAGCCGACCTGGCCGGCTCCGCAGATGATAACTCTCATTTCAGCGTCCCAGATGGAAGCGACGGCGCATGTGTTAGCACGCCATCACCTCTCACTAAAGCCCGAGCGATTTGATCTTGCGGTGCAAGGCACTTCGCTCCATGCCCACAAATTCCGCGGTTTTCGAGATGTTGCCGCCAAATCGCTCGATCTGGGCGATCAGGTATTGGCGCTCGAAAACCTCGCGCGCATCGCGCAGAGGCAGACTCATCAGGTGAGCCGATGAGTCGGTATCGCCGATCGTGGGCAGCACTTCGGAAATATCAGATGGCAGCATGGAGGCAGTGATGATCCCGTCGTCTGGCTGCTGGTCGCGCACCAGAATCAGAAGGCGTTCGATGGCGTTGCGCAACTGGCGGGCATTGCCCGGCCAGTCCTGCCCCTGGAGAACGGCGATGGCATCGTCGCCAAACAGGAAACGCGGAAGGTTGTGCATGCGCGAAAGCTGGGCGACGAACAGACTGACCAGCGATGGGATGTCCTCGCGACGCTCGCGCAAGGAGGTGAGCTGAAGCGGCACGACCGAGAGCCGGTGGAACAGATCGGTGCGGAATTTCCCCTCCTCGATCAGGCTGGCCACGTTTTGCGAACTCGACGAGACGATGCGCACATCGACCGGAACCTGGCCGTGGCCGTCGACGCGGGTGAACTTGTTCTCGACAAGGGCGCGCAGCAGCGATGTCTGGGCCTCGAGGGGGAGCGATGCGACTTCGGACAGATAGAGCGTGCCGCCATGGGCGCGCTCGAGCGCGCCGACTTCGGTGCGCAACCCGTTCTTGTCGCGAACTTCGCGTCCGAACAGTACGACGGGAATTTCATCGGGCGCATACAGCGAGGCGTTGATTTCGATAAACGGGCCGGCCGCGCGGGGGCTCTTGAAGTGCAGGAGGCGCGCGCACAAGCCCTTGCCGGTGCCAGCGCCGCCGGCAATGAAGACGCGCGAGCGGGTGCCGGCCGATTTTTCGATCAGCGAGCGCACTTGCGCGATGGCACCCGAGACCCCGACCAGCTCGGTTTCATCGCCGGTCCGCTCCTTGAGATCGGCCACTTCGATCCGCAACTTGCTCGCTTCGATGGCCCGTTGTGTGATGAGCAGCAGGCGGTCGATCTTGAAGGGCTTTTCGATGTAGTCATAGGCACCCCGGCGAATGGCGGAAACGGCGGTTTCCACATTGCCATGGCCCGAGATCATGACCACCGGCAGGTCGGGGTGATCGGCCTGCAGCACATCGAGAAGCTGTAAGCCGTCGAGGCGCGAGCCCTGCATCCAGATGTCGAGAAATACAAGGTTGGGGCGTCGCTTTGCGATCTCGGTAAGCGCGCCGTCCGCATCGGAAGCCTGTCGCGGTTCGTAGCCTTCGTCTTCGAGAATTCCGGCGATCAGCTCCCGGATGTCTTCCTCGTCGTCAACAATCAGAATGTCACGAGCCATTTACTTAATTGCCATCGCGGATACGCGCGATGTCTCCTCTTGGGTCGTTTTTTGGGTGTCGGGGTCGGCGCCTTGCGAGGCGACCGGCTGTTTTCCACTTTCCTGCAACGGTAACGTGAAGGCGAAACAGGCGCCGATGCGACCGTTGGCGTCGGGAGCGGCATCGCGCAGATCGACACGACCGCCATGCTGTTCGATGATCTTTGCGACAATAGCAAGACCGAGCCCGGTCCCCTTTTCGCGGGTGGTCATATAGGGCTCGAGAAGCTGGTGGCGGTTCTCTTCCGGCCAACCCTTGCCATTGTCGCTGACCTCGATGACCGCTTCATCGCCGCTGACGGAAGCCGAAACGATGACTTCGGGATTTTCAACCGTATCAAGGCCAATGCTTTCAATAGCTTCGACAGCATTCTTGATAAGATTAGTGAGTGCCTGTGACACCAGCCTGGTATCGAACTGTGCGTATATCGTCTCGTCGGGCAGTACTGCCTTGATGTTGATTTCGGGCTGACGAACGCTTTCGAGAAATACCGACTGCCGTACGGTGTCGGAAAGGTCGGCCCGGACGATTGTGGCCATGGGCATGCGGGCGAAAGACGAAAACTCATCGACCATGCGGCCGATATCGCCCACCTGACGCACGATGGTCGATATGCATTTGTCGAAGACATCGAAATCATCGGCGAGCTTGTTGGCGTAGCGGCGGCGCAGCCGTTCGGCGGAAAGCTGAATGGGAGTCAGCGGATTCTTGATCTCATGGGCGATACGGCGCGCCACATCGGCCCAGGCGCTATTGCGCTGGGCGGCGACGAGTTCGGTTATATCGTCGAGGGTGACCACATAGCCCTTGGATTCGGTGATCGTGCCCTCGCGGGTGAGCCGGACCTGATAGGTGCGGCGATCGAACCCGGTGGAAAGCTGAACCTGGTCCTGGACCCTTCCCCGACGTGCCGACTGGGCCCGCTCCATGGTGGGGGCGAGTTCGGGAGCGATTTGAGACAATTCCTGGTTCATCAAATCCAGTTCGGACTGGCCAAGAGCTGCGCAGGCCCGGGAATTGACCAGGGTAATGCGACCGAAGGCGTCGAGCCCGATGATACCTGCGGAAACACCCTCTACTACCGCTTCGGTAAACTGTCGGCGCTGGTCGTTGGTGCGGCTGGCGGCCACGAGAGCGGCGCGCTGATTGCGCAATTGCGCCGTCATCTTGTTAAAGCGCACCGCAAGGTCGTGCAGGTCGCCTCCGCGTTCCGGAACGGGCAACTGGACGTCGAGATCGCCGCTCGAAACGCGGTTCGAGGCGATCATCAGGTTTCGGATGGGGTCGATAAGGCCATTGGCCAGCGCTATGCCAATCCACAACGCGGCGAGAAGAAAGACGAAAGCCACCCCCACATACATGAGCGCGAAGGTGATCTGGAACACCAGCCGGCTGGAATCGTAGAGCCGGTAATCTGTAATGTTCTCGTCGGTCAAACGCACATATTCGAGGACTTCCGCATCGACCGGTCGTGCGACGAACAGAAAGAGATCGTCATATCCACGCAACTTGACCACGGCTCCCACCAGTGAACTGGCGGCGCCCGGTGCGATGAGCGTAGGCGCCCCTTCACCGGCTGCCTCGAGCACCTCGTCAGGGACGCGAGGAATGGCGCCGGGAATATTGATCTGGGCCCGCATGACGGTTTCGCCCGTCTGATTGACCAGGCTCGTGAACGGCAGCGAGCGGGTGGTGGCAAGCGCGGTAAGGATACGCTGGAAGCGTGGGGAATCGTTTGTGAAGCTGTCGCGTGCCGCTTCAAGCTCACTTGCCACCCAGATCGTGTCGTCGCGCAACACCTGCGCATGCTCGAGCATGTAGGAGCGCGCCACGAGCCGGGAACTTTCCACCATCGAGCGCATGCGCTCGGAGAACCATTGGTCAAGCCCCTGGTTCAGCGAGAGCGTGGCGACAACAGCGACGATAAAGGCGGGACCGGCAGCCACGATGGCGAACATGGCGACGATGCGAACCTGGAGCCGCGCGCCCTCCTGCTTGCGGATGCGCGTCTGCACGAGCATGACGAGTTCGGTGAGGACCAGCGCCACGACAAGCGTGATCAGGATGGCGTTGGCAATCCATATCCAGGTCCAGACGTCGGGGCCCGGCTCGATGTCGGTTGTTCCGCTCATGATGAGGAATGAGCCGGTGGCGACAATGACCGAGATCAGAACGACGACGAATCCAACCTGCCGCAGCAGGCGATTGTCGTTGAACAGCGGTGCAGATTTGTCCCCCGAGTGTGATATCTGCCGGTTGCCTGCGCTAACCGCCATGCACACCGCCTCTCCTGCCCCACCTGCCGGGCAGCGCGATGGCTCCTGGGCCGCTATGGAGTACTGCGCTTGAAAGCATGCGATCGACGTCCGCGCTGACGGTTTCAGTGGCCGGAAACATTCCGCCATGGCCGAGTCTGGCCCAACTCGGCTCTTGGTTCAAGATTAATGTTGCCAAAATGTGACAGTGCTTGCCCTGTACCGATCAAGTCGGCGAAAAAGGTTCGGTGAACCTTTCGGCAAGCAAACGCCCTGCGCGACGGAGCTTCACCCCAACTGCCTGGAGTGTTTGACGATTTCGATACCGTGACCCCGGATTTTCTTGCGAAGGGTGTTGCGGTTGAGCCCCAGCAGTTCGGCGGCCTTGATCTGATTGCCCGCGCACAGATTGAGGACCGTCGAAATCAACGGCACCTCGACCTTGTCGATGATGCGCTGATAGACGCCGGCAGGGGGCAGATTGGGCTCGTACTCCCTGAAAAGCTCAGCCAGATCACTTTCGATGACCGTCACGATATCGGCTGGTCCGGGCTTTGACGAAAAATTGCCGCGGTCCGCGAGATTGAGTTCGTTCTGGACGATCTCAAGGGAAATCACCTCGTCCACATAGAGTGCGGCCAGGCGGCGGACGAGGTTTTCCAGTTCGCGGACGTTTCCCGGCCAGTGATATTGCTGCATGAGCTTGAGCGCATCGGACGAAAGCACCTTGGGCGCCTCGTTCTCACGCTGCGCGGCCTTTAGAAAGCTCGCCGCGAGATCGGGCACGTCGTCGATGCGTTCGCGCAGCGGCGGCAGGCGGATCGGGACGACGTTGAGGCGGTAGTAAAGATCCTCGCGGAACAGGCCCTGCCGGATCAACTGGCTAAGGTCCCTGTGTGTCGCGGCGACGATGCGCACATCGGTCTTGATGGCCGTACGGCCACCGACCATCGTATATTCGCCCTCCTGGAGCACACGCAGCAGGCGGGTCTGGGCGTCCATGGGCATGTCGCCAATCTCATCGAGAAACAGCGTGCCGCCCTCAGCCTGCTCGAACCGGCCCGAAGACCGGGACGTCGCGCCGGTGAAGGCGCCCTTTTCGTGACCGAACAGTTCGGCTTCGATGAGATCGCGGGGAATGGCGGCCATGTTGATGGCGACGAACGGCCCGTTCTTGCGCTTGCCGAAATTATGCAATGCCTTGGCGACCAGTTCCTTGCCGGTGCCGCTCTCGCCGGTAATCATGACCGTCAGATCGGTCTGCATGAGGCGGGCGAGTGCTCGATAGATATCCTGCATGGCCGCCGAACGGCCGACCAGCGGCATGTTTTCGCCCTGCTCTTCCTGACCCCGATCGGGAGCCGGCCGCTTGGCGTCGGCCAAGGCGCGGCCCACCACGGCCAGAACCTCCGTGATGTCGAAGGGCTTGGGCAAATACTCGTATGCGCCCATTTCCGAAGCCCGGATGGCCGTCATGAATGTGTTCTGGGCGCTCATCACGACGATTGGCAATTCCGGGCGGAGTTTCTTGATCTTGGGCATGACGTCGAACGCGTTGCCGTCGGGCATCGAGACGTCGGTGATGAGAATATCGCCCTCGCCACGCGTCACCCAGTTCCACATGGTCGAGATGTTGCCGGTGGGCCGGACTTCGTAGCCGGCGCGCGATAGCGCCTGATTGAGCACCATGCGGATCGCGGCGTCGTCGTCGGCGAGGAGAATTGTCTGTCCGGCCATGGTCTTAGTCCTGGTCTTCGGCTTGGCTGATGTCTGTTTTCTGGGCAACCGGCAAAAGAATGCGGAAACGCGTTCGCCCCGGTTTGCTGTCGCAATCGATGACGCCTCCATGATCGCCCACGATCTTTGCGACCAGGGCAAGGCCAAGGCCCGAACCGGAAAGCTTGGTGGTGACGAAGGGATCGAACAGGAACGGCAGGATATCTGCGGGTACGCCCGGGCCGTTGTCCTCGATGACGATTTCGAGCGGCAGGGAAACCCTGTTGCTGTTGCCCGAGACGCTGATGCGGATGCCCGGACGGAAGGCCGTCATTATCTTGATTTCGGCTTTTGCTGTTCTTTCAAGGGCTTCCGCGGCGTTTTTGATCAAATTCAAAAAGATCTGGATCAACTGATCGCGGTCGCCCAGCACGGGCGGCAGGCTGGGGTCGTAGTCCTCTGAGAAGGTGATGCCCTTGGCGACGCCGTTCGATGCCAGCAGCTTCACCCGTTCGAGGATGACGTGGATGTTGATAGGCGTACGCTCGACCGGGCGTTCGTCACCGAACACCTCCATTCGGTCCACAAGCTCGACGATCCTGTCGGTTTCATCGCGAATGAGACGCGCCAGTGCGCGATCGTCGCCAACGGCCGATTGTTCAAGCAATTGGGAGGCGCCGCGGATGCCCGAGAGCGGGTTCTTGATCTCATGGGCCAGCATCGAGGCAAGGCCCGTTACCGAGCGCGCTGCTCCGCGCGATACGAGTTGGCGGTCGATCTTGTCGGCCATTGTCCGCTCCTGGAATATGAGCGTGACGTGGCCCGCCATTTCAGGAATGGGGCTGGCATAGACATCGGCAATCCTGTCCTCGATCACCCGGGCGGTGCCGACCTGCACGCGATACTCGATCATCGGAGCGAGGCGAGAGGCGACGCTTTCGATGAGGCCAAGGATGGGCGAGCCGAACGCTATGAAGTCGGACAGTTTCTGCCGCGTCAGGATGGATGCCGAAGCGTGAAAAAACGCCTCGGCCGCGTAATTGGCAAAGGCAATCGAGCCATCCTGCGCGCAGACGATGACCGGCTGTGGCAGCGACTGGAGTATGGAGGCATGCAGATCTAGTTCCATGAGCGCACTCATGCGGCCTGACTCCAGGTCTGTTCGAAAAGGTGCGGTATCATCCCAAGGACGGCGCGGGGGTCGTTTTCGGTCATGATGGGACGGCGCGCGGCGTTGGACAAATCACCCGCGGCATCGAGATACCAGCCAATATGCTTGCGGGCCACACGGACGCCGAGTTCGGTGCCGTATTCGGACAATATGTCCTCGTAGTGTTCGGCTACCAGGGCCACAAGGTCATCTCCGTCGGGCGCCGGGGGGAGTTGGCGTCCATCGAGGTGCGCGGCCACCTGCCCGACAACCCAGGGTTGACCCTGTGCGCCGCGACCGATCATGACAGCGTCGGCGCCCGATTGGGCCAGAGCCCGGTCGGCCTGATCGGGTCCGACAATGTCGCCGTTGACGACCACAGGAATGCCGACGGCGTCGGTAACCGGCTTCACGAGGTGCCAACGCGCCGTGTCCTTGTAGAACTGCTGGCGGGTCCGCCCGTGCACTGTGATCATTCTTACCCCGGCGCTTTCGGCGCGACGCGCGATATCGGCGGCATTGAGGCTGTCATCGTCCCAGCCCAGCCGCATCTTGACCGTGACCGGCAGGCTGGTGGCGGCAACGACCGCCTCGACGAGCGAGAGCGCGATATCGGGCACACGCATCAACGCGGAACCGGCAAAGCCATTGGTGACACGCTTGGAGGGGCAGCCGAAATTGATGTCGATGACGTCGGCGCCCGCCTCCTCGGCGATCCTGGCGCCGCGCACAAGCCAGTCGGCCTCACATCCTGCGAGCTGGACAATGTGCGGCAGGCCGTGGCTGGGGGTGAGCTTACGGATCATTTCCTTTTGGCCGGTCACAAGGGACGCGCTGGCGATCATCTCCGACACGACCAGCCCTGCCCCGAACCGGGCGGCGAGGTCGCGCATCGGGCGATCGGTTATCCCCGCCATGGGCGCCAGGAAGGCGCGATTTGGCAGGCGGAGGTCACCTATGCTTATTTCTGAGGCAGGCTTGGCCAATCTATTGCCTTAAAACTATACAAGGGCTCAAATTTGGTGACAGATTAGTCAAAATTCGATCCCGTTCAATGCCCGAAGTGGGATCAGTTTGCTAAAGACAGTGGTGCTGACCTTGTTTCTCAGGCCATGGAGCTTTAATTGCGGATGAAGTTTGCGCAAATTATTGCCGGGAACGAGCAAGGCCCAATGAGTGAAGACAAATCAATCGTTGCGCTGGTTGTCGCGGCGGGCCGGGGCGAGCGCGTGGGCGCCGCCGGGCTCCCCAAGCAGTACCGCAACGTGGCCGGCGAGCCCCTGCTGACGATGACTCTGAAGGCGTTGCTGGCCGTAAGGGCCATCGACCGTGTCGTGCCGGTGATCGGCGCAGGGCAGGAAGAAATGTTCGCCGGCCTGGCGCTTTCCGATGCCAGGCTTTCCGCGCCCGTGATTGGCGGCGAAACGCGGCAGGTTTCGGTGCTGAAGGGGCTGGAGGCGCTGGCAGGCCAGCCTCCCGATATTGTGCTCATCCATGACGGCGCCAGACCTTTTGTCGACGCGGCACTGATAGGAAACGTCATCGAGGCGCTGGCCGATGCCGATGGCGCCCTGCCCGTCACGCTGGTCACCGATACGATCAAGCGATCGGTCGACGGCAAGACCGTCGGTGGCACAGAGGACAGGACCCAGCTTTTTGCGGCGCAGACGCCGCAGGGGTTTCATTTTAGCGCAATCTACAATGCGCATCGGCGGGCCATCGAAATGAGCGATGGATTTACCGATGATGCAGCGATCGCCGAATGGGCCGGCTTGAGCGTTGCCCTCGCGCAAGGCAATACGCGCAACATCAAGATAACGCTGCCCGGCGATTTCGAACGGGCCGAGCGCATGATGTCTGAGGGACAAGCTATGGAAACACGGGTTGGATCGGGCTACGACGTTCACGCCTTTGCCGAGGGTGACGCCGTCGTTCTGGGCAATATCGCCATTCCGCACACAGCCCGGCTCAAGGGCCATTCGGATGCCGATGTCGTGCTGCACGCACTTTCCGATGCCATTTACGGCGCCCTTGCCGACGGCGATATCGGCAAGCACTTTCCGCCCAGCGACGTGGAGTGGAAAGACGCCGATTCCTCGATCTTTCTCGAGCATGCCGCAAACCTGGTGCGGCAGCGCGGCGGGCGGCTGGTGCATATGGATGCGACGATCATCTGCGAATACCCCAAGATCGGTCCGCATGTGGACGCGATGCGGGCGCGGATCGCCGAAATCGCGGGCGTGAGCGTCGACAGGGTGGCGATCAAGGCGACGACATCGGAGCGGTTGGGCTTTACCGGCCGCGAGGAAGGCATCGCGGCGCAGGCCGTAGCGACAATCGAACTGCCGCGGAGCTAGGAGATGCTCGACAACGAGACGCTGGCGCTGGCGAAAAAGGTCAATGACCGGCTGATCCTTGCGGGCCATATCATGGTGACGGCGGAAAGCTGCACGGGCGGACTGATTGCGGGCGCGATCACGTCGGTATCGGGGTCGTCCGCCATGCTCTATGGCGGGTTTGTCACCTATTCCAACCGGGCCAAGACCGCCATGATCGATGTGCCCGAGGCGCTTATCGATACGCACGGTGCTGTGTCCGAGGAGGTGGCGCGGGCCATGGCCGAGGGGGCCCTAAAAAGGGCCGGCGTCGATCTGGCCGTAGCCGTCACCGGGATTGCCGGGCCGGGCGGCGGATCGGATGAAAAGCCGATCGGGCTGGTTCATTTCGGGGTCGCGACGAAAGAGCGGACGCTGCACCGGAAAGACCTGTTCGGGGACGGCGGGCGCGATTGGGTGCGGCAGATGACGGTGCGGGTGGCGCTGGAGATGGTGCTTGACGCCTACGCCCCATAGCGGCGGCGCGCCTCCGCCACAAACGCGTCCATGATCTCGTCCTGCTTTGCGGCGAAAGCGGGTTCGGCGACCGAGCGGATCAGCGGGTTGGCGATCTTGAAGTCGATGTCAAAGACGATGGCGGCCCCCTGCCCGTCGTCGGTAAACCGCCATATGCTGTTGAGGTGGCTGAAAAGGCCGTCGACGGCCTTCGCCCGCAATGTCATGGCATCGCGATCGACCACGATCCGGCTCGTATAGGCCTGGCTGATTGGCCCGAAACGGATATGCATCCGCGCGTCGAATTTTTCGTTCGGCTTGGCGGCGTCGCGGCGCACTTCCATGCGCTCGCAATGGGGGATGAACTGGGGATAGGCATCCACGTCCGCAACCAGCGCGAGCATTTGCGCTGCCGAATGCGGCACGTGCCGCTCCAAATGCTTCTGCATCAAGCCAGTCCGAGTTTTTCCTGCCGCGCCTTGCGCAGTGCCGCGAAGTCCTCGCCCGCATGGTGCGAGGAGCGGGTGAGTGGACTGGACGATACCAGAAGGAAGCCCTTGGTCTTGGCGACCGTGGCAAAGGATTTGAATTCCTCAGGCGTCACGAACCGCTCCACCTTGTGGTGCTTGCGGGTCGGCTGGAGGTACTGGCCGATGGTGAGGAAATCGACGTTCGCCACGCGCAAATCGTCCATGAGTTGGAGCACTTCGTTACGCTCCTCGCCCAGGCCCACCATGATGCCGGACTTGGTGAACATCTGCGGATCGAGTTCCTTGACCCGCTGCAAAAGCCGGATGGAGTGGAAATAGCGCGCTCCGGGGCGGACAGTCAGGTATTTCGACGGCACGGTTTCGAGATTGTGGTTGAAGACATCGGGCTTGGCCGCCACGACGATTTCGAGAGCCCCGTCCTTGCGCAGGAAATCGGGCGTCAGGATTTCGATCGTGGTCCGAGGATTGCGGGCGCGGATCGCAAGGATCACATCGGCGAAATGCCGGGCGCCGCCATCGGCAAGATCGTCGCGGTCGACCGACGTGATGACGACGTGTTCGAGGCCGAGCTTTTCGACCGCCTTTGCGACGTTTTCGGGCTCATGGGGATCGAGCGCCGTCGGCAAGCCGGTGCGCACATTGCAGAAGGCGCAGGCACGGGTGCAGATCTCACCCATGATCATCATGGTCGCGTGCTTCTTACTCCAGCACTCCCCGATATTGGGGCAGCCGGCTTCTTCGCACACGGTGACGAGGTTGTTCTCGCGCACGATCTGCTGGGTTTCGCGGTAAACGGCCGAACCGGGCGCCTTGACGCGAATCCAGTCGGGCTTGCGCAGCATCTCGGTGTCGGGACGCTTCGCCTTTTCTGGATGTCTTGGAGACTTGGTGCCTACGGTATCGAGAAGAGTGACCATTGTGTCCTTTTCCGAACCCGTCAGGCTGATGTGTCCAACACCCTGACAAAGGTTACGACGAATACGGCCCCAGCGGCTGCTACGCTGAGCTGGCGTACGAGCCAGTTTGCTATCGGTACGTCAATACCAAAGTAAGCAATCGCGAAGCTGATTACCACGGCTCCGGCCACGCCCGCGGCCAGATAGCGCCAGATCAGCTCGGCTCCAAACAGAAAAGCGCCGACCAGCCCAATGGCCAGTCCGACCAGCACCCAGTACATCAAAAGCTCTTGAGCCATGACGAACCTCAATATGGACGGTTTCACACATCGATCCGCGCCATATTTACCATAAGTGCTTCCCTTCCCGCGGGAACATTGGATGAATTGCTTACCGAATTATCAACCTTGAGTTTACTTTACGAACAATCGGGCGGCAAAGCCCTGTTGCATTTCATATGTTGAGCGCCTGACCGTATGCGTCAAGTACACTCTCCTTCATCGTTTCCGACAGGGTGGGATGCGGGAAGATGGTGTGCATCAGGTCTTCCTCGGTGGTTTCGAGGTTCATCGCCACCACGAAGCCCTGGATCAGTTCGGTCACTTCGGCGCCGACCATGTGCGCGCCGAGCAGTTCGCCGGTCTTCTTGTCGAAGATGGTCTTGACCAACCCGTCAGGTTCGCCCAGCGCGATCGCCTTGCCATTGCCCACGAAGGGAAAGCGCCCGACGCGGATGTCGCGCCCGGCTTCCCTGGCCTTGGCTTCGGTCATGCCGACGCTGGCCACCTGCGGCTCGCAATAGGTGCAGCCGGGGATCTTGGATTTGTCGAGGCCATGAACCTTTTTGCCGGCGATGGTTTCGACGGCCAGAACGGCCTCATGCTCGGCCTTGTGGGCCAGCATCGGCGGACCGGCAACATCGCCTATGGCCCAGATGCCTTCGACGTTGGTCCGGCCATGTCCGTCGACGACGATCACACCGCGATCGATCTTCACCCCGGCCTTTTCCAGACCGAGATTTTCGGAATTGGCCTGCACGCCGACAGCGGAGATCAGCACCTCGGCTTTGACTTCCTTGTTATCGCCATTCTTGAGTTCGACATGGGCCGTGACGCCGTCCTTGGTCTTGTCGACCTTGGAAACCTTGGCGTCGGTCAAAATCGAAATGCCGCGCTTTTCGAAGCGCTTGCGGGCCAGCCCTGCGATTTCGGCATCTTCGACCGGCATGATCTGCGGCAGGAGTTCGATGACCGTCACTTCGGCACCGAGCGAGCGATAGAACGACGCGAATTCGATGCCGATGGCCCCCGATCCCATCACGGCGACCGATTTGGGCATTTTGGCTGGCTTGAGAGCCTCGAAATAGGTCCAGATCTTTTCGCCATCCGGTTCGATGCCAGGCAGCACGCGCGGTCGCGCGCCGGTGGCCACGATGATGTTTCTGGCCTTATAGGTCCCCTCACCCAGCGTTGTCTTGGGCTTTGGGTGCTGGGGTTCGACCGCCTTTTTCTTGGTCGCTTCTACCTTGATCTCGCCGGGCTTGGCGATTGTCGCTTCGCCCCAGATGATATCGACCTTGTTCTTTTTCATCAGGAACTGGACGCCATCATTCATGCGCCCGGCAATGCCGCGCGAGCGCTTGACGATGGCCTCGATATCGAACCCGAATTTGTCTGCGGTCAGCCCGTAATCCTTGGCGTGATCCATGTGGCCGTAGATTTCCGCCGAGCGCAGCAGCGCCTTGGTCGGAATGCAGCCCCAGTTCGAGCAGATGCCCGCCATGTGCTCGCGCTCGACGATCGCGGCCTTGAGACCCAGTTGCGACGCGCGGATGGCTGCGACGTAGCCGCCGGGACCGGCACCGATCACGATGATATCGTATTGATCCGCCATGGCTTTCCTCTTGTCCTTATGGGCTAGAGCCCGAGTATTTCTTTGAGAAGCGGCGCCAGTGCGTCGCCGATTGCGCGTGTGTTGGCCGGGTCCAGATGCACGCCGTCAGCCGGATCGGCCTTGGCAACGCTCGCCGCGTCGAAAAAATGGCAACCGAGTTCGTCAGCGACACGCCGGTAATGGTGCGCTAGCTCCCGGCTCTCTGCGATGGTCTCGCTGAACCGAGGATCAAGTGCCGGACTTGATGGCTCGATGCAATGGGGCGGCGATATCAGGAGCAGCTTCGCGGACGGGGCCTCTATCCTGACGATCTCGCCCAGGCGCTTGATACCGCGCGAGGCCCCCAGAGCACTGCCGCAGACAAAGCTCTTCATGTCGTTGGTGCCGAGCATGATGGCCACGGCGTCGAGCGGGGCGTGACTGTGGATCAGGGTCGGCAGGATTCTCGCGCCGTTGCGGTCGGCAGAGGTCGTGAAATCGTCAAAGGCCGTGCTGCGTCCCCCCAGCCCTTCGGCGATGACCCGCGCCTTTCCCGCGAGTCCTATTTCCAGCCGGGTCGGCCAGCGATCCTCATAGGCATGACGCCCACCCTGAACGAGGGGATCGGAGCCATAGGTGAGGCTGTCGCCATAGGCGAGGATGGTTTTCATAAGGCGAGCCTTAAGCAAGCATCATGACGGGCGTTTCGATCAGCTTCTTGAACGCCGCGAGCAGTTCGGCGCCCAGCGCGCCATCGACGGCACGGTGATCGCACGAGAGCGTTACAGTCATGAAGCTGCCGGTCTTGATCTGCCCCTTTTCGGCATAGACGCGTTCTTCGCCAGCCCCGACCGCAAGGATGGTGCCATGCGGCGGGTTGATGACGGCGCCGAAATGCTTGATGCCGTACATGCCCAGATTGGAGACCGAAGAGGCGCCGCCCTGGTATTCATGGGGCGCGAGCTTTTTCGAGCGTGCGCGCGTGGCCAGATCCTTGACCTCTTCGGAAATCTGCCGAAGGCTTTTGGTGTCGCAGGATTTGACGACGGGCGTGAACAGACCGCCCGGCACCGCGACCGCTACGGCGACATCGGAGCGGTGGTGATAGAGGATCGAATCCCCTGCCCATGTGGCATTGGCCTGCGGAACCTGCTGGAGCGCTATGGCCCAGGCCTTCATGACGAAGTCGTTCACCGAAAGCTTGTAGCCGGGCTTGCCGTCCTTGTCCTTGGGAGCGATTGCGTTGATTTCCTCGCGCGCCTTCATCAGCGCGTCGATGTTGCAATCGAGCGTGAGATAGAAGTGCGGCACGGTCTGCTTGGATTCGGTGAGGCGGGTGGCCACGGTTTTGCGCATGCCGTCATTGGGCACGAGGTCGTAGGTGCCCTCCTCGAACATGGCCAGAACCTGATTTTTGCCCATGCCGGCAGCCAGCGGCGCTCCGCTTGCCGGAGCAGCGCCGGGCTTGGCCGAAACGCCTTCTTTCTTGGCTTTTTCGATATCGGCCTTGACCACGCGCCCCTTTGGCCCCGAGCCGGAAACGGCGGCAAGATCGATTCCTGCGTCCTTGGCGAGGCGACGGGCCAGTGGAGAGGCGAACACGCGCTTGCCATCGGCCTTTGGCGCCGGAAGCGGCTCGGGCGCTGGCTTGGCGTCAGAACTCGATGAGGGCGCCTTGGGTTCGCCTGCCGATTTTTGCTCCGCCTTGGGCTGTTCGGTGTCGGCCTTGGGCGCGTCCTTTTTTTCTTCAGCCTTGGGGGCCGGAGCGGCATCGCCGATGTCGGATGCGCTTTCGCCTTCTTCGAGCAGGACGGCAATCACGGCATTGACCTTGACGTTCTCGCTGCCTTCGGAGACCAGAATCTTGCCGATCGTGCCTTCATCGACGGCTTCCACTTCCATGGTCGCCTTGTCGGTCTCGATCTCGGCAATCACGTCGCCGGAAGAAACGCTGTCGCCTTCCTTAACGTGCCACTTGGCCAGCGTGCCCTCTTCCATTGTGGGCGACAGGGCGGGCATCGTGATGTTGATAGGCATCGCAAGAGCCTCCCTTAGCTGCGGTAGGTGACGGCGTTGACCGCGGCGATGACCTCGTCGACGCTCGGCAGGGCCAGCTTTTCAAGGTTCGCCGCATAGGGCATGGGCACGTCCTTGCCGGTCACGCGGGTGACGGGCGCATCGAGATAGTCGAAGGCGCGCTCCATGAGACGGGCAGAGATTTCAGAACCGATGCCGCCCTGCGGCCAGCCTTCTTCCACGGTCACCACGCGGCCGGTCTTTTTGACCGATTCGATCACCGTATCGATATCGAGCGGACGCAGGGTGCGAAGGTCGATCAGTTCCACGTCGACGCCCGCGGCAACGAGCTTTTCGGTCGCCTGGGTGGCATAGCGCATCCCCATCGAGAAGGAGACGATGGTCACGTCCTTGCCTTCGCGCGCAACGCGTGCCTTGCCGATGGGCAAAACGAAATCGTCCATCTTGGGCACTTCGCCGCTGGTGCCATAGAGAAGTTCGTTCTCAAGGAAGACCACTGGATTGGGTGATCGAATGGCTGCCTTGAGGAGCCCCTTGGCATCGGCAGCGGTATAAGGTGCGATAACGGTGAGGCCCGGAACGTGGCTGTACCAGGCCGAATAGTCCTGGCTGTGCTGGGCGCCGACTCGCGAAGCGACACCATTGGGGCCGCGGAACACCATGGGGGCCGTCACCTGCCCGCCCGACATGTAGAGCTGCTTGGCGGCCGAGTTGATGATCTGGTCGATGGCTTGCATGCCGAAATTCCAGGTCATGAATTCGATTATGGGTTTGAGGCCCGCAAATGCGGCGCCAACGCCCAGCCCGGCAAAGCCGTGCTCGGTGATCGGGGTATCGATAACACGCTCGGCCCCGAACTCCTGCAGCAGGCCCTGGGTCACCTTATAGGCGCCCTGATATTCGGCCACTTCCTCGCCCATGACGAAGACGTCCTTGTCGGCCCGCATTTCCTCGGCCATGGCGTCGCGCAGGGCTTCGCGAACCGTGATGGTGACCATTTCGACATCGTCGGGGATATCGGGGTCGTCCTGCGGCTTGAACTGTGGCGCGGCGGGCGCGTCCTTGGCCTTTGTCGTCGGCTCGGATTTTTCGGCCACCTCGGTATCGGGGCCGGGCTTTTCGGATTCTTTTGGCTCGTCGGCCGAGATTTCGGGTGTGGGGACATCGTCGGCGCTTTCGCCCTCGCCCAACAGCGCGGCGATCGGTGTGTTGACCTTGACCCCTTCGGTGCCTTCGGCAACGAAAATCTTGCCGATCACGCCTTCATCGACGGCTTCGACTTCCATGGTCGCCTTGTCGGTCTCGATCTCGGCCAGGACGTCGCCGGGGCCGACCTTGTCGCCTTCCTTGACGATCCACTTGGCAAGGGTGCCCTCTTCCATGGTGGGCGAGAGCGCGGGCATAAGAATATCGGTTGGCATATCGTGAGGTCTCCCTGCCGGCGCTTATACTGTGATGTCGGTATAGAGCTCGGACGGATCGGGCTCGGGATCGTTGGTTGCGAAATCGGCCGCTTCGGTGACGATGGCGCGAATATCCTTTTCGATATCCTTGAGTTCGTCCTCGCTGGCGAATTTCTGCTCGAGAATGCGCTTTCTGACCTGCTCGATAGGGTCGCGCTCGGACCGCATGGTGGTCACTTCGTCCTTGGAGCGATACTTTGCCGGATCGGACATGGAGTGGCCGCGATAGCGGTAGGTCAGCATTTCGAGGATGTATGGCCCCTTGCCGGAGCGCGCATGCTCGATGGCCCGCTCGGCAGCTTCCTTGACCATGCGAACGTCCATGCCGTCGACCTGTTCACCTTGGATGCCAAACGACACGCCGCGCTGGGACAGATCGGTGGTCGAGGCGGAACGTTCGACCGATGTCCCCATGGCGTATTTGTTGTTTTCGATCACATAGACAACCGGCAGCTTCCAGAGCTTGGCCATATTGAAGCTCTCATAGACCTGGCCCTGATTGGCGGCGCCGTCACCGAAATAGGTGATTGAAACCGATCCGTCGCCGCGATATTTCGAGGCGAAGGCGAGACCGGTGCCGAGCGAGGCCTGCGCGCCCACGATGCCGTTGCCGCCGTAAAAGCGATGTTCGTTGGAGAACATGTGCATCGAGCCGCCCTTGCCCTTGGACAACCCCCCCTTGCGGCCGGTCAACTCGGCCATCACGCCCTTGGGGTCCAGTCCCATGACCAGCATGTGGCCGTGGTCGCGATAGCCGGTGATCTGGGCGTCTTCGCCCTTCTTGGATGCCATGGTGATGCCGGTGACGACAGCTTCCTGGCCGATATAAAGGTGACAGAACCCGCCGATCAGCCCCATGCCGTACATCTGACCGGCTTTTTCTTCAAAGCGCCTGATGAGCAGCATTTCGCGGAAAGCGTGGAGTTCCTCGTCCTTGGTGAATTCGGGGGCATTGGATTTGGCCTTGGCGGCCGTCGCTTTACGCGCCATGCGATATCTCCGGAAAGAACCTGATCGCTGCCGCCGCCCGTTATCGGGGCTGGACGGGATGCTGAATGCATTGATGCACAATAGCCCGAACGATACCAGCCGCCAAGCGTTGTGCCATAGCCAAGCCAACACGTATCCGCTTGTTTTTTCGGGGATAAATTAGGTAAATCGAATTTCGGTTAATTTCTTAGTTTAACTGAAATCGAATTAACTTCTGTCTTCAGGGACGATGATGATATCGTCCGGGTGCACGAGTCCAAGCAACGCACGGGCGCGCTCGGTCAGGATGTCGGGGTCGAGCCGCCGAGGATTGAACAGCGCGATCCGATGCTCGTAGGATTCGATCTCGGTTTCGAGCGCCGCCTGCCGGGCTTCCAGCACCGTGATCTCACCAAGCATTTCCCGCTGGCTCTCGATGCCAAACGTCCCGGTCACCACATGATAGCCCAGATATCCCTGAAATGCGAGCAACCCGGCGGTGATGCCGAGCTTGACGAGGATTGATGGGCGTTTGACGCGGGTGGGCATGGATAAGAACGATACGCAGGAAGTGACCCCCTGCTTATCGCATGGCTATGCTTAAAGACTGGTTTCCACCGCCCTCTTGGGTCGCGCCCAAAAGAAGGGGGCGCCGAAGCGCCCCTGCCCTATTTGCTAACCCTTGAGGATGGAACGGCCGGCGTAGCGGGCGGACGTGCCGAGAAATTCCTCTATGCGGATCAACTGATTGTACTTGGCCAGCCGGTCGGAGCGGGCCAGCGAGCCGGTCTTGATCTGCCCGCAATTGAGCGCGACGGCAAGGTCGGCGATGGTTGAGTCCTCGGTCTCACCCGAGCGGTGCGACATGACCGAGGTATAGGACGCCTTGTGCGCGGTCTCGACGGCTTCCAGGGTTTCCGACAGGGAGCCGATCTGGTTCACCTTGACGAGAATCGAGTTGGCGACGCCCATCCGGATGCCCGAATTGAGGCGCTCGGTATTTGTGACGAACAGATCGTCGCCGACCAGCTGCACCTTGGATCCGATGGCTTCGGTCAGGGCCTTCCAGCCATCCCAATCGTCCTCGGCCATCCCGTCTTCGATGGAAATGATCGGGAACCGATTGGTCAAATCCTGGAGGTAGCGGACCATCTCGTCCGAACCGAGGGTCTTGCCCTCGCCCTTGAGATTGTAGCTGCCATCCTTGAAGAACTCGGTCGAGGCGCAATCGAGGGCGAGATAAACATCTTCGCCCGGGGCATATCCGGCCTTTTCTATGGACTTCATGATGAAGCCCAACGCGTCCTCGGTCGACGAGAGATTGGGAGCAAAGCCGCCCTCGTCGCCCACATTGGTGTTGTGTCCTTCGGCGGCCAGACCCTTTTTGAGGGTATGGAAGATCTCCGAACCGATCCGCACGGCGTCGGCAATCGAATCCGCCCCGACGGGCATGATCATGAATTCCTGGATATCGATCGGGTTGTCGGCGTGCTCACCGCCGTTAATGATGTTCATCATGGGCACGGGCAGCAGGCGCGCATTCGGGCCGCCCACATAGCGCCAGAGCGGCAGAGCGCTCGATTCGGCGGCAGCGCGGGCCACGGCCAGCGACACGCCGAGAATGGCGTTGGCGCCCAGCTTGGCCTTGTTGGGGGTGCCATCGAGTTCGATCATAGCCTGATCGATGCCGATCTGGTCGAGAGCGTCCATGTCCTCGATTTCGTTGGCGATCAGGGTGTTGACGTTATCGACGGCATCGAGCACGCCCTTGCCCAGATAAGCCTCACCGCCATCGCGCAACTCGACCGCTTCATGGGCACCCGTCGAAGCGCCGGAAGGCACCGCGGCGCGGCCGAAGCTGCCGTCGTCGAGAACCACGTCGACTTCGACGGTCGGATTGCCGCGGCTGTCAAAGATCTGACGGCCAATGACGTCAACAATTGCAGACATATAAGCGCCCTTCGTTTCATGGGAGATGCCGGTTGCAGCCCTTCTAATAAAGGCGGCCCGGCTTAGGAAGGGCTTGGCGCAAAAATAATACGGCCCGATGACACTGCATCGGGCCGTATAGGCCATTGCTTATATTATCGAAAGCTAATGCCAGTATGGATCGACCTTGTAGTAGGAATAGGCTTCCTGGCGGGCATGGAGCCCATCATCCTTGGTCAATTCGGTGATGGTGTCGGCGGGGCCGGCTTCGAGCTCGTCGCGGGTGAAGGGCACGACATAGCCCTCCTGATCCTGATCGTAATCGAGCGTTGCCCAGGGAAGGGCGTGATATTTCTCACCCATTCCAAGGAAGCCGCCGAAACCGACAACGGCGAACATGATGGAATTATCGGCCTTGTCGAGAACGATGTCCTCGACCTTGCCGATCCGTTTGCCATCGAGATTGTAGACATCGGTGCCAACGGCGCGTGTTGCGCGTATGGCGGTCGTGTGTCCGGATGCAGTGGGCATGAGCAACCTCCGTTTTGGGGTCTTTTGTTATGCGCGTGCACAACGTCCCTGGACGGATCGGGTTCCTAGGTGTCGTCTTTCGATTGACGTTTGTGAAGATCGAGGTGTTTCGCCTCGAGCTCAGCCTGTTTTTCGGCCTTGTGCCGCTCGGCCTTGGTGCGACCGAATTTGGCCCGATTGGTGTCTGCCGCGCGCTCTTTTTCAGCGCGCGACTTATGCTTGCGGGCTTGCCGGAGATTGACGATCTCGGCCATTGCCCCGCTCCCCTAGACCAGCCGGCTTTGGTCGACCGCCGCCGCAATGAATGAGCGAAACAGCGGATGTGGCTCGAACGGCCGGGACTTGAGTTCGGGGTGGTATTGAACGCCGATGAACCAGGGGTGGTCGGTGCGTTCGACGATTTCGGGCAACGTTCCGTCCGGCGAAAGTCCGGAAAACAGAAGACCGTTGGCCTCCAGCACCTTGCGATAGGTCATGTTGACTTCGTAGCGGTGACGGTGACGCTCGGAAATCCTGTTGGTGCCATAGATGTCGGCCACGCGGCTGCCGCGCACCAATTGGGCGGGGTACGCGCCCAGGCGCATGGTGCCGCCGAGGTCCTTGTCGGACCCGGCGCGTTTTTCGTTGTCCTTGACCCACTCGGTCATCAGGCCCACGACCGCCTCCTTGGTCGGGCCGAATTCGGTCGAGGACGCCTTGGGAATGTGGGCGGTGTTGCGAGCCGCTTCGATGCAGGCCATCTGCATGCCGAAGCAGATCCCGAAATAGGGAACGTCGCGGATACGGGCGAAGCGCGCCGCATTGATCTTGCCTTCAGAACCGCGTTCGCCGAAGCCACCGGGCACCAGAATGCCATGAATGCCTTCGAGATAGGGCGCGGGATCGTCGCGCTCGAAAACCTCGGACTCGATCCATTCGAGGTTGACCTTGACGTTGTTGGCGATGCCGCCATGCGCCAGCGCTTCGGAAAGCGACTTATAGGCATCCTTGAGGCCGGTGTACTTGCCGACGATGGCAATATTGACAGTGCCTTCGGGCTCGTGGACGCGGCGCGAAATCTCGCGCCACCCGTCGAGTTCGGGTGCCGGGGCGTCCTTGATTCCGAAAGCGGCCAACACTTCGTCGTCCAGGCCCTCTTCATGATAGGCGATCGGCACGTCGTAGATCGAGGCGACATCGAGCGCCTGGATGACCGCCGACGGACGCACGTTGCAGAACAGTGAGAGCTTGCGCTTCTCGCTCTCGGGAATCGGCCGGTCGCAGCGCACCAGCAATACATCGGGCTGGATGCCGATCGAGCGCAGTTCCTTGACCGAGTGCTGGGTCGGCTTGGTCTTGAGTTCGCCAGCGCTGGGAATAAACGGCATCAGCGTCAGATGCACGAACACGGCATCGCCGCGCGGCAGTTCGTTGCCGAGCTGACGTATGGCTTCGAGGAACGGCATCGCCTCGATATCGCCGACGGTCCCGCCGATTTCGCACAGGACGAAATCGAAATCGTCATTGTCGGAGGTGACGAAGGATTTGATTTCGTCTGTGACGTGCGGGATCACCTGGACGGTTGCGCCGAGATAGTCGCCGCGCCGCTCCTTGGCCAGGATATCGGAATAGATCCTGCCCGTCGTCACGTTGTCCTGCTGGTTGGCCGACCGCCCCGTGAAGCGCTCGTAATGGCCCAGATCGAGGTCGGTTTCCGCCCCGTCGTCGGTCACGAACACCTCGCCGTGCTGATAGGGCGACATCGTGCCGGGATCGACATTGAGATAGGGATCGAGCTTACGCAGCCGAACCTTGTATCCACGCGCCTGCAACACGGCGCCAAGCGCCGCCGAAGCAAGACCTTTTCCGAGCGAGGAGACCACGCCACCGGTGATGAAAACGTACCGAGCCATGGAATTTTACCTTACATAAGCCGCTTTCGATTCGAAGCGCGAAAATGATCGCGCCCACACAAAAAAGAAGGGGATGTTTCCATCCCCGTTCTTCGTATCTTATTCCGGCGTCGCTAGTTGGGCGCCGTTTCCGCCGCCGATGTCTCTTCGGCAGCAGGCTCCTCAGGCATCGTCGACATCATCGACGCGCCCGGATCGATAGCTTGAGATTGTTCGGCCGCCTCCGGCTCGCCGGTCTCCGCGGGAGCGGTTTCTTCAGGCAATGCCGGCACAACCAGATCGTCATTGGTGGTAGCGGGCTGGGAAGGAACGGCCAGATCGTCGTTTTCGGTGCCCAGGGCATCCAGAGCATCAAGAACGGTCGCCGGGCTGCCATCCGCATTCTGGGCGGCCTGATCGAGGATCGAGGTGGAACTGCGATCGGTCTGGCTGATGATGGTAAGGCCGATGGCCGTGACCATGAACAGGGTGCCGAGAATGGCCGTCGTGCGGGTCAGCAGGTTGGCCGAGCCACGCGAGGACATGAAATTGCCGCCGCCGCCTCCGCCCATCCCAAGGCCGCCGCCTTCGGAGCGCTGGAGCAGGATCACCACGATCATGGCGATCACGATCAACAGATAGGCGACAATGAGTACTGTGGCCATTTAACGGTTCGTCCTTCAAATGCTCTCGCGCTCAAGCCGGGACATATGGGAAGCGAACCCCGGCAACGCAATATCTTTAATAAGCGCGTGGTTCGTTCCTGCCCCGAAAGGCTTAACGGCTCAAGCCCTGCCCCGACCGTCTGGCCGCCAGGCAAGGCTCTGCACAGGCATCGCGTTGGCGGGCGTTCTACACGCAAAGATCGGTATTGGCCAGCCCTCCGCAGCGACAGTTTCCGCTTCAGATTTCAGGCGGCCACAATGACGGAAAAGAAGTCATCCGCCAGAAGGCTCGCGCCGCCGACCAACGCGCCGTTGACGTCGGGTGTCCGCAAGATTTCCTCGGCGTTGGAAGGCTTGACCGAGCCGCCATAGAGCAGCAATGCCCTTGCCCCCGTATCCCCGAAGCGCGCAACCAACAGTGCGCGCATATGCGCATGCATCTGGGCAATATCTTCGATGGTTGGCGTCCGGCCGGTGCCGATCGCCCAGACCGGCTCATAGGCAACGATGATGGTGGTTTCCCCGAAGGCGTCGGGCAGCGAAAATCCAAGCTGCTCGCCAACCACCTGATTCGCCTCCCCGGCGAGCCGCTCTGCCTCGGTCTCCCCAACGCAAATGATCGGGGCAAGGCCAGCAGAAAGTGCGGCGACGGCCTTTGCCCTCACGGTTTCGCTGGTTTCGCCATGGTCGGCCCGGCGTTCGGAGTGGCCCACGATAACGTGAGAGGCCCCGGCGTCCAGCAGCATGGATGCGCTTACGTCGCCGGTGTGGGCGCCGCTCGGGCTTGTGTGGCAGTCCTGGCCACCGATGCGGATCGGACTGCCCTCTGCCCCCTGCGCCGCCCGATGCAGCAGCGTCGCCGGTGGGCAAACCAGAACCTCACTATCGATATTACCGGCTTCTTCGAGAAGGGTCCTGAGCCGCGCTATCTGTTCGAGCGCAGCGCCGGTTCCGTTCATCTTCCAGTTTCCGGCAATCAATGGCCGCAATCGCTCCTGCATGCTTACCCCAACAACACCTTGCACGCACACGGAGAATGGCTTAACCGGGCGTCCTGAGTGCGGCTTGCAGGGCCCGATGGACCCTGTCTATTATGCGCGCGCTCTTAATGCCATAGGGTGCGCCTACGACAATAGGCTAGAGTTCGCCTTCAACCGATCGGTACTAAATGCTCGACAATCTTCGCAATTTCGGCCGCAGCTGGGTCGCCAAAGTCTTCCTGGGTATTTTGATCATCGCGGTCGCCGGTTTCGGCATTCCGAGCGTTTTTCTCGACCTCAACGCCAATACCGTCGCCCGGGTCGGGGACCAGAACATTTCAGTGCGTGATTTCGATCGGGTCTATCGCACTCAGGTCAACCAGTTCGCGGCGCAGACGGGCATGGCACCGAGTGCGCAACAGGCGGTCAGCTTTGGAATTCCCAATTCGGCCATTGCGCGGTTGGCCAATGACGCCTCAATCGAAATTCTTGCCAACGACCTCGAGCTTGGCGCTTCGGATGCCAAGCTGGCCGAACTTGTGCGGCAGGATCCCAATTTCGCCGGTGCGCTTGGCCTTTTCGACGCGAGCGAATTCGTTTCCATGTTGCGTCAATCCGGCTACACCGAGACCGAGTATCTGAACCTCCAGCGCCGTGCGGCGGCTCGCGAGCAGATCGGGTCGATCTTTACGGGCGCCAGCGTTCCCCAGGTCGCGCTCGATATTGCGCGCTCCTACGACGGCGATCAGCGCACCATTGAATATGTCGAGCTCAACCCGGTGCTGTTTTCGGTGACCGAGGAGCCGACGGACGAGGAATTGCAGCAATTCTTTACTGAAAACCAGAGCCGGTTCCGCACCGTCGAAACCCGCTCGGTGAGTCTTCTGCCCTTGACTGTCGATGCGCTGGCGCAGGGCATCGAAGTCACCGAGGAAGAAATTGCCGCTGAATACGAGCGGATTTCCGGGCAGTTCATTGCGCCCGAGCGCCGGGCCATCAGCCAGCTGGTTCTGCCCGATGAAGCGGCCGCTCAGCCGTTCATCGATGGCGCCGAGAGTGGCGCAAGCTTTGCGAGCGTGGTTTCCGAAGCAGGTTTGCAGACCGACGTCGCTTCGCTTGGGACGCTGGCTCAGAGCCAGATCACCGACGCCAATCTGGCGCAGGCCGCGTTCGGGCTCGAGCAGAGTGGCTATGTCGTGCTCGAAGGCAGCAATGGTTATCGCGTCATCTGGGTGAGTGCGATCGAAGAAGGCGGGCAGCAGCCGCTTGAGATCGTGCGCGATCAGGTCGAGCAGTCGCTGGCAGCGCGCAAGGCGCAGGACATGCTCTTTGACGTTTATGACGAGATCGAAGAAGCCCGCGCCGCTTTCCAGCCGATCTCCGGCGTCGCCGAGCAGTACGGGCTGGAAATCCACGATCTGGAGCTAACCGCGGACGGTGCGCAACTTGCAGATATCGCAACGCTTCCCCAGGGTTCGACCCAGACCATCACCGATGCTGTATTTGCCGCCTCCCCCGATGCGCGGGTGACCCCGGCCATCAGCCTTGGTTCGAATCGTACAGTGTTCTTCGAATTGTCCGAAGTGCAGGAGGCGCGCGACCAGACGCTCGACGAAGTGCGGGACGAGGCGGTTGCCGCGTGGCAGGATTTGCAGACCGATATGGAAATGACACGCACCGCCGAGGATATCGTCGCGGCCATCGACGACGGCAGCGACATCTTCACGGTCGCTGCCGAACGGGGCCAAATTCCCCAAAGTTCAGCGCCCTTTTCGCGCAACAGCGCCGGGGCCGCTGTCGACCCTGATGTGGCCCAGGCCGCATTCCAGGGGGGCGAAGGCTATGCCAATTACGTTTCGACCCAGGATGGTGATGTCGTTGTGTTCCAGGTGACCGACGTGACGCCGGCGACCGAAGACGCGCCGTCGCAGGTTGCCGATGCTTTGCAGGTGGACTTCCCCGATCTGATCTTCGCCAATTTCGTCGAAGGACTGCGTTCCGACGTTGGAATCCGGATCAACGAGGAAGCCCTCAATCGCGTGATCGGGCTCGAATAGGTTCGCCATGCCGGACGGCTATGACTTTACTTCCTTCGCGGAAATCTACGATGCGGGTAAGGGACAGGTTCTCTATAAGCGCATCGTGGCCGACCTCGAAACCCCGATCGGCACCTATCTGAAACTGGCGGAGGGACGCCGCTACAGCTTCCTGCTCGAATCGGTCGAGGGCGGCGCGGTGCGCGGGCGCTACTCGATGATCGGGCTCGATCCCGATTTGTTGTGGCGGGTGCGCGGCGGGGTAGCGGAAATCAATCGCTCGGCTGCCACGGCCCCCGAGACCTACATACCCCACGATGCGCTTCCCCTCGATGCGCTGCGATCGCTGATCGCCGAGAGCCAGATCGACATGCCAAAGGAGCTGCCCGCCAACTCGGCCGGCGTGTTCGGGTATCTCGGTTACGACATGGTGCGGTTCATGGAAGTGCTGCCCGACACCAATCCCGATACGATCGGGGTGCCGGACGCCATCATGATGCGCCCCTCGATGCTGGCCGTGTTCGACACGCTCAAGGACGAGTTGTTCCTGACCGCGCCTGTCTATCCCCGCGAGGGCGTCACGGCCCGGCAGGCTTTCGAAGCGGCCAATGAGCGGATCGAGGACGCGATCTTACGGCTGGAAAAGCCCCTGCCCCGCATGAGCGAAATTCCCGACCTCGCCAGGATCGAGATCACCTCGAACACCTCGCGCGAGGATTACTTTGCGATGGTGCGCAGGGCGCAGGATTACATAGCAGCCGGCGACATTTTCCAGGTGGTGCTCAGCCAGCGGTTCTCCGCCGATTTCACGCTGCCGCCGACCGCGCTCTACCGGGCCCTGCGGCGCACCAACCCCTCGCCCTACATGTATTTCCTCGATTTCGGCGATTTCGCCGTCGCTGGATCGAGCCCGGAAATTCTCGTGCGGGTCGATGAGGGGGAAGTCACGATCCGCCCGATCGCTGGAACCCGCAAACGCGGCGCGACGCCTGAGCAGGACAAGGAGATGGCCGAGGAACTGCTGGCCGATCCCAAGGAATTGTCCGAGCACCTGATGCTGCTCGATCTGGGCCGTAACGATGTGGGGCGCGTCTCCCAGATCGGGACGGTGAGGGTCACCGACAAATATTTCCTCGAATATTACTCCCACGTCATGCACATCGTTTCCAACGTGGTGGGCAGGCTCGATCCCAAATACGACAATATCGATGCCCTGGCCGCCGGCTTTCCCGCAGGCACCGTTTCCGGCGCCCCTAAAGTTCGCGCCATGGAAATCATCGATGAGCTCGAAGTGGCGCGGCGCGGGGTTTATGCCGGGTGCGTTGGCTATTTCGGGGCCGACGGGCGGATGGATACCTGTATCGTTTTGCGCACGGCGATCCTCAAGGACAACAAGCTCTACGTTCAGGCCGGGGCCGGGATTGTCGCCGATTCAAAGCCCGAGCTCGAACAGCTCGAATGCGAGAACAAGGCGAAGGCGCTTTTCAGCGCCGCCGAGGAAGCGCTACGCTATGCCGGCCAGGCCAAGGTGGGTCAGTAGATGCGCATCCTGATGATCGATAATTACGACAGCTTCACCTACAACCTCGTCCATTATATCGGCGAGTTGGGGGCGGAGGTCGACGTGGTGCGCAACGACAAGATCACCCTCGATGAGATCGCAGACAAAGCGCCCGACGCCATCGTTATTTCGCCCGGCCCCTGCACACCCAACGAAGCGGGCATCTGCCTGCCGCTGATTGCGCGTTTTGCGCGCGAAATTCCATTGTTTGGTGTCTGCCTCGGTCTGCAGTCGATGGGGCAGGCTTTTGGCGGCGACGTCGTGCGCGCACCGCATCCGATGCACGGCAAGGTCTCCACGATCACCCATGACGGGCGTGGTGTGTTTCGCGGGCTCAACAAGCAGTTCGAGGCTACCCGCTATCACTCGCTCGTGGTCCGCGACGAAACGCTTCCCGGCGAATTGACGGTAACGGCGCGTTCCGATGACGGGCAAATCATGGGTTTGCAGCACCGCAGCCTGCCGGTTCACGGCGTGCAGTTCCACCCCGAGAGTATTTCGTCGGAAAACGGGCACGCCATCCTGCAGAATTTTCTCAATATCGCTCGCGATTTCAACACAGACCGGGCGGCCTGAGCCTCGCTAGAGCATTTCAGCGCTTCTTCGAATCGCTTCAATTGCTCTAAGTCCTTGTTTTGTCGCGCTTCCGAACCGGACAAGTGGTGCCCACTTATCCTGGAAGCGCTCTAGCTGACAGCAAGCTGGCAAAGCGGCCTTTCACTACCACCCATCCCCACCCCCGTCGTCATCCTCGGGCTTGACCCGGGGATCCGCAGGGCGTCCGCAAGCGCGGCAGAAGTGGTGATCCTTGACGCGTCATCGGTCCCCAACCCCTTCACCGGCTGCCTCGACGCAGCAGATCCCCGGGTCAAGCCCGAGGATGACGCGGGTGAAGGTGGAAGCGCTGCGAAAAATCTTATCCCCGCCCCCAGACACTCGTGCCATTCTCCCCTCACGGTGTCGCCAGGGACGAGGATGCATACGAGCTTCCGGCGAGACCGATCCGGGTTCCATGCGGGTCGCTGCAGGGAAGGCCCAAAGCGGACGGATGGCCGGACGAGGAACCAGGCGTTCCACGTCGCACTCCTGAAAGGGAGAGGGGCACCGACGGGAGGTTGGCAGGGAAAGTGGGGACCGGTTTCCCGGTTCGCCAACCGACCCACTAAAAATGCCAATATCCCGGACGACAAACCCCAGCCCGAGACGCCGCCATAAGCCAAAAACCCCGGATGCGTGGGGCGATGATCGCTTCATATACTAAAAATACATGCGGAGCGTTCATTGCCCCATGCCGTCTGTCTGGAGCGCTTCCAGAAAAAGTGGGAACCGGTTTTTCGGTTCGGAAGCGCGACCGGCAAGAAAGTCAGCAAGCCGAGGCCGTTGGCCGTCGGAGGGTTTGGCACGACCACTTGCTCCTGTCCGTGCGGTGCGCTACTCCCAATGCGCACCAGAGGAAGGGACGAATATGGACATCAAGGGCGCGCTCAACCGGATTGCCGACGGCAAGGATCTGACCGGCACGGAAATGCGCCAGGTGATGGACATCATCATGAGCGGGGAAGCGACGGCATCGCAGATCGGCGCGTTCCTGATGGGCATGCGGGTCAAAGGCGAAACCGTTGGCGAGATCGCCGCGGCCGTTTCGATCATGCGCAACAAGATGGTGCCCGTCCAGGCGCCCGACGATGCCATCGATATCGTGGGCACGGGCGGGGACGGAGCGGGAACGCTCAACATTTCGACCGGTGCGTCCATCGTGGTGGCCGCTACCGGAGTGCCCGTGGCTAAGCATGGCAACAGGGCGCTGTCGTCGAAATCGGGTTCGGCCGAAGCGCTGCAAAAGCTCGGTATCAGCCTTGAGCTGACGCCCGAGCAGATTTCGGCCTGCATCAGCGAGGCAGGCATCGGGTTCATGTTCGCCCCCAATCATCACCCGGCCATGCGCCATGTCGGCCCCACCCGCGCCGAAATGGGCGTGCGGACGATGTTCAACCTTCTCGGACCGCAGTCGAACCCGGCTGGCGTCAAACGCTACCTGCTCGGCGTGTTCGACAATGAGTGGGTGGAACCGGTGGCTGCCGCGCTGCTGGCCAATCAGGCGCAATCGGCCTGGGTGGTGCACGGCGACAGCGGACTGGACGAGCTTTCGACGACCGGTCCATCCTTTGTCTCGCAGATCAAGAACGGCAATCTGACATCCTTCGAGGTCACTCCCGAAGACGCCGGACTGCCGCGCGCCAGGCTCGACGATATCGTCGGAGGCGATCCTGAATACAATGCCGGGGAACTGCGCAAACTGCTCGATGGCGCCAAGGGGCCCTATCGCGATATCGTTCTGCTCAATGCGGCGGCAGCGTTGATCGTTGCCGACAAGACGCAAACGCTGCCCGAGGGCGTGGCGATGGGCGCTGAGGCTATCGACAGCGGCAGGGCCAAGGCGACACTCGATAAGCTTGTTGCCGTTTCGGGGGCACAATGACCGATATTCTGCGCAAAATCGAAGCCTATAAGCGTGAGGAAATCGCCGCCGCCAAAGCCGCTGTTCCGCTGGCCGAGCTGACGGCTGTGGCGCACGATCAAGACGCCCCGCGCGGGTTTGCCGCCGCATTGCGCGCCAGGCGTGCTGCCGGGCAGTACGGGCTGATCGCCGAGGTCAAAAAGGCCAGTCCATCCAAGGGACTGATCCGGCCCGACTTCGATCCGCCGGTCCTCGCCAAAGCCTATGAGGATGGCGGGGCGACATGCCTTTCGGTTCTGACCGACACGCCCTCGTTTCAGGGCCGCCCCGATTTCCTGGGCGCAGCGCGCGGCGCGACGGCGTTGCCGGCCCTGCGCAAGGATTTCCTGTTCGAGCCCTATCAAGTGGCCGAAGCGCGGGCCTGGGGTGCGGACTGCATTCTGATCATCATGGCATCGGTCGATGACGTCGCCGCCAAGGCCCTGCTCGACAGCGCTGCCGAATGGGGTATGGACGCGCTAGTTGAAGTCCATGATGCAGAGGAAACCGAGCGCGCACTGGCGCTGGGCGCCGATTTCATCGGTATCAACAACCGCAATCTGCGCACCTTCGAGGTGACGCTGGAAACCACAATCGCTCTGGCCAAACTGGTGCCGGACGACAAGCTTCTGGTGTCCGAAAGCGGCGTCTTCACCCATGACGACATCAAATATCTGGAGGCCGAGGCCGGCATTGGCTGTTTTCTGGTCGGAGAAAGCCTGATGCGGCAGGCCGATGTGGCCGCGGCAACCCACACACTGTTGACGGGAGCCTGAGGTGGCGCGCGAATTGACCCATCTCGACGAGACGGGCGCGGCGCGGATCGTCGATATATCGGGCAAGGACGAAACCGTGCGGCGCGCCGTAGCCGGCGCCGAATTGCATGCCACGGTCGAAATCGTCGAGGCGATATTCGGCGGCACGCTCAAGAAGGGCGACGCCATTGCCGTGGCGCGGGTGGCCGGGATCATGGCGGCCAAGAAAACCTCCGAGCTGATCCCGCTCTGTCATCCCATCCCGGTAACCAAAATCGGTGTTGAGATCGAGCGCGGTGAGGCCCCGGACACCATCTCGATTATGGCTACGGTCGAGACCGTGGGGCGCACCGGTGTCGAGATGGAAGCGCTGACCGCGGCGTCGGTCACCGCGCTGACGCTTTACGACATGGCCAAGGCGATGGACAAATCCATGACCATTTCGGGCATCCAGCTCATCGAGAAGAGCGGCGGCAAGTCCGGAGATTTCAAACGGGTGCCGGGTTGATCTCGGTCGATGAAGCACTGGAGCGAATTGTTGGCGCCGTGGGGCCGCTGAGGCACGAGCGGGCTGCCCTCGCCGCAGCAGCCGGGCGCGTGCTGGCCGAGGACGTACGCGCGAAACTGTTCAACCCGGCCTTCGATGTCAGCGCCATGGATGGCTACGCGGTGCGGGCCGAGGACGTCCGACCGGGCACCGCGCTTAAATTGATCGGCGTTTCGCAGGCGGGTTCCGGATTTGAAGGGACCGTCGGGTCAGGGCAGTGCGTGCGGATATTCACAGGCGCGCCGGTTCCTGCCGGAGCCGATGCTGTCATCATGCAGGAAGAAACGCGGGCCGACGGCGATGCGATCACTTTCGACCATGAGGTTGCCATGGGGCGCAGCATCCGGTTTCGCGGCGAGGATTTTTCGAAGGGTGAAGTCCTGGTCAGGGTGGGAGATGTGCTCGATCCGCGCAAGATTGCGCTGGCAGCGGCGGGCAATGCGGCGGACGTAACCGTCGCGATCCGTCCGCGTCTGTCGCTTGTGGCGACCGGGGATGAGCTTGTCGCGCCTGGGGGAGAGGTCGGGCCCGACCAGATTATCGCGTCCAATTCGATCGGCCTGGGAGCGTTCTTTGGCGGGCATGGCGCGCAGGTGAGCGATCTGGGGATCATTGCCGACGACAAGGAAATTCTGGGCAAGGCGCTCGCGTCCGCGTTGGCCGATGAGCCCGATATTTTGCTGACGACGGGTGGAGCCAGCGTTGGCGAGCACGATTTCGTGCAGGAAATGCTCAAGGCCAATGGGGTCGATATCGACTTCTGGCGCATCGCCATGCGGCCGGGCAAGCCCCTCATGTTCGGACGGAAGGGCCAAACGGTCGTGTTCGGCCTGCCGGGCAATCCGGTTTCGGCGTTGGTGACAGCACGGATTTTCGTTTTGCCGGCGGTGCTCAAGATGATGGGCGGTGCCCTGCCCGCTCCGCTTTTTCTCCCGCTGGCCGACGATCTGCCGCCCAACGGACCGCGCCGGCATTTCATGCGCGGGCGGCTGGTGAGCGATGCAGAGCGCGGGACGATGGTCGAGCCGATCCGGCAGGCCGACAGCGGGCACTTATCCTCGCTGGCGGCCGCCGATGTATTGATCGTTCAGCACGAAAACTGCTCAGGCAAGGCGCGCGGCGAGATTGTCGCCACTCACGCTCTCTGATTTGCTGCGATGCTCTTGCTCGGTGAGGGCCGTTTGGTCTGGGCATCGCGGACCAGAGCGGCGAGGCGGAACGGAACGTGGACCATCTTGGTGTAGGGAAGCGTCAGGTATAGAGCGAACACCGCTCCCAGATGGGCAATGAGCAGCGGGCGCACGCCCGCAGTGCCGGTAGCCCAATAGAGCGCAAGGCCGGTGGCCGCGGTTGCCGTGAGCAGCACGACGAAGGCCATTTCACCGCCCCACACCGCCGGGGCGCCAAGGTTCTTTTCGGCGCGCAGTTTCAGGGCGATCAGCCCGATGCCGCCAAGGGTCATCAGGATTCCGCCAGGAACGCCGAACAGTTTGGGCAGCGAGAACGGGCCGTAAGGCGCTTCCATGCCGAAGACATAATGGAGAACGGTGCCCGACGCGGTTGCGGCAAAGCAGAGCACGAACCCCCACATTACCCCCTGATGCGCCCAGCGGCGGGCCATCGTATAGCGGTCCTCGTTTTCGTAATTGCAGCCCTCGGCAGCGCCGCCCGAAAGATTCTTGAGCTTGCCGGCATCGACCAGTGCATCGTGCAGATGCTTGACGGTGACGCGCTCACCGCCAACATGGCGCCAGTAGCGCCTGATGCCGATGGCGATCAGGGCAAGCGGCAGGAACGAAGTGACGGTGAAGAGCGTGGCCATGACGGTGTGGGAGATGACAGCATAAAAGCCCTCTCCGTTTTCGGGGCGAATAGCGTAGGCGATCATGAGGATAAAGGCGATGCCGGCGGCCAAAGCGCCGGCCAATGCCATGCCGCTTTTCTGAAAAAGCGTGGCCAGCCCGTTGGGCCAGATGAACTTTTCCCAGCTCTCGACCCGAACCTCGGCAAGGGCGCGCGGCAGATTGAGATCGAATTCGTGGGGCTCGGTGTATTGGCACGCGTAGTAGCAGCCACGGCAGTTGTGACAGAGATTGGCCAGTTGGGTCACCTCGCCGTCGGAAAAGGCGCGATGGAGGGTCATAGCCGGAAAGACCGAGCAATAGCCTTCGCAATAGCGGCAGGCGTTGCAGATCTCGAGTTGACGGCGGGCCTCGTTGATGGCCGCGTCCGCGCCGGTGTCGTAATCGACGGCGGTGCGGTCCGAGAGCGTTCCGAGAGCATCAATTGACATGAGCGGCGGCCTCCTTGCCGGCTGTGCGTCCGAAGACGGTTCCGATGGTCATGCCGAAACCGGCGAGATAGCCCTGCCCGAGGATCGAACCGGCCATGATTTCGCCGGCGGCCCAGACATTGGCGTAGCGGCCATTGGCGCCGCTGACGCGTGCCGTGTCGTCGACCTTGAGACCGAGATAAGTGAAGGTAACGCCCGGGCGGAGCGAATAGCCGTAATAGGGCGGCGTATCGAGCGGGCGGGCCCAGTTGGTTTTGGCGGGTTCAAGGCCCTCGGTGGCCAATCCATCGAGTTCGGTGGGATGGAACTTGCCGGGTCGGCAGGCGGCGTTGAATTCGGCCACGGTCTTTTCGACCGCCTCGACCGGAAGCTCCATTTGCTGGGCGAGCTCTGCAATGGAATTGGCCTTAATGGCCGGGAAGACTGACGGCATGAACAGATTTGAGCTTTTGGCGTCGATCAGGGCGTAGGCGACTTGCTCGGGCTGGGCCGCGACGAGCCGCCCCCAAATGGCGTAACGCTTGGGCCAAACGTCCTCGCCTTCGTTGTAGAAGCGCTGGCCGTCCTTGTTGACGACGACCGAGAATGGCACGCAATCGAGGCGCGTGACGATGCCCCCATCATATTTTGGGGCTCGGCCATCGATGGCGACGGCGTGACACTGGGTGGGATCGCCAACGCTCTGGGCACCGGTATCAAGCATGTCCTTGAGCACTTCGCCGCGATTATAGGGCGTGCCGCGAATGAGGAAGTTCCTGGCTGCCGGCCCCCAGGCGCGCGCCAGCCATTCGAGGTCGGCCTGAAACCCACCGGAGGCCAGGACCACTGCCCTGCCCGCGATTTCGATCTCCTTGCCGTCGATGGTGACGCGCAGCGATTCGAACGTGTCGTTTTCGATAGTGATGTGGGAGACCTTCGCCTCGTAGAGGATAGTGACGCCCAGATCGGCGGCCGTGTTGTAATAGGCGTTGACCAGAGCTTTGCCGCCTCCGAGGAAAAAGGCATTGGTGCGCGAGAGCGAAAGCGTACCCGAGAGCGAGGGCTGGAAGCGCACGCCGTGCTTTTCCATCCATGGCAGGCAGGTTTCCGAGGTGCGTATGGCCATGCGGGCCAGGTGCTCGTCGGTCTTGCCCCTGGTGACCAGCATCAGATCGTTGAAATATTCGTCTTCCTCATAGGCGTCAGTCAGAACGGACAATGGGCCCTGATGCATGCAGCGGAAGTTGCGGGTGTGGCGCGAATTGCCGCCGCGATAGGGTTTTGGAGCGCCTTCGAGCAAAAGGACACGGGCACCGGTTTCGGCTGCCTCGATCGAAGCACAAAGGGCGGCATTGCCGCCTCCGACCACGATTACGTCCCATAGTGTCTCTGTCAGCGTGGCCCGTGAGGCAGCCTCGCTCATTGTCTATTCCTCCTCGTCCTGGGTGGGTCGTTCACGAAACTGGCGCAGGCGCGAGCGATGTGCGGCGAGCATGTGTTCGCGCATCGCCGATTCGGCTCCTGCCTCGTCGCGATTGCGCATCGCTTCGAGCAGATTGGCGTGCTCATCGATCGCCTGCGCGGCGCGGCCGGTTTCCTCCATGGTGGAAGGGCCGAGAATGAGCATGGTTTTTTGCAAAGCGCGCATCGAATGGCCGAGGTATCGATTGCGCGCGGCATCAAAGATAACGCGGTGGAACTGGCGGTTAAGCTCGTAAAGGCGCGCGCCGTCGGTTTGCGCTCCACCCATTTCGGAATTGATCGCCTCCATTTCCGAAAGCTCGACCTCCGAGGCGGTTCGAGCCGCCAACCGCGCCGCAGTGGTCTCGAGCACCACGCGCATTTCATAAAGTTCCGTCACTTCGGAATAATCGAGCTTACGAACGGCTGCGCCCGAGCGGGGCACGTGACTGACCAATCCGTCGGCCTCAAGGCGTCGTATGGCCTCGCGTACCGGGGTCCGGGAAATCCCAAGCCGTGAGGCGAGCTCGGTTTCGAGCAGGCGGTCGCCCGGCATGAGCGTGCCGGCGCGAATTTCTGCAATCAGACGCTGGTAGGCGTCCTGCCCCTGTGGAATCTCGACACGACGTTCGGAACTCGTCATTTCCACTTCTTTGTATCCACCTGTATACAATAAGCTCGTGGCAGTATGCAAGGCCATCCTGTTCGTTGCCGGCTGGCGATGGCCCAATCGCGGCTGGGCAATTGTCAGTGGCGGCCCGATTGGTAGGCAGTGAATGTCCGAGCATATTGCCACTCATCTCCTGGCCCGGGCCGACGCGACCATGCACCAGATTTTTCTCTACGCCCGCACTTTGATTATTGGCGCCCTTGGCGGGCTCGTCGGGTATTTGCTGAACTTTCCGCTCGGCTGGCTGGTGGGAGCAATGCTATCGACAATTCCGTGCGCCATGGCGGGCATCCGAGTGCCGACACATTGGGGACTGCGCTCGGTCATGATCGGCTTGATCGGCCTGATGGCGGGTGCCGCCTTTACCCCATCGATCATCAACCGGGCTGGCGAATGGGCGTTTTCGCTGGCCGGGGTCGCTGTCTATTGCGCTATCATAACCGCTATCGGACTGTTCATCTGCCGTACGCTGGGCAGGCTTGACCGTCCAACGGCCGCGTTTTCCGCCGCTCCCGGCGGATTATCGGAAATTCTGGTGCTGGGACCTGCATATGGGGCCGACGTTCGGGCGCTATCGCTGGTTCATGGCATGCGGCTCGCTGTGATTCTCATCATCGTTCCGCTGGTCATTGTCTGGGTGGGAACAGGCAACGGCCCAACCACAATGAACCGGGCCATCGATTTCACACTCCCCATGCCGCTCAGGGATTACGCAATCCTTGGTGCCTGTCTTGTCGTTGGCATTACGGGTGGGCGCAAAATAAGACTGCCGGGGGCGCATCTGACCGGGCCGTTGCTCCTGTCGGCTCTCGTCCACTATTTCGGCCTTACGGCCAGTAGCCCGCCGCAACTGTTCGTCATCGTCGCCCAGATCGTGATTGGCACGTCGGTCGCGCAATTTTTCGCCAATACCACCATACGCCAGGTGTTGGCGGGGTTGATGGTCGGGGGCGGGCTGACGGTCGTCAATCTGGGATTTGCGGCCTTGTTCGCGCTGGCGTTCCGAACATGGCTGGGAATTCCCTTCGCCGCCGGGCTGCTTGCGCTTGTGCCCGGCGGGCTGCCGGAAATGAGCCTGATCTCGGTTGCCCTTGGGCTCGACGCCGCCTTTGTCAGCCTGCACCATCTGTTTCGCGTAGTGCTGGTCTTGATGTTCTTGCCGATGCTGGTGCCATTGTGGATTCCCAAACCCGAAAGGGTTGTCCAACCGCATTAGGCGAACCGTGCGTGTCGCCTTGCCGTAGCGCGATAGCCCCGTTCACCAACCGGCGATGGCGGGAGAGCGATGAGCGGCCTATCTCAATGGCAACAGGTTTTGCCAAGGATGGACGCCATGAAGATGCCGCTAAAGCTCAGGGCCGCGATGTCGGCTATCGGAGGACAGATGGACCGTATCAGGCTCTATCAGAGCTTCGAGCGCTACAACGATTTTCACACGCTTTCGCCGTTGGCACGCCGCCATCTGGGCCTGAGCGAATAGCGTTTCTTGAATCGGACCAAAGGCTTGGTCGCAAACAAGGAGAAATTGCTATAGTGAGCCAAACCGAAAACCGGGACTGGTTCATGCAGCATTTCGACCCCATTACGGCCCGCCTCGTGCTCGCACTTGCGCGTGACGGATCCATCGCCAAAACAGCCGAACGCGAGAACATCGCGCCTTCGGCGGTAAGCCGCCGCATAGCCGATCTCGAGGCCCGCATGGGAATTGTTCTGTTTGACCGTTCTGCCAGCGGCGTATCGCTGACCTCAGCGGGAATGCGCTATGCGGAAGGCTGCCGGCGGATTTTTCGCGAGATCAGCGATCTGCATACGGCCATGAACGGTTTTGCCTCCGGCGATGCCGGGCAATTGCGGATTGCGTCGTCGAGTTCGGCCCTGTCCGGGCGCCTGCCCGAACTGCTGGCGAGCTATGCAAGGCAGCATCCGGGCGTGCACCTCGATATCCGTGAAATGGCGGGGCGGGCGACCCTGACGGCGCTCGAGGATGCCCAGGTCGACCTGGCGATCTTTGCCGACAATTACGATTATTCGGCCTTCGATGCCGAAGTGTTCGAGGATGACGATGTGGGCGTTATCGCTTCGCCCGACCACCCGTTGGCCAAAGATATTCTGGCAGGCGGTCCGATAAGTTTCGATATGGCTATGGGCCATGAGGTGGTCGGGGTCCACCACATGGGTGCCTTGGATCGGCTGATCAACGAGGCGGCGCGCAAAGCGGGCCGTACATTGGGCGCAAGGGTCAATGTCGAGAGCTTTCCCTCGCTGGTGCGCATGGTCGAAGCGGGTTTCGGTATAGGGTTTCTACGCAATACGTCGATCCATCTCCTCGCCGGCACGGACCTTGTGCATGCGCCGCTGGCCGAGAGCTGGGCGGTTCGCAAGCTGATGATCGCTCGGCGCCCGCGCATGGCGATCGCCGCGTCCGTGACCAGCTTTCTCGAGCTGGCGCGCACCGGATACCGGCGCGAGACCTGACACGGACGGGCGGCAGTCCTGCCTGCCCGTATTACACGAATCGCGTCCGGAGACCGGACCACATGGAGGAGACGCACAATGAATTCAGCGGCCCCTGCCCGCATCGTCGATGCCCAAAAGCTGCAGGCGCTCATTGCGGACATTTTCGGCGCCGAGGGCGTTCCCGGAAAGGATGCGGCGCGCATTGCTGAATGCCTGGTGCTTGCCGATCTGCGGGGTGTGGCTTCGCATGGGGTGTCGCGGCTTTCGATTTATCTCGAGCGCATCCGGCGCGGCATGGTAGAGCGCGTACCGGAATTTGGGATCAGCGAACCCAGCCCCGTCGCAGCGTTACTCGATGGCGGCAACGGGTTCGGGTTTCTCACTGCGACCAGGGCTATGAAAATGGCAACCGAGCGGGCCGAGCAATTCGGGATCGGCATGGTGGGGGTCAAGAACTCCAACCATTTCGGTATGGCAGCCTGCTATCTGCTGCAGGCTGTCGAAGCGGGCTACGCGGCACTAGTGTTCACCAACGCCTCGCCGGCCATGCCGGTATGGGGAGGGCGCGAGCCACTTCTTGGCACAAGCCCGTTTGCGTTCGGTGCGCCGGGCAATCCGCCAATCATTCTGGATATGGCCACATCGGTGGTGGCGCGCGGCAAGATACGGCGGGCCGCGGCGGCGGGTGAACCCATCCCCGAGGGCTGGGCGCTGGACAAGGATGGCAATCCCACCACCGACGCGCAGGCAGGCTATGAAGGTCTCATCCTGCCGCTCGGCGGGCCGAAGGGTTCGGGGCTATCGCTGATGATGGAAGTCATGGCCGGCGTGATGACCGGCGCCGCGTTCGGGGGCAAAGTGCGAAACCAGTACGAGAAATTCGATGCGCCGCAGAATGTCGGGCACATGATGGTGGCGTTTAGGCCGGGGATTTTCATGGGCGAGGACTATCGCGAGCGGATGGGCGAACTGGTGTCGCGCGCCAAGGGCTCGACGCCAGTTTATCTCGATCGGCCCGTGTTAATGCCCGGGGAACCCGAAGCTTTGCGGGCCGAGGAGCGACGGCGGAACGGAATTTCCATCGGAGCGGCCGATCTCGAGATGGTCGCCAGTGAAGCGCACGCCGTCGGTGTTGATGCGTCGGCTTATATTTAGGGGATATTGAATGGCACTCAGGATTGCGGTTCTCGACGATTACCAGAACGTGGCGCTCAAATTGGCGGACTGGAGCAAGCTGGGTTCCGATGTGGCCGTCGACGTTTTCGACACCAATTTGGGCAGCGAAGACGAGGCCACAGCGGCACTAGCCGGATTCGACGTGATCTGCCTGATGCGCGAACGCATGGCCCTGCCCGCCTCGCTGATTCAAAGATTGCCTAATCTTAAGCTTGTCAATGTAACGGGTGCTCGGGTGCGGGTGATCGATTTCGATGCGGCCGTCGCCAGGGGCATCACGGTTTGCCACACCTATGCAGGAGATTCAACGAATGCCACGCCGGAAGTCGCGTGGGGTCTCATTCTGGCGAGCGCGCGGCATCTGGCCCAAGAGCACCAGCGGGTGCGTGATGGTGGATGGCAGGCGAGCATCGGAACCATGCTGGGCGGAAAGACGCTTGGACTGGTGGGCCTGGGCAAGCTGGGCAGCCGAATGGCGCATATCGCGAAGGCGTTTGAAATGAACGTGATTGCCTGGAGCCAGAACCTCACCGAAGAGCGCGCTGCCGAATGCGGTGCGCGGCGGGTCGACAAGGAAACGCTGTTTCGCGAGGCCGATGTGGTGAGCCTGCACCTTATTCTTTCGGACCGTTCGCGCCATACCGTGGGGCGGAATGAGATCGGGCTGATGAAGAAGGGGGCAATTGTCGTGAATACGTCTCGCGGACCACTGATCGATGAGGCGGCGCTGGTCGATGCGCTCAATGCAGGGAGCATCAGGGCCGGGCTGGACGTCTATGATGTCGAGCCCCTGCCCGGAAACCATCCGCTGCGTGGCGCGCCCAATGTCACGCTGAGCCCCCACCTGGGCTATGTGACGCAAGAGGCTTACGAATTGTTCTATCGCGACATCGTCGACAACATCATTGCCTGGCGGGAGGGCGCGCCGGTGCGGGTTCTTGCAGCACCGGAAAAGCCATAAGAGGAGACTTATAGAATGACGATTAAGAAGACCGCCGACCTGGTTGACGGACATGACGATAAGCTGACGTTTTGCGATTATCCACTGACCAAGTTCGGGCAGGCCGAGGGGTTCGAAGGCGAAATCGTCACGCTCAAGACCTTCGAAGATAACGCGTTGTTGCGCGAAATTCTCGAACAGCCGGGCAATGGTCGGGTGCTGGTGGTCGATGGTGGTGGATCGACCCGGGTGGCGATCGTGGGCGACCAGATCGCTGCGCTGGGGATGAACAATGGCTGGGCCGGGCTTGTGCTCAACGGCTCGATCCGCGACAGCGTGGATATCGACGCGATGGATTATGCGGTGTTCGCCGTGGGGACCTCGCCGAAGAAGTCGACAAAGACGCGCGCCGGGTTCAAGGATGTGCCGGTGACGTTCGGGAACATGACGTTCACGCCCGGGCATTATCTTTATGCCGATGCGGACGGAATACTGGTTTCGGAAAAGCCGGTGGAATGAGGTGAAAGGGGCTGCCGAACACTTTCAGCAGGATCGGTTATATCTCCTCCGGTCAGATGGCAGGTCCGAGGCATTGAAGAAAACGCCCTTCGAACTGCCGCCACGATAAAAGCGTGCTGATATCCAGGATTGAGGCATTAGCCCTCCCAGGTCCTTGCTATCCTATAGAGCGCTTCCAGGATAAGTGGGCACCACTTATCCGGTTCGGAAGCGCGACAAAACAAGGACTTAGAGCAATTGGAGCGATTCGAAGAAGCGCTGAAATGCTCTAGTCGTTCGCGCCTCCATTGCGCAAAAGGCAACGCCCCTTGCAGAGATGCGAAGGGGCGCTGGCTGCCGTGAGGCCATTGATGGTGCTTGACGTCAGAGCGCCGCGACGACGACTTTGGTGAACTCTTTCGTGCCCAGCAATCCCCCGAGGTCGCCAGTGCGCGTGGCGGGGTTCTCTGCCGTCTTGTCGATGGCACTCTCAATGGCTGCGCAGGCCGAGACGAATGCATCCTTGCCGGCCTTGCGGCCATACCAGTCGAGGAGCATGGCGCAGGACAGGATCATCGAGGTCGGATTTGCCTTGTCCTGCCCGGCGATATCGGGAGCCGAGCCATGCTGGGCCTGGGCGGCAGCGTACACATCGCCAGCATTGAGCGAACCGGCTAGTCCCAGACTGCCGGAAAGCTCCGAAGCAAGATCGGAAAGCGTATCACCATAGAAATTGGTCGTGCAGATCACATCGTAACGGGATGCATCGCGGACCAGCAGCGCCGCCATGGCGTCGATAAGGACGTCATCGAGTTCGACATCGGGGTAGTCCTTGGCCACGTCGCGAACAGACTTGAGAAACAGCCCGTCTGTAACCTGGAAGGCGTTTGCCTTGTGGACCGCCGTGACCTTGCCGCGGCGCTCTCGGGCGAGTTCGAACGAGCGGCGGGCAATCCGTTCGCAGGCGAACGCCGTCACTTTGCGCATGGAGATCGCAACACCCTCGACAGGCATGAACTCGCCCGGTCCGGAGAACATGTTGCGGTCCGGGTACATGCCTTCGGTGTTTTCGCGCATGATGACCAGATCCATATCCGTGCCACGATGGGGCAGGCTGGGTCGTGTGCGGGCGGGCCGGACATTGGCATAAAGATCGAGCCCGATGCGGAAAGCAGCCGAATAGTTGATGCCGCCCTTGTCGCGCGGCGGATAGTCCAGATTGGACATTGGGCCTAGCAACACGCCGTCGAGAGTTCTTGCCAGAGGCAGGATATCATCAGGCAGGCTCGTGCCGTGGCTCTTGAGTGCGGCGAGACCGACATCGCGATGGGTGTAGTCGAGGCCAAGGCCAAATTTCCCATCAACAGCGGCCAGAACGTCAAGGCTCGAAGCCATGATTTCGGGCCCGATGCCATCGCCGGGGAGAACGAGGAGCTTCATTAGGTTGGCCTTATTTGAGCAGATCGTCGGGAACGTAAATTTCGCCGGCCATCAGCTTGCGAGCGGTGCGGATGGCGCCACCGCTGACGACTTCGAGATTGGCACCGGTGCCCCTGGTCTTGAGCGCAACGTCGAGGAGCCCGGACGGGTGTTCGATGAGAATGAGGCGATCGTCGCCCTCGGGGCGCTTGGCCAGCCCGTCGGAAACCGAACCTTCGAGCACGGCACATGTGGATACGCACAGCCCGCCTGTCACGGCAAAAGCGGCATGAGTGCTATCGGGAACGAAATAGCGGGCAGCGATGTGTCCTTCGCCCTTGGATTCGGCCAGCATCGCAACCTTTGGTACGACCTTTCCGGTGACATCGCCGAGACCCATGCGTTCGCCAGCGATCTTGCGCATGGCTTCCATCCTGGCAAAGAAGGCGGTATCGGCATCGAGTTCGGCAGGCGTTTCGTGACCCGTCTTGCCCAGGTCGCTGGCCCGGAAGATCATCATGGGCACGGCGACGTCAATCAGGGTAACATCGACGCCGTCGATCTGTTCGACGGGATTGCCGGTCGGTAGGAGCTTGCCGGTCTTAGATCCGACAATATCCATAAAGTTAAGACGCACCGGAGCGGCAGTGCCAGGCACACCCGCGATTTCAGTGTCCCCATCATAGACAACGCCGTCGGCATCGGTCCTGATGATGGCTTCTATGCGGCTGTTGGTATTGACGTTGAAAATTGTGACGGCGGTCTCATCACCCGTGACTTTGACCATACCGCGCTCGATGGCGAACGGACCTACCCCGGCAAGGATATTGCCACATGAGGGCGCTGTATCCACAAACGCATCGGTGATCGAGACCTGCGCAAAGAGGTAGTCCACGTCCACACCCTCACGCGCGGAAGGCTGAACCATTGCGACCTTGGAGGTTAGCGTGGTGGCGCCCCCTACCCCATCGATCTGACGCGCATCGGGAGACCCCATGGCCGCTAGGAGAACCTTATCGCGCGTTGCCACATCGGCCGGTAGATCGGTGGTTACGAAATACGGGCCCCTTGAGGTCCCGCCGCGGATGAGAATGCAGGGAATGGCGGCTTGTTTGGTCATCGTCATCTTCAAGGTTGTGTCCGTCCCAAAAGGTTCGGACGAACTCGGTTCGATATCGGACGCGCTTTAGCAGAACGGCGGTTGCCGTAGGATTGAGCAATGGTGTTGCCCGGCATCGCGGTTTGGCAATGAAGGGCGGGAAGAAACATTCCCGCCCTTCGCCAGTTCTAGAGCACTTCAGCGCTTCTTCAAATCGCTTCAATTGCTCTAAGTCCTTGTTTTTGTCGCGCTTCCGAACCGGATAAGTGGTGCCCACTTATCCTGGAAGCGCTCTAGCGGAACGGCCAGGGCAAGCGGAACTGACCCTGCAACAACCCCGCCGGCATGACAAGGTTCAATGAACGGGCCAGAACCATCATGAAAATCGCAGCGGCGAGCGTAAGCAGAATCGTCTTGAGCCAGCTCGCTTTGGCCATGGTCCTGAGGAAGGCCACGAAGAAGATCAGCAGCGCCGCAAAATAGCCCGCAATTGCAACGAGGCCGACAAATAGGGCAAGCCAGCCCAGCATGGCCCAGGCCCCACCCCGGACGTCGTGTTCACGCAGTGTGACCTCAGTATCGAAATTGGCCGTCGAATCGAGCTTGCCCAGGGCCAGTGGCACCATAGCCACAAGGGTTGCGGCGATACCCACAACCGCCACCCAGGTCGGGAAGATGCCGCCCAGTTGGGTCAAACCGAACGATTCCCAGAACACAAACACAAAGCCGGCCAGAACCGCCATCCCGAACAGAACCTGCGGCCAAATCTGGCCTGCCTGGGCGATTTCGGTTGTCCCTTCGGTACTGACCTTGGCGGCATCTTCGCCCGGTCTGGTGCGGGCGCCGAGCCAGACCGAAACGATGGTGAGTACTATGATGCCGATAACCAGCGGACGGGTGAGGAAACCCCAGCCCGAGAACTGGACGGCCTGATAGAGGTAGCGTTCGGCCTGCGTGGCCAGAACGAAACCGATCAGGAAGCCCGGACGCGGCCATCCGAAGCGCTTGAGCAGCACGCCGATGGCGCCGACGATCAGCAGGGCGACGAGGTCGTTGAGCGACCTCGTCGCCTGGAAGGAGGCGAACGTTATGACCATTATCATAAATGGCGCGATCAGCGCGTAGCGGATCGTGGTCAGGCGCGCGATGCCGGGCGCAGCAACGATGCAAAGCAGCGTGCCGATGACGTTCGCCAGGGCCAGCGACCAGACGATGGTGTAGGTCACGTCGAGATTGCGGTCTGCCATGGCTGGGCCGGGCTGGATACCCAGCAGGATAAGGCCGGCAAGGAACACCGCCATCGATCCCGAACCCGGGATGCCGAACAGGAGCGTGGGAATCAGCCCGCCGCCTTCCTTGGCATTGTTGGCCGACTCCGGCGCGATGACGCCGCGAATGTCGCCCTTGCCATATTGCGATCGGTCCTTGGAGGTCTGGACGACATGGCCATAGGCGATCCAATCGACCACCGACCCACCAAGGCCGGGGATGGCGCCGATGATGGCACCCAGTCCAGAACAGCGCAGGGCGAGCCATTTGTAGGTCCAGGTGTCCTTGAGCCCCTGCAACCAGCCCTGCCCCAGAGAAGAAGACTTATTGGCGATCGAGGACCCACCACGCAGCAGATCGACGATTTCGGGGACAGCGAACAGGCCCAATGCAACAATGACCAGCGGAACACCGTTCATGAGATAGAGCAAGCCGAAATCCATGCGGTATTCGCCTGTGGCCGGCGCCGCGCCGATGGCACCGAAAGCCAGGCCCAATGCGGCAGCCGCGACGCCCTTGGCGAGGTTGTTGCCGGATAGGACGCCAACCATCGAGAGGCCGAAAAGGGTCAGGGCGAAGAGCTCTGCCGAAGAGAAGCTCAAGATGAGCGGGCGAGCGATGACGACGAAGCCGGTCAGGATCAGAGCGCCGAACAGACCGCCCATGAGTGAAGCCGAAAATGCTGCCGACAGCGCGCGAGCCGCCTGGCCCTTCTTGGCGAGCGGAAATCCGTCGAGAACTGTCGCCTGACTGGCGGTCGATCCGGGTATTCCCATGAGGACGGAGGCGAAAGTGTCGGAGGTGGGAATGATGGCAACCAGACCGATGAGCATGGCCAGCGCCGAGGTCTGGTCCATGCCGTAGAGGAACGGCAGGAGCAGCGACAGGCCGACGATGCCGCCGAGTCCGGGAAGAATGCCGATGACGAGACCCAGCAATACGCCAAGGGTCAGAAACATCATGTGGTGAGGGGTCAGCAGTTCAATGAGTGCTGAAAAAAGGACGTCGAGCATGTTGGCTACTCGTGAGTTTTGGCGAACCCTGGTTCGGGTGCAGGCGCCGCATTGTCACAGTGCAGGGACAAGCGTGCATCAGGAAAGATACAGCGCCGCAACCCGTTGGGGCCGCGGCGCTGCTGACAACAGATCCTATTCGAGCGTTACCTGATAGTTTTCGGTCAGGAACTGGCGTACCCAGTCACGTGCCACCGGGTCGATAGTGGTCGCGGCGGTGTAGACACCGGCCACTTCATCACCGACGGCCTGGTCGTATTCGCCCAGAATTTCGCCTTTGGCTGCCTGAAGCTCAGGGTCGGCGACGGCGTCGACAAAAGCCTGACGGTAGGCTTCCACGATTTCCGGCGGCGTTCCATTGGGGAGCATGGCTGGCTTCTGGGCGGCAAAGCCCGAACCAAAGAAGGCGAGGTAGGCCTGCAGTTCGATGCCGGCAGCGCTCATTTCACCGTGAACCATCTCGTAAGCTTCAAGAAAGTGCGGCAAATCGGGGAAGGTCGGGTCGCGCTGGACATTGCCGTTCGCATCGAGCACGCCCCAGGAAAAGAGCGGCACGGCATCGCCGGCTTCGACGAGCGGAACCACGTTGGTGAGATAGGCCGACGAGGTCTGGTAATCGATAGTGGCCTCGCCACGCTCGAATGCCAGACGGCCATCGCCACGACCGGTCATGCCGAAGACATGACGAACGTCGAGGCCCAGAACTTCGAAGGCCAGCAATGGAACGAGATCGAGCGACGTTGCGCCCTGGCTGGCGTAGACCAGTTCGGCACCCATGAGCTCGCCAAGCTCGGAAGCATCGGAAATCCCAAGGCTCGCCGGGATGTAGACCACGCCGCCGGTCGGAGAGACCAGCACGGGTTCAAGTTCGGCATAGTCATACTGAACGCGACTGTCGCCGAGCAAGAACGGGAACTGGGTCGAACCTGACGTGCCAAGCAGGGAAAGCCCATCGGGCTCGGCGCGGGCAACGAATTCATTGGTGCCGGTGATTGACCCGCCGCCGGGAACGTTGCGAACGATTACATTAGGTTGTCCGGGAAGGTGCTTGGACAGGTAGGGAGCATAAAAGCGCGCCCAGACGTCAGACCCGCCACCTTCGGAAAAGGGAATCCACCATTCGACTGTCTGGCCCGAGAAATCGACCTCCTGAGCCTGAAGCGAGACTGGCGCAATGGCAATCGAAGCGGCCGCAACAGCGGACGCAGCCAAACCCCGCGCGAAGCGAAGTGCATTTTTCATATAGGATCCTCCCATAAAGTTGACAGCCAGACCTCCGCATCGCCCCGCGCCGTACCTCCCCAGCCGGCCTTCGATTCATCCGAGCCTTGCACCCGGATTTTCTCCGGCCTTTGCTAGACATGGCAAGGAAATGCGGAGACAACGAACGTCTGCTGGAGGCCAGCATGCACCACCAAGCTGTCGAAAAGCTGTCCGGGTCAAAACCGGGCAATTGTTGAGTGAAGCAGCGCCCTATTCGGCGGCTATGCTGCCAATTCCAGGCTTTTGCCCGCTGCTTTCCAAGTGGGCGATTGGTAGTTCAAGGCGCACCGTGCAGCCCTTTTCGACGGGGATGATGCCAACATCCCCGCCTGCCCGCTGCGCAATCGCCCTAACGATAGAGAGCCCAAGCCCGCATCCTCCATCGCTGTCTTCGGACAGGCGCACGAATCTATCGAACACCTGCTCGGTGGCCGCAGGTGGAATGCCTGGTCCGTCATCAGAGACCGTAAGCGCGGCCATATTTCCCCTCCGCTCCACGACGAGCGAAAGCCGTCCGCCCGCGGCGCAACCATATTTCAGGCCGTTGTCGATGAGATTGTCGACTGCCTCTTCGAGCATGACACGATTGCCTGCGACAGGCAGGGGGATGTTTGCGGGTTCGAGTTCTATATCAACATGAACCTGGAGAGCCCTCGGGACGTGGCGGCGGGCGACATCGGCAACAAGCCCGGTCAGGTCTGAGGGCGGTTGGAGATCATCACCCCTGCTCTCATTGGCTATATCGAAATTGAGCAGTTGATGACTCATGCGCGAAAGTTGCCTTGCTGCCTGGGCGAGATCTTCAAGACGGGCCGAGCGGCCGCTGTCGCTGCTCGCTGTCAACGCCGCTTCGGCCTGTGCCTGGATGGCCGCCACGGGATTGCGCAACTGATGGGCTGCGTTGCCTATAAAGACATTCCGTCTGTCGAGTTCTTCCCGAAGTCGCGCGAACAGGCCGTTGATCGTCTCGACGAGAGGCGCGACTTCATGTGGAACGGGCCGTCGAATGGGCCGAAGATCGCTGGCCGAACGCAAGCCAACGGCGCTGCGCAGATCGGTAAGTGGGGTCAGCCCCCAATTGATGCCGAACCAGAAGAGAATCGCTGCAGATCCCACGATGAGCAGGAGATTGAAAACGGATTGGGCCCCAAGCCACAGACTGAGCGCCTGACGCTGGGTGACCGTCTGCCAAACCTGAACCGTGGTCCATCCGTCAAAATCGATATCGGCGATGAACTCGCGCAGGATGACCACCCGAACCGGACGATCATCATAGTAGCTGTCAAAAAAGACCGGCGTACCGCCTGGAACATCTAGGTTAGCCGACGGGATGGGAGCATCGGAGTGCCCTGTTACAAAGCGACCATCGGCGGCGCGGACCTGATAGAAGATGGGATCACCCAAGGCTCCGACCAGGGAATCGAGCAAGGCATCGGCGACGAGATCGCCTTTGGTCAGGACGACCTCTCTGGCGACAGCGTGGGCAACCACCTTCAATGTGTCGTCGTACAGGTCCTTGGACATGTCCTGGGCCGACCAGTAGCGCACAACGCTCGAGGCCAGGGCGATGAACACCAAGGGCACGACAAGCAATACAAAGAGCCGGGCGCGAAGGCTGCGCACGCGCGGAGAGTCCGCCTTCATTGGACGACGACCTGACGCAGCACATAACCGAGCCCGCGAATGGCCCTTATGGTTATGCCGAAAGGTTCTATCTTGCGACGCAGGCGGGAAACGAGCAGTTCAACTGCGTTGACATCGACATCGGCTCCCGTCCCGTAGATGCTGTCGCACAGCGCATCCTTGGACACCACGCGCTCGGCGTGATCGAACAGGACCTCCCATAGCGCGAGTTCGCGCCTGGGCAGCGCGATGGGGCCGTCGGGGCCTGAAAGCTGACGCGACAGCCGATCGTAGCTGAGGTGACCAAGCGTCTCAATCTTGTGAACACGGTGCCCCCTGCGCCGCCCGAGGGCGCGGACGCGTGCGTTAAGTTCGGCCATTTCGAATGGCTTGGTCATATAATCATCGGCACCGGCATCGAGCCCGACGATACGATCCTGGAGACCGTCGCGGGCGGTCAGAACGAGAACGGGAATGTCGTTGCGCTCCGTGCCCAGGGTACGAATGACATCAAGGCCGCTGCGTTTGGGCAGGTTTATGTCGACAATGGCAAGATCGGCGCCTTCGGTTGACAGAAACTGCGCGCCATCATCGCCATTGGCCAACCAATCGACAGCGTGTCCCTCGTCCTGGAGAGACTGAATGACCGCGCGCGCCAGCATTGTGTTGTCTTCAATCAGAACGATGCGCAAGGGCCTTTACCTTTCCGTCCGACTTGTTGTCGCCGCTGGGGATCTCGGGCCGCGAATACCCCATTCTGTTTTGGGCAATGTGGCCCTGGGAGGCTGTCGCTGGCAAGCAAATTTACGTGAGGGCTGGCCTAGCGGAGTAACAGCGACTAGACATGGACCGGACCGGCCAGTCCCCGGAAGGCGACCGGTTCATGCCAGTCACTGGAGGAGGATTATGAACGGAGCGCTGCGTTGGGCAAGAGGCCTGGGCGCCGGACTTGCCTTGCTTTCGATGCTGGCCGTGCCAGCGCTGGGGCAGGTCAGTTTCGAGGGCAAGACTATCGAATGGATCATTCCCTTTACCCAAAGTGGCGGGTCCGACACTTGGGCACGGTTCAATGCGCCTTTTCTAACCCGACACCTGCCCGGCCATCCCGAAATTGAGATCGTCAATGAACCGGGAGGTGGCGGTACGCGCGGACCGAACACCTTTGCCAGCCGCGCGCGCCCTGACGGGCTGACCATTCTGGGAACTTCGGGGTCGACACAGTTTCCCTACCTTCTGGGCGACTTGCGTGTGCGATACGACTATAAGGACTGGGAAGTCACCATGGCGGCGCCGACCGGAGGGGTGGTCTATGTATCGCCTCGGACGGGGGTGGATGGCCCGGCGACAATCGAAGGACTGCGCGGCCAGACGCTGGTTTTCGCCAGCCAGGGCCCAACGTCTCTCGACCTGGTGCCCATGCTGGCCTTCCGGCTGCTCGGTCTCGATGTCAGCTATGTTTTCGGCTACACCGGTCGCGGCGACGGCCTGATCGCCATGGAGCGGGGTGAGGTGAGCATCGACTATCAGACGACGGCTTCCTATCTGCGCAACGTCTTGCCCATGGTGGCGGCCGGCGATGCGGTACCTCTGATGAGTTGGGGCATCCTCGATGAAAATGGCGTCATGCAGCGCGACCCGACATTTCCAGATCTTCCCATTGTGGAGGAAGTCTATGAAATGCTGCACGGACGGCCGCCCGAAGGGGCCGACTACGAAGCGTATCGCGCCTTCAACATTGCCGGGTTTGCCGCGCAGAAGATGGCTGTTTTGCCCCAAGACACCCCACCTGAAATTGTCGAGACGTGGCGGCGAGCGTGGCGGGATATTTTCGAGGACCCGGAATATCGCGCCAATGTCGGCACCGTCCTGGGTGCCTATGAACAGGTTACGGACCGTGCAGCCGAAGCGCTGTTTATTGAAGCCACCACGATTGATCCGACTGCACGACGGCGTGTCCTTGAAATGCTTTCCAACGAATATGCGGTGCGCCTGAACGATCAGTAGCGGCGCCGGCGCATCAATCAAAGCGCAGCCGTCAAACCGCGATTTACAGGGAGCGCTTGCGGAACATTTACGGAACATGTATAAAAGTTCAATATTTGTTCCGATTCGACGCCGCCGAGGGATCCGCCAATGTTGACGCGCAAACAGCACGAACTTCTGATGTTCATTCATGAGCGGATGAAAGAGAGCGGCATCCCGCCCTCCTTCGACGAAATGAAGGAAGCGCTGGATTTGAAGTCGAAATCGGGCATTCACCGGCTTATCACAGCACTGGAGGAACGTGGGTTCATCCGGAGGCTGCCCAACCGGGCTCGAGCGCTTGAGGTCGTAAAACTGCCGGATTCGATGAATCCCTCACTTGGTGGGCGCAAGGCGCGGTTCGAACCTTCAGTCATAGAAGGTACTTTGGGTAAGGTCCCGGCGAAGACCATGGCACCCAGGCAAGACAACGGCGGATCGGTATCCATTCCGGTCATGGGGCGCATTGCGGCGGGCGTGCCAATCGAGGCAATCCAGACACATTCCCATTCCATCGCGGTTCCACCCGAAATGCTGGGTTCTGGCGAGCATTTCGCGCTCGAGGTGCGCGGGGATTCAATGGTCGATGCCGGTATTTTTGACGGCGATACTGTTCTGATCCGCAAACAGGATGCGGCGGGCAATGGAGAAATCGTCGTCGCGCTGGTCGATGACGAGGAAGCGACCCTCAAACGGTTGCGCAAGAAGGGTAATGCAGTGGCGCTCGAAGCGGCCAATCCCGCTTACGAAACCCGAATTTTTGGTCCTGACCGCGTGAAGGTTCAGGGGCGGCTTGTGGGATTACTGCGGCGCTACTAGATTTTTCGTTGTCCCGGCCGGTTGTCTGCAATCGGAAGTTGTGGGTTTTAGCCGGTACTCCAGATGAGCAAGACGCTAGGGCTGGATGCGCCAGGGACGATCCGGACCGTCTATAGCTGTGCGGATTGTCGGTGGGAGATCGGGGCCGTTCCAATCGATCATATGCGCGCCGTGCCGCGCCAAGTCGAGCGCATCGATGACCAGGGTCGTGGCCCCATCGCATTGGGGCGGTGCGGTCAGGCGGGTGATGACGATATCGGCGATGCGGCAGTCTTCGTCAAAGGCGTCGCGGGATTTGACGAGGGCGATTTTGTAGCCCTCTTCCGTTGGCAGGACGCAGCCCAGGCTATCGCAACCAGTCGCCGGATGGGCATTCTCGATCACCGTTATATAGCGCTCTGACCAGATCGTTGTGGCAAAGGTGTTGTTGCGCCCAGCGATAAGAGCGACACGGTCTCCGCTACGGACGGCCACGGCCTGGCTTTGATCGGCGACAAAAATATCGGGGGCCTGCTCCAGGCAGAGAAAGGCTATAAGTGGCACCGCCACAATCGGCCCGATGATGCGGATACGGGGTCGGAAATAGGCCAGCCATGCCAGTGCCACTAGAGCGATTCCGAGCGCGGCGGGCGATAGGATGGGGCTGGGGTCGAACCCTCCGCTTAGCTCGCGTACGAAACCGGCGCACCAGAGCATCGCCTCGATGCTCCAGCCCAACGCGATGTAGGGGATGGCTTCGAGACCGAGGGGAAGGAGCAGCGTTCCAAGCAGGGCGGCGGGCATCATCACAAAACTCACGATCGGCATGGCCATGAGATTGCCCAGTACCCCGAAAGGCGCTGTCTGCTGAAAGTGGTAGGCGGCAAAAACAACGGTTGCGAATCCGGCGATGACGCTGGTGTTGGCGATGTCGAGCATTAGCGCCAGCACTTTAGCCCGCTGCGGGCGCTCCCTGCCCTCCCGCTTGCGTCGGGCCAGTTCATAGGCCGCGATCAAAGCGATGACGGCGGCGAAGGAGAGCTGAAACGACGCCCTGAAGACGCTGGTCGGTTCAAAGACGATAATTGCCAACCCGGCAATCGCAACATTGCGCATAGTCAATGCCTGTCGACCGGCAATGATGGCAGCGAAGACCAAGGCCAGCATGATCGTGGAGCGGACCGCCGGAATGACCATGCCCGATATTACCATGTATGCCAGAGCGGTAGCGATGCCGAAGCCGGCAGCGATCTTTTTGATGGGCAGGCGCTGGGTGATCCCGTGGCTGAGCGAGAGGACGAAGCGCACGCAGGCGAACATGGTGCCAGCTACCAGTGTCAAATGCAGGCCGGAAATCGCGATGACATGGGCGATGCCCGCCGACGCCATGAGATTGCGGTCGTCCTCAATGATCCGGCTTTGATCGCCGGTAACGAGCGCTGCAGCGATGCCCCCGATCCGCTCTCCCAATTGGGATACGATGCGGGCTGTGATGGTGGCGCGAATGTCCTTGACGACGCGCGCGAGACCGCCTGTCTCGCTTCTCGAGATATCGATATCACCGAATGCTGTGCCGTAGGCGCCGATACCATCGAAATGGCTCACGAACTGGGAATCGTACCCGCCCGGAACGGCGGGTGGGGGAACCGGATAAAAGCGGATACGGGCCGTGATGGTGTCGCCAGGCGACACGTCATAACTGCCAGAGACCGTAATGCGGGCTAACCGGATATCGGGGACAGTCCACTCAGGAGTGCCCTCGATATTGGAAAGGATCCAACGCTGCTGGTTGCCATCATCATGTGTGACCGCTTCGATGCGCGCGGTGTAACTTCCATAGCGCGGCTCCTCGAGCATGTTCGTTCCGAAAAGCGCGGCATGAATGGGCAGAAGAACCATCCCCAGGGCGAACATCGCGGCAAGCAGACCGGTTTCGCGGATGGGGGCGCGGTCACGACCGACCCATGCGGTCACCAAGGTCAAACTTGCAAGGGCGGCAAGCGAGATAAAGGCCGGCTCGCCGGGAAGGATCCGATAGGCAATGAGCCCGGCGATCATGGCAAAGGGAAAGAGGATGAAGTTGCGACGCTGGGTAGTGGCGTCGAGAATTGCGGTTCTCAAGCCCTCGTAGAGAGCAGCCGTCCGCGCCACGAACCATGCATGCGGGCCAATAGCCCGCCCCTGCCCCGGATTTTGGCGACCGGAAAATCGACCATCTTGGCGCGCCCCCAACCCTTGCGCTCGTTGGGCGCTATGGTACACACGGGCCAAGCATTTCTCCAAGCGGTAAGCCTCATGTCCAAGCCCGTCATCACGCGTTTTGCGCCTTCGCCCACAGGTTTCCTGCATATCGGGGGCGCGCGCACTGCTCTTTTCAATTGGGTGTTCGCGCGCAAGATGGGCGGCAAGATGCTGCTGCGCATTGAAGACACGGACCGCGAGCGCTCGACCGAAGCTGCTGTGGCGGCCATTCTGGATGGCATGAGCTGGTTGGGGCTCGAATGGGACGGCGATCCGATCAGCCAGTTCGCGCGCGCCGACCGGCACGCAGAGATTGCCCAGCAATTGCTGGAAAGCGGCAACGCCTACAGGTGCTTTTGTACGCCGCAAGAGTTGACCGAGATGCGCGAAAAGGCCCGGGCTGAAGGCCGCCCGCCACGCTATGACGGGCGTTGGCGTGATCGGGATGCTTCGGAGGCTCCCAACGGCGTCAAGCCCGTTGTCCGGATCAAGGCGCCGCAGTCGGGCGACATCGTTGTCAAGGATCGGGTGCAGGGAGACGTTGTCTTCAAGGCTGAAAACCTCGACGATTTCATCATCCTGCGCTCAGATGGCACACCGACTTATATGCACGCGGTAGTGGTGGACGATCACGACATGGGCGTTACCCATATTATTCGGGGTGACGATCATCTGACCAATGCCGCCAGGCAGATCGTAATTTATCGCGCCATGGGCTGGGATGTCCCCGAGATGGCCCATATTCCGCTGATCCACGGACCGGACGGGGCAAAGCTTTCCAAGCGCCATGGCGCAATGGGGGTCGAGGCGTATCGCCAGATGGGATATCTGCCCGAAGCCTTGCGCAATTATCTGGCGCGGCTGGGTTGGGCGCATGGCGACGACGAGATCTTTTCGACCGACCAGATGGTCGAGTGGTTCTCGCTCGAGGCACTCAATAAGGGCGCGTCCCGGTTCGATTTCGTCAAGCTCGACAATCTCAACGGTCACTATGTCCGCGCGACCGACCCTGCCCGACTCTACGATGTGATGGTAGAGACGGCGTCGGAGACCGGGCGCAATGCCGACTACGCTGGCCTCGTTTCCAACAAGGATACGGTCATGGCCGCGATCCCCGAACTGCAGCCACGCGCCAAAACTGTTCTCGAACTGATCGATCTGGCGCAGTTCATCTATGCGGAACGGCCGCTGCCGATCGAAGAAAAGGCAGCGCAATTGCTCAACGAAGAAAGCGTTGCACATCTGGCGGCGCTCACGTCGGCATTTTCGGCGCTTGATGGCTGGTCGGTTGAAAGTCTGGACGGGACGGTGCGGACCTATGCCGAAACGGTTGGGCTAAAACTGGGCAAGGTTGCGCAACCCTTGCGGGCCGCGCTGACCGGGCGGACAATTTCACCGGGCATTTTCGAAGTCATGGTGTTGATCGGGCGCGAGGAGAGCCTGGCCCGGCTTTCCGATGTCGTGGGCGTTGGCGCGGGGGCTCGTTCCTAGCGCCATCCGTCTCGTGTTTTGAATTACAACTTTCGTTTTACCTATACGTCAAGAACCATGACGTAGTTGCATGGCGTAACGATTTCGGATACCCAAGCGAAGCATTTTTCAACGACGTCATTGTGCGTGTTCAGAGCCGGCGAGCCCCGCGCTTGTGGCAAATCTGAGCCGAAACCCGGGAGGCACATGAATGAGCGATAAATCCGCAAAACTTACTCTGGGCGATGAATCCTACGAGTTCCCGGTGCTCAGCGGCACGGTGGGGCCCGATGTAATCGACATTCGTTCGCTGTACGCCAAGACTGGAATGTTTACGTACGATCCCGGTTTCACCTCAACGGCGGCGTGCGATAGCGCCATAACCTATATCGACGGCGACAAGGGCGAGCTGCTCTATCGCGGCTATCCCATCGACCAGCTTGCGGACAAGAGTTCATATATCGAGGTCTGCTACCTGCTGCTCTACGGCGAACTGCCCTCGAAAGCCGATCTGAAGGATTTCGAGAACCGGGTGACGCGGCACACCATGGTGCATGAACAGATGCACTATTTCTATCGCGGCTTCCGCCGTGACGCGCACCCTATGGCCATCGTGACCGGTGTTGTCGGCGCAATGGCGGCGTTCTACCACGACTCCACCGACATCTCGGACCCCGAGCAGCGTGAAATCGCTTCGATCCGCATGATCGCCAAGCTGCCGACCATTGCTGCGATGGCCTACAAGTATTCGGTGGGCCAGCCTTTCGTTTATCCGCGCAATGATCTCGATTATGCGTCGAATTTCCTGCACATGTGCTTTGCCGTGCCGGCCGAGGAATACAAGGTCGATCCGGTGGTAGCCAAGGCCATGGACCGTATTTTTACGCTTCATGCAGACCATGAACAGAACGCTTCGACCTCGACGGTTCGTCTGTCGGGTTCGTCGGATGCAAACCCGTTTGCCTGTATTGCTGCCGGTGTGGCTTGCTTGTGGGGGCCTGCGCACGGCGGCGCCAACGAGGCGGCGCTCAACATGCTGCGCCAGATCGGGACCGTGGACCGCATCCCCGAATTCATCGAACGCGCCAAGGACAAGAACGACCCGTTCCGCCTGATGGGTTTCGGGCACCGGGTGTACAAGAATTACGATCCGCGCGCCGCGGTGATGCAGGAATCGGCTCGTGAAGTACTTGATCTCCTGGGCGTCGAAAACAACCCGACGTTGCAGGTCGCGCAGGAACTCGAGAAGATCGCACTGGAAGACCCATATTTCGTTGATCGCAAGCTTTATCCGAATGTGGATTTCTACTCAGGCATCATTCTCGACGCCATTGGCTTCCCGACTTCGATGTTCACGGCGATCTTTGCGCTGTCGCGCACGGTAGGCTGGATTGCCCAGTGGAAGGAAATGATCGGCGATCCGCAAAAGAAGATCGGGCGTCCCCGCCAGCTCTACAATGGCGCGACGATGCGCGATTATGTGGATATTTCAGCTCGCTAGATGTGAGCCAGAATTATTTCGACGGGATCTTGAAGGGGCGCTTCCGGCGCCCCTTTTTCCATGAGGGCGCGGATCTGGCGGAATTCGCCGGCCTGGGTAGCCAGCGCCAGCGGCGCGTCGATCAGCGCGAAGGCGGCATCGGCCAGCTTTGCCGGCTCACCCTTGTGGGCGAACAGTATTTCAGGGATCGCCTGTTTTCCGGCAATGATATTGGGCAGTCCGATAAAACGGGTCGTTGCCTTCTTGAACATACGGACCTGGGCGCCTTCGGCGACATAGGTCAGGATGTGGGGCACACCAGCAAGGGCGAGTTCGAGCGTAACCGTACCGCTCACAGCGATTGCGGCCAAGGCCCGTTCAATGGCGGACGCGCGATCTTGCGGCGTGACCAGCACAGATACCGGGGTTGGCCATTGGGTCACCATCCTGGAAATTCGGGCCGCTTGGGATGGTGTGGAGAGAATAATGAATCCGGCGACGGAGGGGTGGGCCGCCAAGCGCTGCGCCACTTGGGCCATCATCGGGAGATGGCGAGCGATTTCGCCCCTGCGGCTGCCCGGCAGAAGCAGGACGGGACCAGCGGCCGGCTGAGCCGACCGCATGGGATATCTCGCCAGCGCGGGGTGCCCCACATAGGCTGTTTGTGGCCCGCCGAGCCGCCGCATCGCTTCCGGCTCGAACGGCAGTACGCTCAATACCTCATCGAAAATCCCTGACAGTTTCCGGGCCCTATCGGCACCCCAGGCCCAGACGGCGGGGGCAACGTAAAGGATGATGGCACCACGATATCCGCGCCTGCGTAGCGATCGAGCCACAACCTTCGAGAAGACCTGGGCGTCGATGAGCACGACCACGCTGGGCCGTTGGCGCAGGACAGCCATGACAACCTGACGGGCGCGCCACAGCAGCAGAGGTAGCCTGACAATGACGTCGCGATAGCCCATGACCGCCAGATCTTCGATGGAAAAGAGCGAGGAGAGCCCCTCGCCTTCCATAGCATCGCCGCCGACGCCCGATATGGACAGATCGGGACGAGCGCGGCGGAGGCCCGCCATTAAATTGGCGCCAATGCGATCGCCCGACGCCTCGCCAGCAAGAATGAAGACACTAGTCATCTTGCGCCGCAATGCCGAGAAGCGCGATACCTGCGGCATCGGCGTTCGAAATCAGTTCGTCGCGGCCGATCAACAGGGTACGCCCGGCTTCAACGACAATTGCTTCAATGCCGACTTTGCAAGCCAGTGCAACGGTATTTTTGCCGATGGCGGGAAGATCAACGTGCAGGGGCTGGCCGGGCTTTGATGTTTTGGCGAGAACCAAATGGCCGCGCCCATTGCCGATGAGGCCGCGCTCGCGATAGACGTCGCACCTTGCGAGAAGCTCGTCGGTGCCGCCGATATCCTCAGTTGCAATAATCCGCCCCCCAGAGACGACGAGCGCCTGCCCAAGATCGAGGACGCCGGCTTTGCGGGCCACTGCAAAGGCAAATTCGGCGGTGCGGAGAAGTTCACCCGCGGCGGGGACTGCGCCCATCTGGCCCTCGGGTGCAAGGAGGTTCGAAACGATTTCGTGCACGCCGATGAAGGGGAGGCCCAACATTTTTAGCAGCGCTGCGCCGAGTTGGGAAAGCTTGCTGTCGCCTTTGGTGGCGCCGTCCTTATCGCCCGCAAATTCCGCAAAGGTTTCGCGCTCGCGGTCCGACATGTGCATGCCACCAACGGCGCAGACGTGGGTGGCCTTGAACCGACGGATTTCGCGCAGCACCTGATCGGGGCGGGAGACCTTGATTCGGAAGGGATCTTCACCCTCCAGATCGGCGCGTGGATGGAGCGCAAGAACGCGAACTTCCCACCCGGCATCCCGGGCAGCCGCAATGGCCTGGGGTACAAGATCGCCCGATCCGGCGACCAGCGCCAATCGGCCGGGAGCGGTCATTGTTCGGCTGGCGTGCCGTTGCGGGGCATGCAGAGCGCGCGCTCGGACGGCTTCCGGATGAACTCGATCACTTCCTCAACGAGCGCTTCGCCCTCGAATATTTCGGCGGCGTCTTCAATGCGTTCCCGCAGGGTGCCCTCGCTCGAAAAGATCATGCGATAGGCGGCCCGCAAGGCGTGGATCGATTCCCGGTCGAACTTGCGGCGCTTGAGCCCAACAAGGTTCAATCCACCGAGATAGGCACGATTGCCAAGCACAGAGCCGTAGGGAATGACGTCGTTTTCGACGAACGACATGGCGCCGACAAAGGCATGAGCGCCGATGCGGACGAATTGATGAACGCCGCAGATGCCACCGAAACGGACGTAGTCATCCACGATGCAATGGCCGGCCAAAGATGCCTGATTGGCCATGACCACATGGTTGCCGACGCGGCAATCATGGGCGATATGGACGCCCACCATAAGCAGGCAATTATTGCCAACCCTGGTTTCCATACCGCCGCCGGCGGTGCCGGGATTGATGGTCACATATTCGCGCAGCACGCAATCGTCACCGATCGAAACCGTGCTCGGTTCGCCCTCGAATTTGAGATCCTGCGGCGGGTGACCGATGGAAGAAAACGGGTAGATGGTGGTTCGCGCGCCTACCGCCGTGCGACCATCGATGGAGACGTGCGAAACGAGCCTCGCCTCATCGCCCAAGGTTACGTTGTCGCCCACGATGCAATAGGGACCGACATGCACGTTTTCGCCCAGCGTCGCGTTGCCGCTGACAATGGCTGTGGGATGGATTGATGCGGTCACGCTTGTTCCTTGACGATCATCGCGCCGATTTCGGCTTCGGCGACGACGACGCCGTCCACGATTGCCTTTGCTTCATAGCGTCCGACCGTCTTGCGGCGGTGAATCTTTTTGATGTGATATTCCAGACGGTCGCCAGGCTTTGCGGGCTTACGGAACTTCACGGCATCGATCGTCAGGAGGTAAACGATGTGCTTATCGCCTGACTTGTTCTCAAGGTTGATGACGATGGCGCCAGCCGTCTGGGCCATGCCCTCGATGATGAGGACACCCGGGAAAATGGGCTCGCCGGGGAAATGCCCCTGAAACTGCGGCTCATTGAACGTGACGTTCTTGATGCCGATGGCCGAATCGTCGCCGTCGATCTCGATGATGCGGTCGATCATCAGGAAGGGGTAGCGATGCGGAAGCGCCTTGAGGACGGCGTCTATCTCCATGGTGGAGAGTTCAGTGGCCTGCTTGGCCGTATCAGCACTGAGGGTACTCAAGTCTTATCCCCTTTTGACAACCGTCTTACCGCTACGATTTCTCGCTTCCACATCTTTACATCCTGCGCAGGCGCTCCGGCAATATTGGAGCCGGGGGGAAAGCTGTGGGTAACCCCGGAACGAGCAAGGACCAGCGTGTTGGCGCCAAGACGCAGATGCCCCGCGGTGCCCGCACCACCCCCCATTACGACGCCATCTTCCAGGATCGTTGAGCCGGACAGCCCGCACATGCCAGAAATAACGCAGTTGCGGCCGATGCGGCAGTTGTGGCCAACCTGAACGAGATTGTCGATCTTGGTGCCTTCACCAATGACCGTGTCGCCAAGCGTGCCGCGGTCGACTGTGGTATTGGCGCCAAGTTCGACGCGGTCTTGAATAATGACGCGGCCGAGTTGCGGGATCTTGCGATGCCGGTCCGAGCGAAGCTGGAAGCCGAAACCCTCCGCACCGATAACAACTCCCGGCTGGATGACGACTTCATTGCCCAGATAGGCGCACTCAATTGAAACATTGGAGCCGATAACGCAGTCGCGTCCGATTGTTACACCTGCGCCAATCGTGCTGTTGGCGCCGATGACAGTGCCCGATCCGATTTGAGCGCCTGGCCCGACCGCGACATTGGCGGCAAGTATCACGCCGGGTTCAATCAGAGGCATGGGCTCAGCGCGAGTCGAGGCGCGGATAACGGCCGCGCCGTCGTCGGGGTAGAATACATTGAGGATGTCGACAAAGACATCGTAGGGCTTTTCGCAAACTATTGGGGTCGCATGGTCTGCGACAGATTCGGCAAGTTCGGCGGTCACCAGCACCGCACCCGCTCCGCTGCGGGCCAGCTGATCAGCGTAGGACTTGCTGGCGGCAAACGAAATGCTGGCGGCTCCGGCATCAGCGAGATCGCTGGCGCCTTCAATTGACGGGTCTGAAGCCAGACTACCGGCCAAAGCCTTGTGCCCTGCCGCATCAAGCAAGTCCGACAGAAGCCGCGGGCCAGTGCACTCGTGAAATCGGGGATCGATCATTGCTGCGCCTGAAAAAGAAACCGCGGCCCTGATACGCCGCGGTTTCCGTTTTTTCAATAAGAGCGGACGATTAGAACAGTGTCGAAAGCGTCAGCTGGAAGACCTGGGTTCGGTCGTTTGCATCGGGATCGATGACGTGGGCGAAGTCGCCGCGCAGCGGACCAAGAGGCGATTCCCAAATCAGCGAACCACCAACCGAGGATTTAAGTGGGTTACCGATGCCGGTGTCGGCCACGCCGGAAGCCGGAATACCGTCGATCCAACCCATGTCACCCCAGACAGCACCGCGCAGGCCCCAGTTTTCGGGCAGGAACGGCAGAGGGAAGTCGATCTCGGCAGACAGGCCGGCGTACGAGAGCACGCCAAGCGCATCGTCGGTTGCCACCGTACGGGCACCCATGCCACCAAAGCGATAGCCACGGACGAGGTTCGGCCCAAGCTGGAACGTATCGGTGGGATGGATACCGCTGCCACCGATATCGGTAATTGTGCCGGCCTGGCCACGCAGGCTGCCAACCACACCCATTTCTTCCCAGATCGGATAGTAGACGCGCGCTCTGACTTCGGTCTTGAGGAAGTCGGCGGTGAGCGTCGTGTAGTCCTGCGAGAAGGAGAGAATCATGCCTTCCGTCGGACGCTGCTGATTGTCGAGCGTATCGTAGGTCAGAGTATAGCCGACTGTGAGCCTGTCGCGCGTTCCGCCGATATAGGCCGGGGCGAAGGGAGCATCGTCATCGGTGAACGTCACCTGTTCCAGCCCGAGCCTTGTGGTCAGCGTCAGATCCTGGGCGACCGGAAGGCCGAAGCGGAGCTGACCACCAGTCGTCTCGGTCCCGTAGGAGAAGTTGGAGCCTTCGGAGGTCACACGACGGTAGGCGTCCACACCAGCGGAGATGCGCAGACCCATGAACCGCGGCTCAGTGAAGCTGAAGTCATAGGTTTCGCCATTTTCAGAGCGGCCAAGGGCAACGCGCAGATATTGGCCGCGACCGAGGAAGTTGCGCTCTGTCAGCGAGATTTCGCCGAAAATGCCGTCGCGCGTCGAATAACCAGCACCGACACCGTAGTCGCCCGTGCTTCGCTCAACGACCGCCACGTTCAGAACAACGCGATCGGGAGCGCTGCCGGGTGCGGACGTAACCTGCACCGAGGAGAAGAAGCCTAGAGCCTCGATGTCAGCACGCCCCTTGGTAACCAGCGCGCGGTTGAACGGATCACCTTCAGCGAAATCAAACTCGCGGCGAATGACGTAGTCGCGTGTCTTGGTGTTTCCTGTGATGTTGATGCGCTCGACATAGACGCGCGGTCCTTCATCGACCAGATAGGTCACGTTGAAGGTGTTGCTGCTGATGTCGCGATCGATACGCGGACGAACCTCGGCAAAGGGGTAGCCCTGGTTGGTCGCACGCACCGCAAGTTCGGAGGTCGATTGGCTCAAATCAGAGAGCGAATAACGACTACCCGAACCGGTACTGATACCACCCCGCAGAGCGTCTGCGTCGAGCCCCGCGATCGAAGTTTCAATGGCGATACTGCCAAAATCGTAGCGCTGACCTTCGTCTACCGTGAAGTTGATGAAGTAGGCATTGCGGGTAGCGTCAAACTCGGCGACCGAGGACAGCACGCGCGCATCAGGAAAGCCACGATTGGCGTAATAAAGCCGGACACGTTCACGATCGACGGCAAGCCGATCCTCGCTGTAGAGATCGTCTCGGAACAACCAACTGAAAATATGGGTCTCCTTGGTGGTCACAACACCCTTGAGAACCATAGAACTGATGGAGTTATTGCCGGTAAAGTTGATCGCCGCTATACCAGCGCGATCCCCCTCATTGACCTGAAAGAATACGCGAACCCGACCGTCCGCGGCAGGTTCGGTGGTCGAGGTCACGGTTACGTTGGAATATCCGACCTGAGTGTAGGCCGCCTGAATGGTCTGGATGTCATTAGCAATGCCAGCCTGGGTGTAGACCCGCCGCGCAGCCACATCGACCATCGCCGAAAGCTGATTGTCATTAAAACGGCTGTTGCCGTCAAACCCGATAGCGGAGACCTCGGTCCCGTCAGCCACCTGGGCCTGCGCAGACGAAACGCTCAGAACCAGCGCAGCACTTCCGATGAAAGGCGCAAAAGTGAAAAGCGCCATGGCGAGGAGGACGCTGTGCAAAAGCTTGGCTGATTTCATCATGATTGTTCTTGCTTGCCTTTTGAGACTTGGACCGGGAATCGTCTCAAGACATGGATTCCCCCATACTCCGATGACAGGTTTTACCTGTTTTTGCTCGACGAGCAAGGTGAAACCCCCTGCCCTGCGGCCAAAAGATGACCAGTCATGTATTCGTGCAACACTTGCTAACCCCTTGATACCGCGCACTGCCTGCCTCCGGCCGGACTTCAGACCAGGTCGTTGATCAGCGTGAAAACCATCAGCGTACACACCAGGGCAAAGCCTATGCGGTATCCGATTTCCTGAACGCGCTGGCTCAGGGGGCGGCCGCGCACAGCCTCATAGAGGTAGTACATCAGGTGACCACCATCCAACATCGGCACTGGGAACAGGTTAATTATGCCAATGTTTAGCGATAAAAGTGCCGTAAGGTTAACCAATGCTAACAGACCCAGCGTCGCCACCTCGCCCGAAACCTGCGCCATGCCCACCGGTCCGGCGACCTGGTCGAGGTCGGCGCGGCCTATGAAAATGTCTCCGAGAAAATTGAGCGTCCGGTCGATGATGAACGAGATTTCCTCGAACGTCATACCGACCGCTTCTAACGGCCCCGGCCGGTAGAGCACGATGTCACCCTCGCCCACGTCGCGCGTGACGCCCATGCGGCCAACCGTGAGCTCGCGCCCGAAGCGGGTCGTCGTGGTTTCACTGAGCGGGATCAGAGACAGGCTTACCTGCTCTCCATCACGCTCGATGACCATAGAAACGCTACGCTCGGGCGCCGTCGAAACAATCCTTTGAACATCCTCAAAGCCGCGGATCGCGTAGCCATCGACGGAGAGGAATCGGTCTCCCGACTCCAGTCCCGCCATCGCGGCCGGCGAATCGGCGATCACGTCACCAACCACGGGATCGAGCGTCAGCCGCCCGTAGCCAAGAAGCATTGCGTAGAGAATCAGGAAGGTGAGGAGAAAATTGGCGGCAGGACCTGCGATCACGACCGCCATGCGCTGGTAGACGGATTTGTTGGCGAACAGATTGGACCGGATGGCCGGATCGTACTGGTCAGCATCCGGATCGGGCATGCTCGCAGCGTTCATATCGCCTGTGAACTTGACGTAGCCGCCGAGCGGAAATGCAGCGATGCGCCACCTTGTGCCACGCTTGTCATTCCAGCCGATCAGCTCGGGACCAAAGCCGATCGAAAACGCGTCGATCGCCACCCCGTTCCAGCGGGCCACGAGATAGTGGCCCATCTCATGGACAAAGACGATGACCGTCAGGATGGCAAGGAAGGGTATGATGTAGTTCAGGAAGAACGGCAGTTCACCGATCATCGAAAATCCCTTTCAAGCGATGCCAAGACAAGCAATGGCGAGCCATGGTGGCCCAATGTGTCGAATTGGCGTTCTACCAGAACAGGATGCCTTGTGGTACCGCGCCCAGCCCCCGATTTGCCAACCCGATACACCACAACACGATACCGGCCGAGGTCAGGCTGTCGATACGGTCCATCAGCCCCCCATGGCCGGGGATTATGTCACCGCTGTCCTTTACGGCGAAGCGGCGCTTTACCGCACTCTCCGCCAGATCGCCCAGCTGGCCGGAAATCGAGACAACGACCGAAATCAGAAGGCCGATGGCAAAGGGTGACGGTGTATCAAGCGCCCAGCCAGCGAGAAACCACACAGCAATGCCGCTTAGCGTTCCGGCGCACAAACCGCCAGCCGCTCCCGACCAGGTTTTGGAGGGCGATACATCGGGCGACAGCTTCGTCCCCCCGACGATGCGGCCAACAAAATAGGCGCCGATGTCCGTCATCCAGACCACCGAGACCAGAAATACCCCAGCCCATATACCGACACCCGAGCTGCCTCGAATGGCCAGAAACGCGATGGTGGAGAATCCGAAAAACACAATGCCACTAATGCGCCAGTGCCGGTTGGGTGCTTTTATGAGCAGAGCCAGCACGATAGCGACGCCGAACACGATAGCACTGGTCCAGGCCCCGTTCATTGGATGAGCGACCGCAGCAACAGCGGTCATTCCCATGAAGAACACCGCCGGCCAGGCAGACTGGCGTCCGGTAATCATGGCTTCCCATTCGCGATAGGCGCCGGCCATGACAAGCGCGATGAGAAGCGCGAACGGAATCCAACCGGCAATCAGGGCAATAGCGGTGAGGGGAATGAGGACAATGGCCGAGAGCAGACGCGGCAGGAGGTCCGGTCCGAAAGGCCAAAATCCCCCATAAGCTGTCGTCGCCCTACCCTTGTCTTCCGTCACGTCCTGATACCGCCAAACCGTCTGTCGCGCTCAGTGTAGGATTTGAGCGCACGGACGAAAACCGATTCGTCGAAATCGGGCCAGTTTTCCTCGACAAAGACGAGTTCGGCATAGGCAGATTGCCAGAGCAGAAAATTGGAGAGCCTCATTTCGCCGCTGGTACGCAAGATGAGATCGGGATCGGGGAGCCCGGAGGTATCGAGATGGCGGGCTATGGTCGCCTCGTCTATCTCTTCTGGCTTGAGCTCGCCTGCAGCGACCTTGCGAGCAATAACGCGAGTGGCAGTCACGATCTCGGTTTTGGCGCCGTAATTGAAGGCAATAACCAGATCGAGGCCGGTGTTTCCGGCCGTCCGGGCCTCCACATCATCAATAATGCCGCGCAGGCCGCGTTCCAGCCCCAGCCGATCGCCGATGATGCGAATGCGAACATTTTGCGCGAGTAGCTTTTCAAGATCGGAGGCAACGAACCGTCGCAATAGCCCAAAGATGAAGCGCACTTCATCTGGCGGACGGCGCCAGTTCTCAGCGGAAAACGAGAAAAGGGTCAGGCACTGTATGCCATAATCGATGGACAGGGCGACTATGCGGCGCACGGCCTCGACCCCCGCCCTGTGACCCTCGGAACGCCCCAGGCCGCGCTGTTTCGCCCAGCGGCCGTTGCCGTCCATAATCACGCCGACATGGCGCGGGATCTTGAGATCGCGCTGAGGCTCAATCGATACTGTTGCCGGATGTGTCGACATCGGTTTCCTCAGACCGGAGCCAATCCGGCGCCAGCCTATACGTGCATGATTTCCTGTTCCTTGGCGCCGACAAGTTGATCGATCTCAGCAATCGCATCGTCTGTTGCCTTTTGCACCCTATCAGTCTCGGTTCTTGCGTCGTCCTGGCCCATATCACCATCCTTTTCGAGCTTGCGCAAAAGCTCGATGCCGTCGCGACGCACGTGACGAACGGCCACACGCGCCTGCTCGGCATATTGATGGGCAACCTTGGAGAGTTCGCGGCGGCGTTCTTCGTTAAGCTCGGGCAGCGGAACGCGTATGATCTGGCCTTCGGCCATGGGATTGAGGCCGAGCGAGGATTCTCGGATTGCCTTTTCGACGGCGGCGGCCATCGAGCGGTCCCAGACCTGCACCGAGAGCATCCGCGACTCGGGCACTGAAACCGTGGCAACCTGATTGAGCGGCATCATCGAGCCGTACGCATCGACCATGATCGGTTCAAGCAGGCTGGCACTGGCGCGTCCGGTGCGCAAGCCGGCGAGGTCACCCTTCATCGACTCAATGGATTTCTTCATCCTCGTGCGGAGGCTTTCGAGTGAGAACGCTTCGGACATCAAGTCTTCTCCCGGTCGTCTGCTGGGCGCTGCAGCCCGCGGTCGCCTGACCAGTCGGCCAAACGATCATGTCATTTTTACAATCAGCGCGTGGCGTCAGCCGACACGCGTACTCGGTGTGCGTCCATCGAGAACGCCCACCAGCCCTTCCTTGTCCGACAAGGCATAGACGATTATCGGCAAGCCATTGTCTCGCGCAAGAGCAAATGCCGCCGTGTCCATGACCCGCAGATCCTGGGCAATCACCTCCTCATGGGAAATGGCCTCAAATCTGGTGGCGGAGGGATCTTTTTCAGGATCGGCGGAATAAACGCCATCGACTTTGGTGCCCTTGAGCAGCACATCGCAACGCAACTCGATGGCCTTGAGCGCCGCCGCGGTATCGGTGGTAAAGAACGGATTGCCCGTGCCGCCCGCACAGATTACCGTCGCGCCACCCTCGAGCGCAGCGATCGCGGCGCGCTGGGTGAAAGTATCACAGATCGAAGGCATCGAGACGGACGAGAAAACGTGGGACCGCCCTCCCGCCCTGCGGATCGCGTCGCCCAGGGCCAGGGAATTGATAACCGTTCCGAGCATGCCCATGTGGTCGCCGATCACCCGATCGCCGCCCTTGGCGGCAACGGCCATACCCCTAAAGATGTTGCCGCCGCCGATGACGATGGCAACCTGCATGCCGGCACGGGTCAGATCGACGATCTGGCGCGCAATGGAATTTAGAAATTCAGGCTCTATCCCATATGACTGGTCTCCGGCGAGGGCTTCGCCGGAGACCTTGAGCAAGACGCGTGAATAGCCGGTTCTGGACATTAAGGTGTCCTGCTTTCGAGCTTATTGCGACGACGAATCCGAAAAATTTCGGTTACGTTACGCGGTGCCCGCAGCGGCGGCAACCTCGGCTGCGAAGTCCGATTCCTGCTTCTCGATGCCCTCACCGAGAGCAAAGAGCACATAGCCAGCGACCTTGATCGGAGCGCCAACGTCGGCCTCGGCATTCTTGACTGCCTGTTCAACGGTATTTTCACCGTCGATCACGAACGTCTGGGCCAGAAGGGTCACTTCCTCGTAGTACTTGCGGATGCGACCTTCGACCATCTTTTCGATGATGTTGTCGGGCTTTCCGGACTGGCGGGCCTGCTCGGAGAACACGGAGCGCTCGCGCTCGACGGCCTCGGGGTCGAGATCGTCGGCCGAAAGAGACAGCGGCTTGGTCGCGGCAACGTGCATGGCAATCTGGCGGCCCAAGGCCGTGAGCTTGTCCTTATCACCGGCCGATTCGAGGCCAACGAGCACACCGATGCGCCCAAGTCCTTCCGAGATCGAGGAGTGGACATAGCTGCCGATGGCGCCCTGCGCTACTTCCATGACCGCAGCACGGCGCAAGGTCATGTTTTCGCCGATCTTGGCGATGGCTTCGGTCAGTTCCTCGGACACAGTGCGGCCGGTGCCGGGGAACTGCGCAGCGGCCAGCGCATCGACGTCGCCATTGGCTGCGAGCGCCAGCTTGGCCGCGTTGCGTACGATACCCTGGAACTGCTCGTTGCGGGCAACGAAGTCAGTTTCGGAGTTGATTTCGACGATAGCGGCGCGGTTACCTTCTACGGCAACGCCTACGAGACCTTCAGCGGCCACGCGGTCTGCCTTCTTGGCGGCCTTGGCAAGGCCCTTCGAGCGCAGCCAGTCGACCGCAGCTTCGATATCGCCATTAGTTTCGGTGAGCGCCTTTTTGCAGTCCATCATGCCCACCCCGGTCATTTCGCGGAGCTGTTTCACGTCTGCTGCACTGATTGACATCTCGATACCTCTTTGTCTGCCCAGTTCCCGCGCCGGACGGCGCGGGGTGACGGGCACGGATAATGATAAATGCGTGTCGGGGAGATGACGCGCGGGCAATTATGCCTGCGCGGTTTCACCTTCGGCCTGCTGTTCAGCAGCGGGCTCGGCTTCGAGAGCGGGCTCTTCAAGCACTTCCTCGGAAGCACCCATATCGCGGCCCATCGAGGAGGACGAGCGGGCGATACCATCGATCGCAGCCTTCGATACCAGCGACAGGTAGAGCTCAAGGGCACGCGCAGCGTCGTCATTGCCGGGAATGGCATAGTCTACGATATCAGGATCGCAATTGGTGTCGACGATGGCAACCACTGGGATACCCAGACGGCGAGCTTCCTTGATCGCGTTGGCTTCCTTGTTGGTATCGATGACGAACATCAGGTTCGGGATGTTGCCCATGTCCTTGATACCGCCAAGGTCACGCTCAAGGCGTTCCTGCTCGCGGCTGCGCTGCAGGCGCTCACGCTTGGTCAGCCCCGTGGCGCCGTCTGCCTGGAGCGACTCGAGCTCACGCAGACGAGCGATCGAGTTCGAAATGGTCTGCCAGTTGGTCAGCATGCCGCCGAGCCAGCGCGAGTTGACGTAGTACTGGGCACTCTGGCGCGCGGCTTCCGCCACGAGCGGCGCTGCCTGGCGCTTGGTGCCAACGAACAGCACGCGGCCGCCATCGGCCACGGTGTCGCTCACGAGCTGTAGGGCGCGATAGAGAGCCGGCACGGTCTGGCTCAGATCGAGAATGTGGATGTCGTTACGGACGCCGAAAATGTAGCGTTCCATCTTGGGGTTCCAGCGGTGCTTCTGGTGGCCGAAGTGAACGCCGGCCTCAAGCAGTTGACGCATGGAAAAATCAGGCAATGCCATCTGGTATACTCCTTTACCGGTTATGCCTCTGCAAAGGAAAAGAGGCGGAGAACCGCCACCGGATGGACCTGTTTAAAGCACAGGCCCGCCTTTGCATGTGGATTTGACGCTGCGGGCTATATCGCAGCCCCGCCCATATGGCAAGCGTCACGGGCTAGTTCAAGCGCACATCGACCACACCGGTAATGGCTTTCAGCCCTCCGGCGAGTTGTGGCGTGAGGCGAAACTGGCCGGGAAGCTCGATTTCGTACTCGCGTTCGCCCTCATCACGGACCAGAACGAGGCTGACGACCCCCTCCCCGCCTGGCTGGAGCTGGGACTTGATGGGACCAAGGCATCTCTCATTACCAGCAAAGATCGTCATGCGCCGACCGAGTTTTTCCACCGAGGCATCGATGGGTTCGCAATTGATAAGCCTGAGCCGGACGCCGTCGGGGCGGGAATCGGCGCCCACTTCGAGCACTATGGATTTGCCGGGCTCGAGCCAGCGGCCGAAATCACTGATCTGCTCGGAAAAGGCGATACATTCAAAAGATCCACTGGGATCGGAGAACATCATGATGGCCATTGTCGAGCCCTTTCGGGTGCGGCGATCCTGACGCGAGATCAGCGTTCCGGCGAGGCGCCCCGCCACGGCGCCATTGCGGGCGGCGCGCTCGAAGTTCGACCATTGCTGGACGCGAAGTTTTTCGAACAGTTCTGTGTAATCGTCGAGCGGATGGGCCGAAAGATAAAATCCGATGGCAGCGTGTTCGCGGGCCAGGCGTTCCGTCAGGCTCCAGGGCGCTACGTGCTCGGGGGGCGTGATGGCCTGGGGCTGGCTCGAAGCGAACATATCAACGATACCGTCGGCGCGTCCGCTGGTTTCGCGCTGAGCTGTGCTAACGATGGTATCGATGACCTCGACGATCTGTTCCCGCCGCTTGTTGAGCATATCGAAAGCGCCGGCGTTGATCAGGGTTTCCAGCGTGCGCTTATTGATAATTTTGGGGTCGATGCGGGAGGCGAAATCGGCCAAATCGTTGAAGGGGCGGTTAGCCCGGATTTCAACGATGTGCTCGGCGACATGGCGGCCCACCCCCTTGACGGCGCAGAGCGAATAGAGAATGCGCCCATCGCGCACCGAAAAATTGACTTCGGACCGATTGATGCAGGGTGGGACGACTTCGATATCCTTTTTTTGCGCTTCGCGGCGGAAATCAGACAGCTTGTCGGTCTGGGCCATGTCGAGCGTCATCGACGCGGCGTAGAACTGTTCGGGATAATGGGTCTTGAGATAGGCCGTCTGATAGGACACCCAGGCGTAAGCGGCGGCGTGGCTCTTGTTGAAACCGTAATTGGCGAATTTGGCGAGCAGGTCGAAGATGGTATCGGCCTGACCCTTCTTGATGCCGTTGCGGATCGCGCCTTCCTGGAAGCGGACCCGCTGCTTGTCCATTTCGGCCTTGATCTTCTTACCCATGGCACGGCGCAGCATGTCGGCCTCGCCCAGCGAGTAGCCCGACAGCAACTGGGCGATCTGCATCACCTGTTCCTGATAGACGATGATGCCGTAGGTCTCGTCAAGGACAGCGGCCAAAGTCTCGTGGGGGTATTCCACCTCTTCGCGGCCATGCTTGCGGTTGATGAAGCTTGGGATGTTGTCCATCGGGCCAGGCCGATAGAGCGCGTTCATGGCAATCAGGTCTTCGATGCGGTCGGGCTTGAGTTCGACCAGCGCGCGGCGCATCCCCGGACTTTCAAACTGGAAGATGCCATAAGTATCGCCATCAGCGTAGAGCTTGTAGGTTGGCGCATCCTCAAGCGGGATGGCATCGATATCAAGGTCAACGCCGGTTTCCTTGACCATTTCGACTGCATAGCGGATCGTGGTCAGCGTCTTGAGGCCAAGAAAGTCGAATTTCACAAGTCCAGCCGGCTCGACCCATTTCAGGTTATATTGGGTGACCGGCATATCCGAGCGCGGGTCACGATAGAGCGGAAGCAGCTTTTGCAGCGGGCGGTCGCCGATCACGATGCCGGCGGCGTGGGTCGAGGCATGGCGGAACAAACCCTCGAGCTTGCCGGCAATGCGCAAGAGTTCGGCGACGGTTTCATCCTCATCCCGCATCATCTGCAGGCGCGGCTCATCGTTTATGGCCTGCGCCAGCGTCACGGGATTGGCGGGATTGTTGGGGACGAGCTTACAGATGCGATCCACCTGCCCGTAGGGCATCTGGAGCACCCGGCCAACGTCGCGCAGCGCTGCACGGGGCTGGAGCGTTCCGAAGGTGATGATCTGGGCGACCTGCTCGTAGCCGTACTTGTCCTGGACGTAGCGGATAACCTCTTCGCGGCGCTCCTGGCAAAAGTCGATGTCAAAGTCCGGCATCGACACGCGTTCGGGATTGAGGAAGCGCTCGAAGAGCAGATTGTACCGCAGCGGATCAAGGTCAGTAATGGTGAGCGCATAGGCCACAAGCGAGCCCGCGCCGGACCCACGGCCCGGCCCCACCGGAATATCGTGAGCCTTCGCCCATTTTATAAAATCCGCAACAATAAGGAAATAGCCGGGAAACTTCATGTCCCGGATGACCTTGATCTCAAATTCGAGCCGCTCTTGATACTCCTGAGTGGAGCGTTCAGGCGCATGGCCATAATCGGCCAGGCGCATCTTGAGCCCCTCGCGTGCCTGCCGGGCCAGTTCTTCACCTTCGGCGGCGACAGCCTCCTCTTCGCTCACGCCGTCGGCAGCGGCGAATTTGGGCAGAATGGGGTCGTGCGTACGCGGGCGGTAGCTGCAGCGCTGTGCAATTTCGACGGTGTTTTCAAGCGCCTCGGGCAGATCGGAAAACAGCGCGATCATTTCCTGGCGCGTCTTGTAGTGGTGCTGGTCGGAGAGCCGGCGACGCTCGGTTTGCGCAACAACCGAACCCGCAGCGATAGCCAGCAGTGCGTCGTGAGAGTCGTAATCTTCCTGCTTGGGGAAATAGGGTTCATTGGTGGCCACGAGCGGCAAATCGAGCCGGTAGGCAAGATCGATCAAGCGTGGCTCGACTGCATTTTCCAGTGCCCGGTTATGACGCTGGATCTCCACATACAGACGATCGCCAAATACGCGATGAAGAACAGACAGGCGGGCCTCGGCCTGACCGTCCAGCCCGGCGGCGAGATAGGGATCGATGGCGCCTTCCGGCCCCCCGGTCAAACAGAGTAGGCCCTGTGCGCTATCGACCAACCAATCGATATGGATCGCGGTTCGCCCGTCGCAACCTTCCTGGTAGGCTCGCGAGACGAGTTCTGCCAGATTGGCGAACCCGTTGGCATCGGCCGCGATCAGAACGACGGACCCTTTACCCAGGTTGACGCGGTCCGAGGGCTTGTCGGCATCCGCTCCAAAATCAAGAGCCAGTTCACACCCAATAATGGGCTGGATGCCCTTGCCCGAGGCTTTCTCGGAAAACTCAAGGGCGCCGAACAGATTGTTCGTGTCTGCAATCCCGATGGCGGGCTGGCCGTCCGACTTGGCCAAATCCAGTATCGTGCCAAGCGGCAATGCCCCCTCGAGCAGGGAGAAGGCCGAATGAACATGGAGATGAACGAAACCGGGACCGGACATTGTTTGTTACCCGAGGATGCTGGGTGGCCTTTGTGCCATTCCGCGCCACGCAATGCCACCACATGGGCGGCTTATGCACAGCCGGGAATCAGACGAGATAGGGCATCATATCGAGATAAAGCAGCGTAACGCCACCAAAGGCCGTAAGCGAAACCAGAGCCATGAAGTCCTTGACAAAATCGAGCATGGAAGCCTCCGTTGGGTGCTGTTTATGATTTGTTCTTATATATTCATGTTTTGTTCTTGTCCACATAGTTCACAGGTCGCGAGTCCGCCTGGTTAAGAAAACCTTATCGGCAGCCCAGATAACAACGTCAGCAAGAAGGCAGGAGTCCGGGGCGGAGGGCCCCGCAATGGTCCCTCGCCTCTTTACTCAGTCCTGTTCGACTGTTCATACGGTAGCGGGCTGGATGCGGCCGTCCACGATTGTCACTATTCGATCAGCTTTGCGGGCGAGGTCGTGGTTATGGGTGGCGATGATGCAGCCGGCGTTTTGCTGGCGGATAAGCTCGGCAAGTGCCGAGAACACCGTATCGGATGTTGCTGGATCGAGATTGCCGGTCGGCTCGTCGGCCAGAATGAGGCTGGGCCGGTTGGCAGCGGCGCGGGCAATGGCGACCCGCTGCTGCTCGCCGCCCGAAAGCTCCGCGGGGCGGTGGGCAGTTCGGTGGCCAATTCCCATTGCGTCGAGCAGAGTTCTGGAACGCTGGTCGCCGTCGCGTTGGCTCTGGCCGGCAATCAATTGGGGCATGGTGACGTTTTCCAGCGCGCTGAATTCGGGCAGCAAGTGGTGAAACTGGTACACATAGCCAATGAGATGACGGCGAAGCAGCGTGCGCTGACGGTCGGCGAGCCTGGCCGTCCGTTGGCCGTCGATATCGACGTCACCGCCAGTCGAACGTTCAAGCAGGCCGCAAATATGAAGTAATGTCGATTTTCCGGCGCCCGATGGTGCAATGAGCGCGACTATCTCGCCGCGATTGATGGTCAAATCAGCACCGTTGAGGACGTGAACGGCCCCTTCCCCATCGCCATAGGTCTGGCGGACATCCTTGAGTTCGAGAAGCACCTCACTCATAGCGCAGCGCCTCCACCGGATCGTATTGAGCCGCGCGCCATGCGGGATAGAGCGTAGCGAGGAAGGAAAGTCCCAGCGCCATGATAAGTACCACCGTCACTTCAAGGGCGTCCACTCGTGAAGGAAGCTGGGAGAGCATGAAAACCTCGGGCGGGAACAGTGCCACCCCGATAACGTTGGACACCCAGGCCCTGATAGCTTCGGCGTTGATTGCCAACACCAGGCCAAGCAGGAAGCCGGCAATTGTTCCGATAAAGCCGATGGCCGTTCCAGTGATGCAGAAAATGCGCATGATCGAGGCCCGCGTTGCGCCCATGGTACGCAGGACCGCAATATCGGCGCCCTTGTCCTTTACCAGCATCACGAGGCTGGAGATGATATTGAAGGCAGCCACCAGAACGATCATCGAAAGGATGGTAAACATTACCACGCGCTCGACCTGAAGCGCCGAGAAGAAGGTGGCGTTGCGCCGCTGCCAATCGGTAAACACCATTGGCCGTCCGGCAGCCTGTTCGAGTTCGAGTTGCTTGTTCCAGGTCGCGTCAGGGTCGTTGAGGAACACCTCGACTGCAGTCGCCGTGTAAATCCTCTCATAAGCTGCGTCGATTTCCTCGTCACTGGCCATGATGTCAGGTTCCTCCATGCCTGCGCGCAGTCGGTCCTCATAGAGCCGGAAATAGTTCTGCGCAGCGCGGATGGGCATGAATATGAATAGGGAATCGAACTCCACCATACCGACATCGAAAACGACGTTGATCGGATAGGATCGAATCTGGGGGGTCGAGCCAAGCGGGGTGCGCGGGCCATTGGGGGTGACAATCGTTATGGTGTCACCCACCGTCACACCGAGTTGCGAGGCCATGCGCCCGCCGATAGCGACGCCCTCAAGATCGTCCCAATCCTCCCAGCCGCCAGCGAGTGTGCTGGAATAGAGCAAGGGCAGCTTTTCGATATCAGCCAGCGTCATGCCGCGTACATTGGCGCCCGTCGAATTGTAGGTGCCGGTGACCAGCGCCTGTCCTTCCACAAATGCAACCGCTGAAACCACGCCATCAACCCCCTCGAGACGGTCGCGGACGGCTTGATAGTCATCGAATGTCTCTTCGATGGGAAAGGCGGTGAAGTGGCCATTCAAACCGAGAATCTTGGAAAGAAGTTCATCGCGGAACCCGTTCATGACGCTCATGACGACGATCAGGGTGGCAACGCCGATGGCGATGCCGATCATCGTGAGCGCCGCGATGACCGAAATGAAAGCATCGCTGCGTCGTGCCCGAAGATAGCGGCCGGACACCATCCACTCAAAGCGTGAAAATGGACGCGTTCCCTTTTGCTGCCGGGCGGCCTCGGCGGAGCTCAAGCGTTGTCCCTGCGTTCGGGTTCGATAAGCGCTTTCAGGCGAGAAACGGCGTCTTCGATGCCGATGGTTTCGCGTTCACCGGATTTGCGATGCTTGATTTCCACCTCTCCGGAGGCCAGCCCGCGCGGGCCGACGATGAGCTGGAAGGGAATCCCGATGAGATCGGACGTCGCAAATTTCTGTCCGGCACCCGTGGCGCGATCATCATACAGCGCGTCGATGCCGGCGGCCTGAAGCTGGCCGTAGAGTTTTTCATTGGCCGCGTCACATTCGGCATCACCGGATTTGAGATTGATGAGGGTTACCTCAAATGGTGCGACCGAGACGGGCCAGATGATGCCGTTTTCGTCATGGCTAGCTTCGATGATAGCCGGAACGATGCGGGTCAATCCGATACCGTATGAGCCCATATGGACAGCAACGTCCTTGCCGTCCGAGCCCGTCACCTTGGCACCCATGGGGTCGGAATATTTTGTACCGAAGTAAAAGACCTGGCCCACTTCAATGCCGCGGGCCGCGATACGCTTTTCCTCAGGCACCTTTGCGGCGAAATCGGCCTCGTCGTGCATGTCTTCGGTGGCCGCATAAAGCGAGGTCCAGTCGGCGACGATACCAGACAGGTCACCCATGAAGTCGGTGTCGGCGGACGGGATCGGCTTGTCGAGCATATCGGCATGGCAGAACACGCCACTTTCGCCCGTATCGGCCAGGACGATGAACTCGTGGGACAAGTCGCCACCGATCGGCCCGGTTTCGGCACGCATCGGGATGGCCGTCAGCCCCATGCGCCAATAGGTGCGCAGATAGGCCACGAACATGCGGTTGTAGGCCTTTACGGCATCGTCCTTGTCGAGATCGAAGGAGTAGGCGTCCTTCATCAGGAATTCGCGGGACCGCATGGTGCCGAAGCGCGGGCGGATCTCGTCGCGAAACTTCCACTGAATGTGGTAGAGATTGAGCGGGAGATCTTTGTAGGAACGCACATAGGAACGGAAGATTTCGGTGATCATCTCCTCGTTGGTCGGACCGTAGAGCATGTCGCGCTCATGGCGGTCCTGCATACGCAACATTTCCTTGCCGTAATCCTCATAGCGTCCCGATTCGCGCCATAGGTCCGCCGATTGCAGCGTGGGCATCAGGAGTTCGACAGCCCCTGCCCGGTTCTGCTCTTCCTCGATGATCTGCTGGATCTTGCGCAGTACCTTGTACCCCAGCGGCAGCCAGGCATACATTCCTGCGCCCTGCTGCGAGATCATGCCGGCGCGCAGCATTAGGCGGTGAGAGATGATTTCCGCCTCTTTGGGTGTCTCTTTGAGGACGGGCAGGAAATAGCGGGACAGGCGCATGAGAACTCCGATTTGCCGGGAACCGACTCAAGGGCTCAATACCGGGCTGCGCAATCAAGCGCAAGGAACGGTGAAAAGGCAAGTCCACGAGGGTGCGACGGCTTTCCTGTCCGTTTTTTGTTATCGTGCGACTATTCGCAAATTTTCTGCTTGTCGCGACAATTTGTCCTTGATAGGGTCCGCGCCATACAAAGAGAGGCGGGTACAACCTGCCGACGCTGACAACGTCAAGGGAGGAGCACTGGCCGCCCGATCTGAGCGCTGTAAGACCAGTGGATTGTCGCGAAACTTTTTTTAAATGCAGGGCCTTAGCCCTGCATTTTTTTGTTCTGCATCAATTAAACGAACTGGTCCGTTTGGAGCGCTCAGCTCCAGTATTCTTGCAGCCACGGATTGCTCATACCCCAGAATATGAGCGCGGTCAGGACCGCGGAAATGAGCGTCGTTGCAAGCGCCTTTTGCCAAAGATGCACTTTGGTGGGGGCTCCCGGGTCGGTGCCGTCCGTCACCTCTCCATCTTCGTGCTGACCGCGCACGCCGAATGGCAGGACGGCAAAAAGCACTGTCCACCAGACGATGAAATAGATCGCTACGTAGGTAAAGGGCTGCATTATCTAAGCTACACCTTGTGAACGAAGACCTTGACGATGGGCTTGCGCCCCCAGGCGGCATTGAGTTCGGAGCGCACCGCGCGGCGGATCGCTTCGGCCAAGCGCCCTGTATCGGCCCGGCGCTTTTCCGGAAAGCTCTTGATCGCCCCCCGTGCCGCCGACTGAGCGACGGCGCTCAGCGGATCGTCATCGTCCGCCAGATCGGGCAGCCCGTCCAGATCGAATTCGGGGCCTGAGACAATCTGCCCGCGTCCGTTCACCACGAGGCTCACGATGGCCACGCCGCCGAACGCCAGCCGCCGGCGGTCGCGGACGTTCGATTCTTCGGGCGTACATAAGAGATTACCGTCGAGATAGAGAATGCCGGTGCGGACTTCGCCGCGATGGTGCTTGGTATTGGGGAAGAGCTGGACCATATCGCCATTGCGGATCGACAGCACGGTCTTGATGCCCTTTTCGCGACCAAAGGTGGCATGAGCTTCAAGGTGCATTGGCTCGCCATGGACGGGGATAAGGACATCTGGCTTGAGCCAATCATAGAGTTGGGCCAGCTCGTGCCGCCTTGGGTGACCGGACACGTGGATCATTTCGTCGCGGCCGGTGACAACCTCAACGCCTTTATCGACCAGCTTGTTCTGTATGTCCTGCACGGCCTTTTCATTGCCTGGGATGGCCCAGGACGAAAAGATCGCCATGTCGCCCGGCGACAAATCGATTACCGGATGAGAACCATCGGCGATACGGGCCATGGCCGCCCGGGATTCGCCCTGGCTGCCCGTGGCTATCAACACCACCTTGTCTCGCGGCAGGTAGCCATAGGCGTCCTGATCGAGGAACTCGGGTACGCCTTCCATCAGGCCCAGTTCGCGGGCAATCCCTGCGATGCGATGGACCGCCCTGCCCGCTGCGACCACCTGGCGGTCCGCCTTTGCAGCGGCGCGGGCGATGGAGATCATCCGGCCGAGATTGGAGGCAAAGATGGTGACCGCGACGCGGTTTTTTGCCGTTGCGATCAGGCGCTCGAGATTGACGCCGACCTCGGTTTCCGAGGGGCTGTCGCCCTCCTTCATCGCATTGGTGGAATCACAGATCAGGGCCAATGGCCTCCCGTCCGACCCGATTTCCTTAAAACGCTTGATGTTGGTAGGCGCAGTGCCGATCGGCGAGGGATCGATTTTCCAGTCACCGGTATGGATCACGCGACCAGCCGGCGTTTCGATCAGAAGAGCGTTGGATTCGGGGATCGAATGGGAAACCTCGATGGGTTCGATCTTGAAGGGACCAACCTGAAAGGGTACGCCCGGGGTGAATATCTGGATTTCGACATCATCCTCGATGTTGTTCGATATCCGCTTTGCTTTGAGCATGGCGGCACCAAAGCGGCCGGCAAAGACCGGCCTGTCAAAGGCGGGCCAGATGTCGAGGATCGCGCCGTAGTGATCTTCATGGGCGTGGGTGAGTACCAATCCAACGACGTTGTCGCCCTCGTCCTCGAGAAACGAGGGATCGGGCATGACCAGTTCGATGCCCGGGAGTTCGGGGCCGCCAAAGCTGACGCCGCAATCGACCACCAGCCATTTGCGATTTTCGGGCGGGCCAAAGCCGTAAAGCCCCATATTCATCCCGATCTCGCCGACCCCTCCAAGGGGCAGGAAGACCATTTCGTCCTGTCCGGACTGTTTTTTCGCCATAGGCCATTGCGCGACCGGATTGCGGTCACGCCCTTTTCAAAATGAGCAGCAATCGCCCTCTCAGCGCAGCGTTGCCGTGGTTCCAAAATGGACGTCGCCCGCTGCTATGGCGATACGATGTCCCTCGTCATCGCGGACAATCAGATGGCCCGCATCATCAATTGTTTCGAATATGCCGCGCAGTACGCTATCACCGCGCTGAACGGCCACTTGGGCGCCAATCCCTGCGGCGCTCTCGCGCCAGCGCCGGATGATCTGACCGGTGCCGGCTCCATTGTTCCAGATCTCGTAGCACTCGACCCAGCTTTCGGCCAGTGCTTCAAAGACCGAGGGCGCGTCAAAGGGTACTCCCAGCGACGCCAGTGACGTGCCCGGATACGGCAGGCCGTCCGGTACCGCGACAACATTGACACCGATACCGATGACAATCGCCGTATGCCCGTCAGGGCGCTTCTGAGCTTCGAGCAGAATGCCGGCGAGCTTGGCCCCGTCGGCGAGCACGTCGTTGGGCCATTTGAGCGCTATGCGTGCGCTGCCTCCGCCACTGGTGCCGTCGGCGCCGTCGATCCCACTACGGATCGAGGCTTTGGGCATCAGGCGGGCCAGAGCGCCGTTAAGCGCTACCCCGGCGACGAAGCCGAGGCCGGCAAGGCCGGCCGTGGGAGCGTCGGGCACCAGCATCAGCGAAGCGGCAAGATTGCCATGGGGGCTTTCCCAGGCCCGTCCGCGCCGGCCCCTGCCCTCGGTCTGCTGGAGGGCCGCATACCAGATCTTGCCCGCATCGCCCGCCATGGCAGCCTTCATGGCTTCGGCGTTGGTTGAGCCTACGCTATCAAAGCCGATTACCCGATAACCGGCCCCGACGGCGTTTTGGGGAAGAGGAAAAGCGACCACCCGGCCTCACTCTAGAACAGGGAGTTCGCGGCGTCGTGCGCAATGGCCGTCAGAGGCGCGCCCACGGTGAAGAAATAGCTCAGAATCAGGAAACCGGTCAGCGCCATAACAACGCGCAGTTCGATGGCCGGCACAGCATAGGACTGGGTGGGCTCATCGAAATACATGACTTTGATGACTCGAAGATAGTAGAAAGCGCTTACCGCGCTGGCCAACATGCCTATGACCGCCAGAATAAAAAGCTGCGCTTCGATGGCGGCCAGGAAGACCTGCCATTTCGCAAAGAATCCAGCGAGCGGCGGCAAGCCGACTAAAGAGAACATGAACAGCGCGAGAGTGGCTGCGACGAATGGGCGGGATTTGGCCAGGCCGGCCAGATCGTCGATAGTTTCGACGTATCCATCGTCGTTCTTGAGCGCGAGAACGCAGGCGAAGGTGCCGATTGTCATGGTGATGTAGACCGCCATATAGATGGCGACGCCTTCCACGCCGATGATGTTTCCGGCAGAAAGCCCAACCAGCGCAAAACCGACATGACCGATAGACGAATAGGCGAGCAGCCGCTTGAGGTTGTTTTGGCCGATGGCGGCGAAAGAAGCCAATACCATCGAGGCGATGGAGAGGAAGATCACGACCTGTTGCCAATCGCTGGCGATGGGTTCGAACGCATCAAAGACGATCCGGATGAGCAGCGCCATAGCGGCGACTTTGGGGGCCGATGCGAAGAAGGCGGTGACGGGGGTGGGCGCGCCTTCGTAAACGTCGGGTGTCCACATGTGGAACGGGACCGCAGAAATCTTGAAGGCAATGCCTGCCAGAAGGAAGACGAGGCCGAAGATGATGCCGGGGGTCCGCTCCCCGAGGGCGACGGCCTGGGCGATCTGATCGAGCTGGGTGTGGCCCGTGAAGCCATAAACCAGCGAAGCGCCATAAAGGAGCATCCCTGAGGACAGAGCGCCAAGAACGAAATATTTCAGACCTGCCTCGGTTGCCTTGCCGCTATCACGCTTGAAGGCTGCGAGAACGTACAGCGAGAGCGACTGCAGCTCGAGGCCGACATAAAGGCTCATCAGGTCATTGGCCGAAACCATCATCATCATGCCCAGTGTGGCCAGGACAATGAGGACGGGATACTCGAACTTGTTGAGGCCGTTCTCAACTGAACTCGAAACCGAAAGGACCAAAGCGAAAGCCGAACCGACCAAAATCAGGACCTTCATGAAGCGGGCGAAGCCGTCATTGATGAAACCACCCGCAAAGATGACCCCCTCGGTGGGGACGAACGCGACCATCACGGCGATAGCGATCAGCAGGCCGATGGCGATACCAGTGATGCCGGTGGCGATTTCCTTTTTGGCGAACACGCCAACAAGGAGCAGCACCAGCGCGCCGACGGCGAGCAGCATTTCGGGATAGGCAGGCGCCAGAGAGGCGAAACCGGCAAATTCAGACACCACATTCACCTCCTAATGAGCCGTGCTGGCGGGCGCTGCGGCATCGGTCGCAGGCGCCGTCACATCGACGAGGGCAGACATCGGTTCGATGCCGACGGCGGCTTGGTACTGATCAACGAGCGCGCCCACCGAAGCGGCCATCGCGTCCATCAGGGGCGCCGGATAAAAACCAAAGAGAATGGTAAGGATGATCAGGGGAACGATCGTCACCATTTCGCGGGCGTTGAGATCGAGAATGGACTTGAGACTTTCTTTCTCCAGCGCGCCCCAGATGATCTTGCGATAGAGCCAGAGCGCATAGCACGCCGATAGAATAACGCCGGTGGTGGCAAATGCCGCAAACCAGGTGTTGACCTGGAAGATGGCCAGTAGCGTCAGGAACTCGCCCACAAAGCCCGATGTGCCCGGAAGACCGACATTGGCCATGGTGAAAATCATGAATGCAAAGGCGTATTTGGGCATGCGCTCAACGAGCCCGCCATAGGCATTGATGTCACGGGTGTGCATGCGGTCGTAAATCACGCCGACCGACAGAAACAGCGCGCCCGACACGATGCCATGCGAGATCATCTGGAAGATCGCGCCCTGAACGCCGTAAACATTGCCCGCGAAAATGCCCATGGTCACAAAGCCCATGTGCGCTACCGAGGAATAGGCGATCAGCTTCTTGATGTCGGTCTGAACGAGCGCCACCAGCGAGGTAATGATGATCGCGGCGACCGAGAGAAAGAACACGAAGTTCGAAAAATACAGCGACGCATCGGGGAACATGGGCAGCGAGAAGCGCAGGAAGCCATAGCCACCGAGCTTGAGCAGGATTGCCGCAAGGATCACCGAGCCGGCCGTGGGCGCTTCCACGTGTGCCTCGGGCAGCCAGCGGTGGAACGGCCACATGGGCATCTTGACCGCCAGCGAAGCAAAGAACGCCAGCCACAGCCAATACTGCATGCTTTCAGGGAAATCGTATGTCAGCAGCCGCGCGATATCGAGAGTTCCGGCCTGCCAGTACATCGCCATGATGGCCAGCAGCATCAGCACCGAGCCGATGAAGGTGTAGAAAAAGAACTTGTATGAGGCCTGGATGCGCCGCTTGCCGCCCCAAATACCGATGATGAGGAACATCGGGACCAGCGTGCCCTCAAAGAACACATAGAACATGGCCAGATCGAGCGTCGCGAAAACGCCGATCATCAGCATTTCGAGGACCAGGAACAGGACCATATATTCGCGGATGCGGAAGGAAATCGAATCCCAGCTCGCAAGGATACACATGGGCATCAATAGCCCGGTGAGCACGATAAACAGCACCGAAATGCCGTCGACGCCCATGCGGTAGCCGATGACGTCGCCGAGCCAGGTGTGGTTCTGGACAAACTGGAAATCGGCCGTGTCGGGATCGAACATGCCCCACATGACCAGCGTGAACACGAAGGTCACCACGGTCGTGGCAAGCGCTATGCGCTTGATGTTGAGCTCGGCGACGGCGTCGCCCCCCGGGGTCAGCAGAATGAAGAAGGCCCCGACCAGCGGCAGAAAGGTAACGATGGTCAGGATGTTGTTTTCAAGGATCATCCCAGAAGTCCCCCGGCGGCGATGGCCCACGTGATGAGGGCGGCAACGCCGATGAGCATGGCGAAGGCGTAGTGATAGAGATAGCCCGACTGAAGGCGGGTGACATAGCCCGTCACCCGCCGCACACGACGGCCAAGACCTTCGACGAGAGTCTGGTCGACCAGCCAATCGTCGAACCCTTTCCAGAGCGCGGTGCCGATCCAGCGGGCCGGCCGCACGAAAATGCGGTCATAAAGCTCGTCGAAATACCATTTGTTGAGCAGGAACTTGTAAAGCAGCGGCTGTTCGGCGGCGAGTTGCTTTGGCGCAGCCGGGTTGCGAATATACATGTACCAGGCGGCTACGAACCCAATCAGCATTGCGACGGTGGCAGACCATTTGACCCATGTGGGAACGCCGTGCGCTTCTTCGATAATGTGGTCGTCAACAACGACCGCACCGTTGAAGAACTGCTCGATGTGCTCTGGATGGCCGAAGAATGCATCATAGAACACCACCCCCGACAGAACGGCCCCTACGGCCAGCGCATAGAGCGGGATCAGCATAACGTTGGGGCTCTCATGCGCATGATCGAAGGTGTGATGATCGGCGCGCGTCGGACCGTGGAAGGTGAGATGGACCAGCCTCCAGGAATAAAAGCTGGTGAACAGCGCCGCGATGACCAGCAGCCAGAACGCAAGCGAACCAGCGGCGCCACCGAAGGCGTAAGATGCCTCGATGATCGCATCCTTGGAGAAGAACCCGGCAAAGCCCAACGAGGTGCCCGGAATGCCAACACCCGTGAGTGCCAGCGTGCCAATGAGCATCAGGACATAGGTGATCGGGATCTTGCGCGCGATGCCGCCCATGTTGCGCATGTCCTGCTCGTGATGCATTGCGTGGATAACCGAGCCGGCGCCAAGGAACAGCAGCGCCTTGAAGAAAGCGTGGGTGAACAGGTGGAAAATGCCCGCCGAATAGGCCCCTACCCCAAGAGCGACGAACATGTAGCCGAGCTGGGACATCGTGGAATAGGCAATGACCCGCTTGATGTCGTTCTGCACCAGGCCGATTGTCGCTGCACAAAAGGCGGTGATGGCGCCGATATAGATGATGAACAGTGTTGCCGTTTCGCTCAACTCGAACATGGGCGAAAGCCGGGCAACCATGAATACGCCGGCTGTCACCATGGTGGCGGCGTGGATGAGCGCCGAAACCGGGGTTGGGCCTTCCATAGCGTCGGGAAGCCAGGTGTGCAGCAGGAACTGAGCCGACTTGCCCATAGCTCCCATAAAGAGCAGCAGGCAAACCACCGTCATCGCATGCGCGTCCCACCACAGGAATGGCATCGAAGCGTCAGCGACACCGGGAAGGGCCGCGAAGGTTTCGTCAAAACCCAGGGTGCCGATGAGGAAGAAAGTGCCGAAAATGCCCAGTGCGAAACCGAAATCGCCAACGCGGTTGACGACGAACGCCTTGACGGCGGCGGCGCGCGCGGATTCCTTTTGGTACCAGAATCCAATCAGCAGGTAGGAGGCCAGACCCACCCCTTCCCAGCCAAAGAACATCTGCACAAAGTTGTCGGCGGTCACCAGCATGAGCATGGCGAAGGTAAAGAGCGAAAGGTAGGCAAAGAACCGCGCGCGGTGCGGGTCCTCGTGCATGTAGCCGATTGAATAGAGGTGGACGAGCGAGGAGACCGTGTTGACCACCACCAGCATGATGGCCGTCAGCGTATCGACGCGCAGCACCCAGTCGATCTGGAGATCGCCAGCGTGAATCCAGGTCAGGACTGTGACCTTATAAGCCTCACCATCGCCCAGGAAGAATGGCAGGAAGACAATCCACGACAGCACGGCGGCAACCATCAACAACGATGTTGTGATGATTTCCGCTGGCTTGTGGCCAATGGAGCGGCCGAAAAGACCAGCAACCAGCGCGCCGATCAGCGGCAGGAATACAATTGCCTGGATCATGGCCGCCCTAGCCCTTCATCATGTTGACGTCGTCGACCGCAATCGAGCCCCGATTGCGGAAGAAGATCACGAGGATCGCGAGGCCAATGGCGGCCTCGGCCGCGGCGACGGTCAGGATCAGCAGCGCGAATACCTGCCCCACCAAATCTCCCAGATGGGACGAGAAGGCGACGAAGTTGATGTTGACCGCAAGCAGGATCAACTCGATCGACATCAAGATGATGATGATGTTCTTGCGATTGAGAAAAATCCCGAACACGCCAACGGTGAACAGAATGGCTGCTACGGTCAGGAAGTGACCGAGCCCGATTACCGGTGTCATCATAATCCCCCTATAGCCCTTTTCCGCTCTCGACCTTAACGATTTCGACGCCCGTCGCCTTGGTCCGCGCGACCTGCGCGGCGATATCCTGACGCTTGACGTTCGGCTTGTGGCGCAGGGTCAGAACAATCGCTCCGATCATGGCCACCAGAAGCACGAGGCCGCATGCCTGGAAGAGATAGATGTAATTGGTGTAGAGCACCTGCCCGAGCGCACGGGTGTTTTCCACCCCACCGTCGATCGGGAGCACCCCGCCAGCGGCAGTGTCCGGTGCCAGATAGGCGGATCCGGCTACCAACAGCAACTCGAGCAGCAAAATGATGCCGACGACGAAGCCGATCGGCGCGTATTGCAGGATGCCACTGCGAAGCTCGGCGAAGTCCACGTCAAGCATCATGACAACGAACAGGAAGAGAACCGCAACCGCGCCGACATAAACGACGATCAGGATCAGCGCGAGAAATTCGGCTCCGGCCAGCATGAAGATGCCTGCGGCGTTAACGAAGGCCAGAATGAGAAACAGCACCGAATGCACGGGATTTCGCGACGAAATCACCATAATTGCCGAAGCAACGACGATGGCCGAAAACAGGTAGAAGAAAAACAGCGGCAAGGTCACCTGTCGCTCCTAACGGTACGGCGCATCAAGGGCGATATTGGCAGCGAGTTCACGCTCCCAGCGGTCGCCATTGGCCAGGAGACGATCCTTGGAGAAGTAAAGTTCCTCACGCGTCTCGGTTGCAAATTCGAAATTCGGACCCTCCACGATGGCATCGACCGGGCAAGCTTCCTGACAGAAGCCACAATAGATACATTTGACCATGTCGATGTCGTAACGGACCGTCCTGCGAGTGCCGTCGTTCTGGCGCGGCCCGGCTTCGATAGTAATGGCCTGGGCCGGGCAGATCGCTTCGCACAACTTGCAGGCAATGCAGCGCTCTTCACCGTTGGGGTAGCGGCGCAGGGCGTGCTCTCCACGGAAGCGCGGCGAGACCTCGCCCTTTTCGAACGGGTAGTTGATGGTGGGCTTGGGCGCAAAGAAATAGCGCATCGCCAGAAAGAAGGTCGACACGAACTCCTTGAGCAGCAGAGCGTCGAGAAACCGCAAGGCTTTCATTTGTGGTTCTCTCCTTATGCCATACCGCCGTGCCAGCCCCAGCCGGTGAGCTGGAGGACAAAGGCAACGACAACAATCATGACCAGTGAGATCGGCAGGAAAGCCTTCCAGCCCAGACGCATCAACTGGTCATAGCGGTAGCGGGGGACGAAGGCCTTGACCATGGCGAACATGAAAAAGACCAGCGAGAGTTTGAGCACGAACCAAACAACGCCAGGAATCCAGGTGAAGGGCGGCAGATCGATCGGCGCCGTCCAGCCCCCCAGGAACAGGATGGTGGTGAGCGCGCACATGAGAATGATCGACACGTACTCGCCCAGCATGAACATCATGTAGGGGGTCGAGCCATATTCCACCATGAAGCCGGCGACGAGTTCGGACTCAGCTTCAGGAAGATCGAAAGGCGGACGGTTCGTTTCGGCGAGCGCCGAAATGAAGAAAATTATGAACATCGGGAACAGCGGCAGCCAGAACCAATTCAGGAAGGTCAGCCACGGCACACCCAGTATATGGGCCAGACCACCGGCCTGCTGCGCCATCACAATATGGGTCAGATTGAGCGAGCCGACGCAAAGCAGGACCGTTACAATCACAAAGCCGATGGAAACTTCGTAGGATACCATCTGTGCCGCAGAACGCAGAGCACCCAAGAATGGATACTTCGAGTTCGAGGCCCAGCCGCCCATGATGATGCCATAGACACCGAGCGAGGAGATCGCGAAGATATAGAGGATGCCGATGTTGATATCGGCGAGCGCCCAGCCCTCAGCAACCGGCACAACGGCCCAGGCCGAAAGCGCCAGGAGCACACTCACCAGCGGCGCGAGAAGGAATACCGCCTTGTCGGCACCGGCGGGAATAAGCGGTTCCTTGAAAACGAATTTCAGAAGATCCGCAAAGCTCTGGAACAGACCGAAGGCACCCACCACGTTGGGGCCACGGCGAATCTGGACGGCAGCCCAGATCTTGCGGTCGGCCAGAAGGACGTAAGCGGTGAACACCAGGAGGGTCACCAGCAGCAACAGTGCCTTCCAGACAAAGCCGACCATCGTGCCCAACCCGAGAATCGGGGCACCGAGAAGATAGTCGAGCGCGTACACAATCCAGTCCATATCGCTGCCTTACTCCGCGGCCTGTTTCAGACCCGACATGAGCTGCGAGCATTCGGCCATTACGGCTGACGCACGTGCTATGGGGTTGGTGAGGTAGAAGTCGCCGACCGGAGAAATCAGGGCGTAAGTCGACTTCGGCGCTGCAGTATCTGCCAGAGCGGATACATCGGATGCGCTGCCCGGTGCAATGGCATCGAGCTGGGCAAGGTGGGGATATTCCCTGTAAAGCCGTGCGCGAAGCGCTGAAAGCGAGTCAAATGGCAGCGCCTGGCCCAGAACCGATGAGAGCGCCCGCAGGATCGCCCAGTCTTCCTTGGCATCGCCAGGCGCGAAGACGGCGCGCGCAGTCATCTGCACCCGGCCTTCGGTATTGACGTAGGTCGCCGATTTTTCGGTGTAGGTGGCGGCGGGCAGGATTACGTCGGCGCGGTGTGCGCCTGCGTCGCCGTGGGTTCCGATGTAAACCACTTTGGTTTCGCCAAGTGCCGACATGTCGATTTCGTCCGCGCCAAGCACGAAGAGGACATCGAGCTTTCCGGCGCCAGCGGCCTTGAGCATGCCTGCAGTATCGAGCCCGCCTTTTCCGGGGACGAACCCGATATCGAGAGCGCCAACGCGCGAAGCCGCGTTGTGCAGGACGGCAAAGCCGTTCCAGTCTTCAGTCAGCGCACCGGCAGCCTTAGCGATCTGGGTGGCAAGTCCGAGAACATTTTTCGCGGATGCGCCCGTCACCGCACCCTCACCGACGATAATAATGGGGCGCTGGGCGTTCTTGAGTACTTTGGCAAAGCTACCCCTGCCCGAAGCGAGATCGGACAGGGTGTCGATGCCGGCGCCGAGATGGGCATAGTCGTAGGTGAGATCGGCGGCTTGGCCGATCATGCCGATTTGAACGCCGTCAGCGCGCCAAGCCTTGCGGATGCGCGCATTAAGCAGCGCAGCCTCACGGCGTGGATTGGCTCCAACAATCAGGATGGCGTCGGCCTGCTCGATCCCGGCGATGGTGGGATTGAAGATATACGAACCCCTGCCCTTTTTCGGGTCGAGCGCCGAACCGGCAGGACGAGCATCGATGTTGGATGAGCCCAGCGATGCCATGAGGGTCTTGAGGGCGTACATTTCCTCGACACCGGCCAGATCGCCGGCAATGGCGCCGATGCGGCCGGGCTCGGTGGACTTGACCAGCGCTGCGACTGCGGCGAAAGCTTCATTCCAGGATGCGGCCTGCAGCTTCTTGCTCTTGCGCACATAGGGGCGGTCGAGGCGCTGGGTGCGCAGGCCATCCCAAATGAAGCGGGTCTTGTCGGAAATCCATTCCTCGTTGATGCCCTCGTGGATACGCGGCAGAACGCGCATGACTTCGCCCCCACGGGAATCAACGCGTATGTTGGAGCCGACAGCATCCATGACATCGATAGATTCGGTCTTGTTGAGTTCCCAGGGACGCGCCTGGAAGGCATAAGGCTTGGAGGTCAGCGCGCCGACCGGACAAAGATCGATAACGTTGCCCTGCAACTCGGACGTCATCGACTGTTCGAGGTAGGACGTGATTTCGGCGTCTTCACCGCGCCCGACCAGGCCGAGTTCGGAAACACCGGCAACTTCGGTTGTGAAGCGTACGCAACGGGTGCAGTGAATGCACCGGTTCATGATGGTTTTGACCAGCGGGCCAATGTGCTTGTTTTCGACAGCGCGCTTGTTTTCCCAATAGCGGGACGTATCCACGCCATAGGCCATGGCCTGATCCTGCAGATCGCACTCGCCACCCTGATCGCAGATCGGGCAATCGAGGGGATGGTTGATGAGCAAGAATTCCATCACGCCTTCGCGGGCCTTTTTGACCATGGGCGTGTTGGTAAACATTTCGGGCGCTTCGCCGTTGGGACCGGGGCGCAGATCACGCACACTCATCGCGCAACTGGCCTGGGGCTTGGGCGGGCCACCCTTTACTTCGACCAGACACATGCGGCAGTTGCCCGCCACCGACAGGCGCTCGTGATAGCAGAAGCGCGGAATTTCCGCACCCGCTGCCTCGGCAGCCTGCATCAGCGTGAAGTGATCGGGAACCTCGATCAGTTCGCCATCGACCTTGATTTGCGCCATTGGTTCTTACTCCGCCGCAACCGAGGGCACGGCGCCATCGGAGGTGGACTTGTAGGTGTATGCGTCGATCCGCTCTTCAATCACATGGCGGAAATTGCGGATCAGGCCCTGGATCGGCCAAGCGGCAGCATCGCCCAGAGCGCAGATGGTATGGCCCTCGACCTGCTTGGTTACGGCAAACAACATGTCGATCTCGCGCTTTTGCGCTTCGCCGCGCACCATGCGCTCCATAACCCGCATCATCCAGCCGGTGCCTTCGCGGCACGGCGTGCATTGGCCGCAACTCTCGTGCTTGTAGAATGCCGAAAGGCGCCAGATGGCTTTAATGATGTCGGTGGACTTATCCATCACGATCACAGCTGCAGTGCCGAGCGAGGAACCGACTTCGCGCAAGCCGTCGAAATCCATATGCGCGGTGCGAATTTTCTCTCCAGGGACGCACGGGACCGACGAGCCGCCGGGAATGACCGCCAGCAAATTGTCCCAGCCGCCCCGAATACCGCCGCAATGCTTTTCGATCAGCACATCGAAAGGCGTGCCCATTTCTTCTTCGAAGGTCGCGGGATTGTTGACGTGGCCCGAGACGCAGAAAAGCTTGGTGCCGGTGTTGTTCTCACGACCGAGTCCGGCGAACCACGCAGCGCCGCGGCGCAGAATTTCGGGGACGACGGCGATGGATTCGACGTTGTTGACGGTAGTCGGGCAGCCGTAAAGGCCCATTCCGGCCGGGAATGGCGGCTTCAGGCGCGGCTGGCCTTTCTTGCCCTCGAGGGACTCAAGCAGAGCGGTTTCCTCACCGCAGATATAAGCCCCTGCTCCGTGGTGGACGATGATATCGAAGTCCCAGCCGTGGATGTTGTTTTTGCCGATCAGCCTGGCGTCGTAAGCCTGTTGCACAGCGGCTTCGAGCCGCTGGCGCTCGCGCATGAACTCACCGCGCACATAGATATAGGCAGCATGCGCATCCATGGCGCGACCGGCAATAAGGCAGCCTTCGATCAAATGGTGCGGATCGTGGCGCAGAATTTCGCGGTCCTTGCAGGTGCCCGGCTCGGATTCGTCGGCGTTTACCACGAGGTAGTGGGGACGGCCGTCATTGACCTTGGGCATGAACGACCATTTCAGGCCCGTCGAAAAGCCTGCACCCCCACGACCGCGCAGACCGGAAGCCTTGACCTCATTGGTCAGCCAGTCGCGGCCCTGGTCGAGCAAATCCCTGGTCCCATTCCATGAGCCGCGGCGACGTGCGCCTTCAAGGCCCCAATCATCCTGGGCGTAGAGATTTGTGAAAATGCGATCCTGATCCGTGAGCATCGATCAAATCCCCTAGCGCGGCTTCTTGCCGAAGACGCGGACATATTCGTCGACGCCGCCGTCGGCCAGCGCCTTTGCCTGACCCTTCCAATTGTCCCGGGCAACCCGGCCCTTGAAATTGAGTACGGCATCAACCTGTTCGATTTCAGCGTCGGTAAACGCTGCAACCTGGGCGTATTGTGTTATGCCCAGATCGTTGAGCTTGCGCGCGATCACCGGCCCCACACCGGAAATGAGCTTAAGGTCATCGGCAGAGCCATCCGGGCGGGAGAACAGCGGAGCGCTGTCTGGCGTCGTTCCGACGGATGTGGCAACCGCTTCCTGGGACTTGCCGGCGGCGCGGCTGGTTGTCTTGGTTTTTTGGCCGGTTTCGCTGGCCGTACTTTCAACGGCGGGCGATTCAGCGCCCGTCGCGCCTTCGCGCGCAGCCTGATCCGGTTTGCGCTTGGCCGGCCCGGCAACCCTGCGCTCAGCCGTTTCGGCCTCGGCCTCTGACACCTTGCCTTTTTCGGAAGGCCCCTTGATGGCCGGGGCGGCCTCCTCGTCGATCTCCTGCTTGCGGCCGGGTTTTGTCGCCTTCGCCTCCCCCTCGGCGCGACCGGAATTCTGTTGCGGCGAGGCTTTGGACGGATCTTCGAGCAACGTCACCTGACCGTCGAGCGGGGCGGAGAACTTCCTGCCATTCTGCGGACCGGTCGGGACCGTATCGCCCTTTCCATCGCGGAAGGCGATCAGGATTTCCTCGAAGCGTTCGGGCGTCAGGTCTTCGTAGGTATCAAAGCCGATTGTCACCATCGGCGCGTTGACGCAGGCGCCGGCGCATTCGACTTCTTCCCAGCTCATGGTGCCATCATCATTGAGATGATGCGGCTCGGCATGAATGTGTTTCTGGCAGACGGCGCGGATATCCTCGGCGCCGCGCAGCATGCAAGGCGTGGTGCCACACACCTGGATGTGGGCGCGGGTCCCGACCGGCTGGAGTTGAAACTGGGTATAGAAGGTCGCGACTTCCAGCACACGAATATAGGGCATATCGAGCATTTGGGCGACCGACTCGATGGTCGCGCGCGACACCCAGCCATCCTGCTCCTGAGCCCGCATGAGCAGTGGAATGACCGCCGACTGCTGACGCCCTGCCGGATACATGGCGATACGTTTCTTCGCCCAAGCCGTGTTTTCCTTGGAAAAGGAAAAGCTTGAGGGCTGGACGGTTTCTTCTGCAAGGCGACGCACGCTCATCAGCGATCAACCTCTCCGAACACGATGTCGAGGGACCCAAGAATGGCCGAAACGTCGGCCAGAAGATGCCCGCGACAGAGAAAATCCATGGCTTGCAGATGCGCGAACCCAGGGGCGCGAATCTTGCAACGATACGGCTTGTTGGTGCCATCAGATACCAGATAGACACCGAACTCGCCCTTGGGGGCTTCGACGGCTGCGTAAACTTCACCCTCGGGCACGCGGAAGCCTTCGGTATAGAGCTTGAAGTGATGGATCAGCGCTTCCATAGAGCGCTTCATCTCGCCGCGCTTGGGCGGGACAACCTTGCCATCCATTGTGGAGACTGGCCCCTGCCCTTCGGGTGCATTGAGCAGATCGACACACTGGCGCATGATCGAATTGGACTGGCGCATCTCTTCCATGCGGATGAGATAACGGTCGTAGCAATCGCCGTTCTTGCCGACCGGAATGTCGAAATCGAGCCGGTCGTAGCATTCGTAAGGCTGGCTTTTTCGCAAATCCCATGCGGCACCCGAGCCGCGCACCATGACGCCGGAAAACCCCCAGGCCCAGGCGTCTTCAAGCGTTACCGTGGCGATATCCACGTTCCGCTGCTTGAAGATGCGGTTCTCGGTAATGAGACTATCGATGTCGTCGAGCGCCTTGGGGAAGGTCTGGGTGAATTTGGCGATATCGTCGATCAGATCCTGCGGCAGATCCTGGTGCACCCCACCCGGGCGCACATAGGCCGCGTGCATGCGCGAGCCCGACGCGCGCTCGTAAAAAACCATGAGTTGTTCGCGTTGCTCAAAACCCCAAAGCGGCGGGGTGAGCGCGCCAACGTCCATGGCCTGGGTCGTGACGTTGAGAAGATGCGAAAGAATGCGTCCTATTTCGGAATAGAGAACGCGAATGAGCTGCCCGCGGAAGGGCACTTCGATTCCCAAAAGCTTTTCGATGGCCAGGGCGAAGGCATGCTCCTGGTTCATCGGCGCCACATAATCGAGGCGATCGAAATAGGGCACGGCCTGGAGATAGGTCTTGGCCTCGATCAGCTTTTCAGTCCCGCGATGCAGAAGGCCGACATGGGGATCAACACGCTCGACAACTTCGCCGTCGAGCTCGAGAACAAGACGCAGAACGCCGTGCGCAGCCGGGTGTTGCGGGCCGAAGTTGATGTTGAACGTGCGAACGTCGTGCTCGGTCATTGCTTGGCCTTTTCGTCGCCGGGCAGCACGTAATCGGTGCCTTCCCATGGCGAAAGGTAATCGAAGTTCCGGAACTCCTGGGCCAGCTTGACCGGCTCGTAAACCACGCGCTTGCGCTCCTCGTCGTAGCGAACCTCGACAAAGCCAGTCAGCGGGAAATCCTTGCGCAGCGGATGACCATCAAAGCCGTAATCGGTCAGGATGCGCCGCAAATCGTGGTGACCGGAGAAGAGGATGCCATACAGATCATAGGCCTCGCGCTCGAACCAGTCGGCGCCGGGGAAAACACCGGTGATGGAAGGGACCGGGGCCACCTCGTCGGTCATGACCCGAACGCGGATACGCAGGTTCTGCTGCGGGCTGAGCAGATGATAGACCACGTCGAAGCGCTGCGCGCGTTCGGGATAATCCACGCCGCAGACGTCGATGATGGAAATGAACTGGCAGCGCGGATCGTCACGCAACGTGCGCATGACGTTGAGAATCGCGTCGGGCTTCGCCTCGAGCGTCAATTCGCCGTAAGCGACATTGTACCCATCGAGCGCTTCGCCCAGCTTGAGCGCAATATACTCGCCGAGTTCAGAAAGAGCGTCTTCCATAGATTGGCCTTATCGCTCGATGGTTCCGGTGCGCCGAATCTTCTTTTGAAGAAGCAACACGCCATAAAGCAGTGCTTCGGCGGTCGGCGGGCAACCGGGGACGTAGATGTCTACCGGCACCACCCGGTCGCAACCACGCACCACCGAGTAGGAATAATGATAGTAACCGCCGCCATTGGCGCAGCTGCCCATGGAGATGACGTAGCGCGGCTCGGGCATCTGGTCGTAGACCTTACGCAGCGCCGGGGCCATCTTGTTGGTCAGCGTGCCAGCAACAATCATCACGTCGGACTGGCGCGGGGATGCGCGAGGCGCAAAGCCGAAACGTTCGCAATCGTAGCGCGGCATCGACATCTGCATCATTTCGACAGCGCAGCAAGCCAACCCGAAGGTCATCCACATCAGCGAGCCGGTGCGGGCCCAGTTGATGAGTTCATCGGTCGAGGTAACAAGAAAGCCCTTGTCGGCCAGTTCGTTGTTGATCTCGACATAATACGGGTCAGTCGCGCCAACAGGCAGGCTGGTGGCTGGATCGATAACGCCACGCGGCCGGGGTGCAACCAAAGTATTGTTGTCGCTCAATCCCATTCCAGAGCACCTTTGCGCCATTCATAGATAAAGCCGACAGTGAGGACTCCAAGGAAGATCATCATCGACCAGAAGCCATACCAACCGACCTCGCCGAAGGCCACGGCCCAGGGGAAAAGGAACGCCACTTCGAGATCGAAGATGATGAACAGAATCGCGACCAGGTAGAACCTGACATCGAACTTCATCCGTGCATCGTCAAAGGCGACGAAGCCGCATTCATAGGCGGAGACCTTCTCGGGATCGGGCCGCTTTACGGCGATCAGGAAGGGAGCGACCAGGAGCGCGAGGCCGATAACGGCAGCGAGCCCCACAAAAATCAAGATCGGCAGATAAGCGCTGAGCAGTTCGTTCATTGACAGCCAAGCCTTCAATAGAGCCCGGTTGGGAGCCGAGCGAAAGGACTCGCGGCTATCCGAGCCCCTGTCTTGGCAGAGGGCTTAACGCACCCCCTATGTGGTTTCAAGGGGAGATAAAACTGACCATTTCAATCATGTTTGAAAGTCGGATTGGAATGTCGCCGTTCGTGCCATCACAAAAGGCAGATGCCCGCAGTCAGCGTAGTTTTGCGGGCATGCAAATGCGACGATTCGGCCCGCCCGCGAACAAGCGCAGGGAACACATTTACGAGATTGACACCGGAAGGCTGCGATCGCCGAGCCTAGAGGTGGAACGCCAGACCTGCGGTGACGCGCATGTCCGATGGCATCGAGCCCCAAGATCCGGTACCGAGCACCTCGCCGCGCGCGCTCATGTAGTCGGTGAAGCCATATTCGGCGCCGCCGCCAAGGGCGTAGCCGAAGCCGCCCGAGACGATGCCGGTGCCGCCGGTGGCGTAGACCAGCGCATCGCCCAGGGAGACGCCGCCCTTGCCGAGCAACAGGGCGTCGATGGAGTTGGTGCCGTCGAGGTCGACGCCAAGCTGGGCCTCGAGACCGACGACCGCGCTGTCGATGCTCACGTTGACGCCGGAGAACACGCCAGCATTCCAGGAGGTGGTTCCAAAGGGCACCCCGCCGCCGTAAACGCCGGCATAAAAGCCATCCCAATCAAAGCCATAGCCGCTTCCCAGGCTCGCCGACCCGGCGACGCCATAGGGTCCGTAGTCCTGGGCAGAGGCATGACCGGCGAAGGACAGGCCGGCGACAAGGACGGCCGCCATGCGAACAGCGAAAGACATTGGCGTCACTCCATTAAGGTTAATTGACGCCATTATTGCGCTGACGGCCCCGCCCTCAAGCCAAGCCTCAAAACGTGGATAAAATTTTACTAAAATTGCGTCCTGCCCCAAGCGCAAAAATATGGGCAACAATGGCGCGAAAATCTATGGACTTGTGTGATGTTGCCCCATCAAATTGCCAAACATTGGCAACAAAAAAAAACGGCCCGGCAAATGCCGGACCGTTTTTTCGAAATCGGTTGTTGGCCGGCGTTGCCCCCGCCTTGCCAGCCACGCGGCGAAACCGGAAAAGTCAGCGACTTTTCCGGGCCGCGTTCCGATCCTAGAAGTGGAAGTTCGCGCCGATGGTGAACTTGTGGATGTCGTCGTCAGCGGCATCAACGCCCCAACCGTAGACATAGCGACCATCGACCGAGATGCTGTCGGAAACAGCGAATTCAACACCAACACCGGCGAGAACCTGATCGCCAACGCCGGCAGCGGCGTCAAAGTCGGAACCGTAACCGACGGTGCCGTACAGCAGGACTTCGGAGAACGCGACACCGCCACGAGCGGTGATTTCACCGTAGGCATAGGTGTCGGGCGTGCCGAAGACGGCGTCAACAGCAGCTTCGGCACCGAGGACGAACATGTCCCACTGTGCGTTCACGCCGAGTTCGCCACCAACGAGCCAATCGGTGTCGACGGTGTCGTTAAGGCCACCAACGCGGACACCGGCATAGAAACCGGACCAGTCGTAAACCGGATCGACAACCGGAACGATCGGGGTCACGGGCGTCGGCATGATCGGATCAGCAGCCTGGGCGGCCGAAGCGACGGCAAGGGTAGCAGCTGCAGCAAGCAGCGAAGTTTTGAGCATGGACATTGAAGTACCTCACAGCACGGGGGTTGGTCTACTTCCATATTGCCCAATCTTTGCCCGATTCCAATAGCTTTCAGGGCCTCAACGCCTCAAACGGCACATTATTGCCATCAATTCTCCGTTCTGTTGCCTTTCTGGCACAGACAATTGGGTAACCTTACGAAATCGTATACAAAAACGGCCCCGCCATGCAGCGGGGCCGTTCGCTATCGGGTTCTGAACGGATCGATCAGAAGTGGAAGTTTGCACCGATCTGGAACTTGTGGATGTCGCTCGACGACGCGTCACCCGACTGATCCCAGCCGTAGAGGTACTGACCACGAACCGAGATATCGTCGGTTGCCGCAAATTCAAGGCCACCACCGGCGAGGACGTGATCGCCAACGCCAGTCGCTGCGTCAAAGTCCGTGCCGTAACCGACAGCACCGTATGCCAGCAGTTCTTCGGTCACCAGGACACCGCCACGGGCCAGAGCCGAACCGTAAGCGTACATGTCCGGATCGTCGAAGACGCCATCGAGGGCAACTTCAGCACCGACCAGGAAGAAATCGAACTGGGCGTTCACACCGGCCTGGGCCCCGAGGGTCCATTCGGTTTCGCCAGCATCGATGTTGTTCTGAGCGCCGGCGCTCGCACCAGCATAAAAGCCGTTCCAGTCAAAACCGCTGCCAGCGTCATAGACAGGAGCGGGAGCAGGAACAGCCGGAGCTGGTACGCCGATGGCGTCAGCAGCGAGAGCACCACCGAAAGCGGTCGTGGACAGAAGGGCAGCGAGGGCCACTTTCTTGAGCGAGTTCATATGTATTCTCCTTTGTACCGGCTGGTGTGCAATTAATGGGTGCCGGTGAGCACTGGTTCCGTTCCGAGAGCGGTAGTCCGAAGACAGGGCCGGGAGTGTTGCCCTGCTGCCACAACTGCGCCGTACGCGGTTCCGCACCAATGCGATGGGCCGGACTGTCGTTTCCGAGTGCGGACGAAGTGGGGCCACCTCATGGCAGGAATAGGGCAAAGAAACTTTGTTGCTCAAATGCCACGTATATAGGGTTAACCAGCGGTAAATATTTGCGTTTTTCAGAGCGCTCGCCTCTGGACCAGCGTTAGCGGAGCCCCGCGTTTAAGGGTTGGTCAATCCCGGCTGACTGGATAAAGTCGGTCCCCGCACGAACCAGAGGGGGATCGCATGAACCGCGCCGAAGGAATCGCCAACCGCCTGCAGGCGGCGAAGGTCGGCGCCTTGATCCGCGCGCGGCGTCACTCCCTGCGCATCACTCTTCAGACGCTCGGAACGCAATCGGGCATATCGGTGGGGTATCTGAGCCAGGTCGAGCGCGATCAGGCGTCCCCTTCCCTTTCCACCCTCGCCTCTATCGCACGCGCGCTGGGCGTGGGAGTCGATTATTTCATAGCCACGCCGAGCGCGCAGGACGCCCTGACCCGCACCGGAGAGCGGATGCGGTTTTCCGTCAACGATTCGCTGATCTCCTATGAAAGACTTCATGCCGAATTTCCGGGCAATGTGTTGTCTTCGTTTCTCATTACCATCGCCCCCGGCTATCGGTCGGAAGTGGCCAATCATGAAGGCGAAGAGATCGTTTATGTCCTCGAGGGGGCGTTGACGCTGCGAATCGAGGACGAGGAAACGGTTGTTGGCCCCGGCGACAGCCTGCATTTCCGCGGAAATCGCAGCCATTGCTGGTCCAACGAGACAGAAAAGCCCATCCGTCTTTTGTGGTCGGGCACGCTCACGATGTTCCGCTCGAGCGCAGATGGTTCGGCCTTCCAGACTGAACGAACGCCTGTCATCGATTCTTGAGCGCACACGGCAGCCCTGCCGAACCGATGTGCTGCGCCATTGTTGCGGTCTCGCGCTCAATGGAGGCTCCAGAAGCCCGTCGGCCACTGGAGGGCGCGGCAGCGAACATGGACTCCGGCTTTCGCCGGAGCAGCGAAGGGGGAACGACAGGCCGCAAAAGTGGTAGCCACCCCGTTTCACGCCGGGGGCAGGCATTTTGCCGGAAACCCCAGTTTTCCCTGTCGGATTTCCAGCAAAACGGGCTCCAGCCTAGATCGGGTCGAGGACATGCTTTGCCGGACGCGCGCTAAAACCCCATCAGGCGGCGCAGAAATCTTATTGGCCAGGCCAGAAGGCCGAGCAGGAGAAGCGCGGCGCCGAGCGATATGATGCCGGCGAGCAGTATTGCGCCATGCGCAAACTCGAGAAATGTCCGGCCACGGGACGGCGCCGTCGTCAATCGGTGATGGGTGGGGTGAGATATAGCGGTTTTCATTTTCCGGTCTCGGCGTGCGGGCCTTTCACAACGCGCAGCGGCGAGGCAAGTTCCGAGGGGGATCGCAGTTGACCCCGCGCGACAAGTTCGGCAGCTTTCGGACCAACCCCAAACTGAAATCCCCCTATAACAGGCAAAGGCAGGCAAAATGGCGCAATCGTCGACCGGGCGACTTTTCTCTCTTATGGTTTGCCTGTTGCCTTTGGCCCTGCCCGCGCAGGGGCAGGAAAACGGCTATTACCCGTTGCGGGACTGGACCGGCCCCAATGGCGGCTCGATGAACATTTCCTCGTTCGTCTTCCGCGACATTAACGACAGCGGAACTTACGATCTGGGCGATCGTGTTTTCGTCAATGTCGCCGTGGAGTTGCTGCCCCCTTCCGGCGCGGCAAAAATGGTCCGCACCAACATTGGCGGCTATGCCAATTTCAATACCTCGCTTGCCCAGGCCGATGCCGAGATCACCCAGGCCGGGACGTATACGTTCAGCGTGGTCCCGCCACCGGGCTGGACTGTTACGACAGGAAATCGTGAGCAAGCCATACCCATGTCGATGCTGGTGGGTGCGCCGGGCGATATCGTTGCGGATCATTTGCCCGTACCGGTCGGCCTGGTGCCTACCCCGGAAATAAGGGGGCAAGCGGCAGAAGGAGCCGAGGCCGTCGTGGCCAGAGGGCCGGATGGCGAGGCCGTCCCTGCCCTTCCCGCCGAGGACGGATGGTATCGGCTGCCCGTCACGCCGGGTCGCTGGACTGTCGGCGCCCAGGAGGTGGAGGTTGGCCGTGATCGGGTGATCCTGCCGCTCAAATGGTCGGACGAGGCCCGGCTGGACGGCGAGATCGTGACGCTGGGCTTTGACGATCTTTTCGTCGGCGACCAGCTGATGAAGGTGCCCAACGGATATGGCGGGCTGCATTGGGAGAACTGGGTGGCGACTCACGGCCGATTCTATGAGGGCGAGGGCTATATCAACACCATGATGTCAGGCGAATATGTCGCCTATACGAGTTCGGGCCATCCCACGGCGATCGCGGGCGATCAACCGTTCGATTTTATCGGCGGGTATTTTGGGGTCGCCTGGAGCAGCGCCGAAGGGGAGACCCTGCATATTCGAGCCTGGCGTGGCGATACGCTGGTCCATGACGACGAATTTGCGCTTTCGGCCTATGGTCCGGTCTATTTCGCCGCCGACTACAAATCGATTACGCGGCTCGAGTTCTCGACGGAGCACTATTGGCAGGCCGTGGCCGACGATCTGCGTTTCGTAACGGCCAATTCGCATCAGTGAGGCGACGCGAACGGGAACAAGCCTTGCCTTGAAGGAGAAGTGGAGGCCTCGACCGGAATCGAACCGGTGTTCACGGATTTGCAATCCGCTGCGTCACCACTCCGCCACGAGGCCTCTGGGGCCGGGTTCTATTGTAGTTTAGTGGAGTTAGGCAAGGCCGTATGCGCGTGCTATCGGGAATTTTGTGTAAATTCGGCCCATGGCGTCATGGCGGACGCGTGGCGCTGCATGCGTCGGGACAGCAGGGATTGTGGGACGGGGCGCCATGAGGATCGTTGGAGTGATTCTGGCCGGCGGTGCGGGCCGCCGGCTGGGCGGGGTGCGGAAGGCCCATATCCGACTGGGAAATCTGGCCCTGATCGACTGGGTGTCGCGTGTGCTCGAACGCCAGTGCGAGCAGATCATCGTTTCCAGCGGACCAGGCCGCGCTCACCCCGTTCCCGATCTTGTATCGGTTTGCGATGCCGAAGGGGGAATCACCGGGCCGGCGGCAGGCTTGCTGGCCGGCGCATTGTGGGCGCGCGAACACGCGCCCGGCGCGCTGATGCTGTCGGTATCGGTCGACACTCCGTTCTGGCCGGAGGATTTTGCCGCGCGGGCTGTGGACCTTTTGGGGGGCGACCGTCACTGTGTCGTCAGTGCCTATGGGGAGAGAGATTATCCCACCAACGCGCTGTGGCGCATCGAGCGGCTCATCGCGCATCTGGCGGGGATCCCCCCTGCTCCGCGCGGCCCGCGCATCCGCGACGTTCAGGCCGCGCTGGGCGTCCAACGGCTCGATTACGCACCGGTGAGCGCGCAAAATCCCTTTGCCGGGGTCAATAATCTGGCCGACCTGCTTGCCCTTTCCAGCCGGCTGGCCCCTGGGGACGAATGAATGGCCAAATGGGGGGTTGGCAAGCGCCACCAAATTGGCTAGATGATCGCCACCTGCCGAGCAGGCTACGCGTTCCCCGGTAGCTCAGTGGTAGAGCAACCGGCTGTTAACCGGTTGGTCGCTGGTTCGAATCCGGCCCGGGGAGCCACTTTTCTTTCACATTCGTTCCGATCTGGCCGCGCCGACATCGTTTGGCGGGCACGCGCTTTGCGGCTTGTTTTGGCGCTTAAATTCTTGACTGATGTTATCAAGATAAACTATCCCGCTGCGTGATATGTCCACGAGCCGGGGCGCGCGATGAGTCCGATGTTTTACGATGCGACATTGCTTGGCCGGCAGGCGCTGACGCCGGGGATGGTGCGGCTGACATTTGGCGGCGAGGGGCTCAGGGCGTTTCGCACGACGGGCGTGGGCGACGAATATCTGCGGCTGTTTTTTCCCAACGAAGAGACCGGCAGGCTGCATCTGCCCCATATTTCCGATGACGGACGGTGGACCTATCCGGACGGTCAGGACGCCGTGCGGTGCTCGACCTATACGGTGCGGCGGTTCGCGCAGCAGGGCGAGGATGTCACTATCGATATCGATTTCGTGGTGCATGAGGGCGGACTGGCAAGCGAATGGGCCCAGAAGGCCGCGCCGGGCGATCGCATAACGATCAATCGCCCGCGCGGGCTCTACAGTCCGCCCAAAGATTATGCGTGGCAGCTGCTTGTTGCCGACGCGACCGGGCTTCCGGCGCTTTCGCGCATTCTCGAGCAGACGCCAGAGCACGTGCAATCGCGCGTGTTCGTGGAAGTGGCGCAGGAGCAGGACGAGCAGATTCTCCCCCATCATGTGGCGGCGACGGTGACCTGGCTGGCTGGCTGCGGCAATGGGGTTGGCCCCAGCCGGCTCGGAGAAATCGTGCGCGGCGTGCCCCTGCCCGCGACCCCGGGCTATGTCTGGGTGGCGGGCGAGCAGAAGGTGGTGCGGGCCATCCGCAAATTCGTGCGCAAGGAACTGGGCTTTCCGCCCGAGCGCTACGAGCTGGTCGGCTACTGGATCGCCAATGCCAAGGAATGGGAAGTCAAATGGGACGCGCTCGACCCGGCGATCAAGGCGCAGATCGACGCGGGTTGGGATTCGGGGCGCGACCGCGAGACGGTGATGGACGAATATATCGACACTCTGGAAAAGCACGGCCTGTGAAGCCAGCCGGCCCTTTTAACTGTGCCCGAAAGGGCGTATATGTCGCCGCGCAGTGCCGGGCCCCTCTGGCGTAGCGCCTTTGATCGCTACGTGATGTCGGAACTGCTCCACTAGTTACATGGAGAAGGTCCCGGCGATGGAAAATCTCGCTTCATTTCTGTCGACCCCGTTCCTGGAGACACCTGCCTGGTTCTGGGTTGCATTCATCGTGATCGTGGTTGCGATCATGGTTTTCGATCTCGGCTTCCTGCACAAGGAGCAAAAGGAGATCAGCGCCAAGGAGAGCTTTATTCTCTACGGCTTTTACGTCGCCGTCGCCCTGGCGTTCGGCGCCTGGGTATGGGCGGTGCGCGGCGCGGATGCCGGGCTTGAATTTTTCACCGGCTATATCATCGAGCAGAGCCTCGCGATGGACAACATATTCGTCATCGCGACAATTTTCGCGTTTCTGGGCGTTCCGCGAATCTATCAACACCGCGTGCTGTTCTGGGGCATTATCGGGGTGCTGGTGTTCAGGGCGATCCTGATCGGGGCCGGCGTGGCGCTGGTGCGCTCTTTCGAGCCGATTCTGTTCCTGTTCGGCGGGTTCCTGATTTTTACCGGGGTGAAGATGTTCACCAAGGTCGAGGAAGACGATGACATCGAGAACAACAAGATCCTGAAATTCCTGCGCCGGCATTTCAGGATCACGCCGCAGTTCCACGGCAACAAGTTCCTTGTCGAACGCCCGCATCCCAAGACCGGCAAGCTGGTGTTGTGGCTGACCCCGCTCGCCGTGGCGCTGCTGATGGTGGAAATCGTCGACGTGATCTTTGCTGTCGATTCGGTGCCGGCGATCTTTGCGATCACCCAGGATCCGTTCATCGTCTATACCTCGAACGTGTTTGCGGTTCTGGGGCTGCGGGCGCTGTTTTTTGCGCTTTCGGCGGCGATGGCCCGGTTCAGGTATCTTCAGACGGCGCTGGCGATCGTTCTGGTTCTTGTGGGCATCAAGATCTTCCTCGTGCCGCTGCACATCCACATCGACACTCTGCTTTCCCTGATCGTGACGGTATCGATACTGGGTGGGGGTGTTGCCTATTCGCTCTGGAAAACGCGCAACGATCCGCCGCTCGAAGAGCAGGTCGACCACGCAGAGCCCGATGAAATCAGGAGCGAAAATCCGTCGAACCCCTAGATCAAATCCGCTTTTCTTCGAATCGCGGGTTTGATCTAAGTCCTTGTTTTGTCGCGCGTCCGAACCGCAAAACCGTTTCCACTTTTGCTGGACGCGCTCTGGAGGTACGCCTGGCCTCGCTTGACGAACCAACGGGGCGGTCGTAACGGTTTTTCCGAGAACACAAGTGGCGTGGACACACCACGCCGCTGCCTTTCCGGATTACTCCCATGACCGCCACGACAGCGGAGCACCAGCCCGCACGGCAAACAGCGTCCCTATGGGTGCTGTTTGCCATCAGCTTTTCGCACATGCTCAACGATCTGATGCAGGCGCTGCTGCCTGCGGTCTATCCGTTGCTGCGTGAAATCTATGCGCTCGATTTTACCCAGATCGGGCTGATCACGCTGGTCAACCAGCTTACGGCGTCGCTGCTGCAGCCGCTGGTGGGATACTACACCGACAGATATCCAAAGCCTTACTCACTGCCGATCGCCATGTGTTCGACGCTGAGCGGCCTGCTGGTTCTCTCGGTTGCTTCAAGTTTTCCGATGCTGCTGGTTGCGGCGGCGCTGATCGGGGTCGGCTCGTCGATCTTTCATCCCGAATCCTCGCGCGTCGCGCGCATGGCCTCGGGCGGACGGCACGGGTTTGCGCAGTCGCTGTTTCAAGTCGGCGGCAATGTGGGAACCGCGATGGGGCCGCTTTTGGCCGCCTTTATCATCATTCCGCGCGGCCAGGGCAGCGTCTCCTGGTTTGCCATCGTGGCGCTGACCGCCATTACCGTGCTGTTTGCCGTAAGCCGGTGGTATGCTGGACAGAACCGGATGAGAAAGCCCCAGCCCATGCCGGTTCGCACCCGCTCGCTTTCGCGTTCCCGACTGCTCGGTGCGTTTGCCATTCTGGCCCTGCTGGTCCTGAGCAAGAACGTATACATGGCGTCGATGACCAGCTTTTATTCGTTTTTCCTGATCGAAAAGTTCGGGCTGGAAGCTTCGACGGCGCAACTCTATCTCTTCGTTTTCCTTGGCGCCGCCGCGGCGGGCACGTTTATTGGCGGGCCGGTGGGTGACAGGGTCGGGCGCAAGCTGGTGATCTGGGTTTCGATTCTGGGGCCCCTTCCCTTCACGTTGGCCCTGCCCTATGTGGGACTAGAGCTTTCGATCGTTTTGACCGCGATCATCGGGTTCATCCTGGCGTCGGCGTTCTCGGCCATTCTGGTCTACGCCCAGGAATTGATGCCGGGCTGGGTGGGCATGATCGCGGGCCTGATGTTCGGCTTTGCGTTCGGCATGGGCGCATTGGGGGCCGCCGTGCTGGGGGTCGTGGCCGACGCGACGAGCATCATTTTTGTATTCCAGCTTTGCGCCTTCCTGCCGCTTGCGGGACTTTTGGCGGCATTGCTGCCCAACACGGGAGACTGACATGACCGATCAGGCAGAACACTCAATCACCCTTTCGCGCACAATCGACGCGCCGGCCGATGAGTTGTTCGCCGCGTGGACCGATCCGGCCCTGCTCGAACAATGGCAGGCCGAAAATGTCGAGTTCGAGCCGTTCGAGGGCGGGAAGTTTCGTTTCGAGACGTCAGATGCCGACGAGCCCGGTGTCACTCATGTGATCAGCGGCACTGTGGCCAGCTATGAACAGGACCGCAAGCTGGTCGAACTCTGGCATATGGAGGGCGAGGACGCCGAACACGACAGCACGCTGATCGTCACGTTCGCGCCGGTCGATGGTGCTCGCACGGAAATCACAATCGTTGAAATCGCCGAGGCGCATGCGGACGCGGAGTCGCGGATTTTCTCGATCGAGGCGTGGCACGAGGCACTGAACGAGCTTGCCGAGCTGCTCGAGTAGATTTCCACAGGGTTGAAAGCCCCGGAGGCGTGGGCATCTTGCGCTTGGAGCCCGAGTGTATAAATCGGCGCTTATGAATATTTTCGCTGTTGTTGCCGATCCCACGCGGCGCCGGATGATCGATATGCTGGTTGGCGGAGAATTGCCGGCCGGGGCATTCGTGGCCGCGTTTCCCGGTGTGACGCAACCGGCGATCTCCCAGCATCTCAAAGTGCTGCGGGATAGCGGTGTCGTGACCGTGAGAGCGGACAGGCAGCGGCGGCTTTATTGTCTGGTTCCCGATGCGCTCGTTGCGCTGCGGGACTGGGTGGTGCCGCTGGTACCGGTTGCAGAAGCGGTAAAACCGGAGAGGGTCGAGCGCGTCGAAGCGGCGCCGGTGAAAACCAAGGCACGCCCAAAGCCCAAACCCGCGCCCGCGCCGGAGATGACGCTGGATCTGTTCGGGTAGCGTTTGCGCGAGGCGCTGTTCGGGCGCGTAACCGGAAAAACTGAGTGTACTGGACCCCGGCGCAAGGCCGGGGTGACCAAGGGGGGAAGGGCCGCGGGATTTTTCCCTCTCCGTTGCTGTCGCGCGAACGCCGGGGCTAATGGGGATAGCAACTGGCGGTAGAGCCTCGGGCCGGGCTGCTGGGCCCCGGTTTTCACCGGGGCAGCGAAGGAGGAGGACGCTGGCGTATCCCTCAAGACCGGGCGAAACCGGCTGACCGAGGGGGAACGGCTCCGGGGTTTTCCTCTCCGTTGCTGCCCCGGCGAACGCCGGGGCTTATGGGGATAGCAACTGGCGGTGGAGCCTCGGGCCGGGCTGCTGGGCCCCGGTTTTCACCGGGGCAGCGAAGGAGGGGCCGCGCAGGTTTCCCCTCAAGACCTGGCGAAAGCGGCTGACCGAGGGGGAACGGCTCCGGGGTTTTCCTCTCCGTTGCTGTCCGGCGAACGCCGGGGCCCATGGGTATAGCAACTGGCGGCGGAGCTTCGGGCCGGGCTGCTGGGCCCCGGCTTTCACCGGGGCAGCGAAGGAGTCCCCTCAAGACCTGGCCCAGAGGGACCGGGGTTACTACGGGATCTGGCGGCCTGGGACCCGACCTCAGACAGACAATTTCTTATAGATTTCGTCGGACATTTGTTCGGGCGTTTTTGTTGCGCCGGAAAGGGTTATGTCGGCGCGCTCGGGGGGTTCGAAGGGGCTGTCGATGCCGGTGAAGTTGGTGATCTGGCCGGCGCGGGCTTTGGCGTAGAGTCCCTTGGGGTCGCGCTGTTCGCAGACTTCGAGGGGGGTATCGACATAGGCTTCGATAAACGCGATGTCGCCGGCCACTTCGCGGGCCAGGCGCCGCTCGTTGCGGAACGGGGAGATGAACGAGACGAGCACGATCAGCCCGGCATCGGCCATCAGCCGCGCCACTTCGGCGACCCGGCGGATGTTTTCGACGCGGGCGGCGTCGGTAAAGCCCAGATCCTTGTTGAGACCGTGGCGGATGTTGTCGCCATCGAGGATATAGACGTGACGGCCCTCGGCGGTCAGGCGCTTTTCGAGAAGGTTGGCGACAGTGGACTTGCCCGAGCCCGAAAGCCCGGTGAACCACACGATCTGCGGTGTCTGGCCCTTTTGGAGCGCGCGGACCTCGCGATTGACGTCGAAGGACTGGTAGGTGAGGTTCTTACCCCGCTGCAGCCCGTAGCTGATGGTGCCGGCGCCAAGGGTCAAATTGTTGATCCGGTCGATCAGAATGAACCCGCCGGTCAGCCCGTTGGTCTGGTAGGGATCGAAGGCAATCGGCTTGTCGGTGGCCAGGGTGAGCGTGCCGACCTCGTTGAGTTCGAGCCGCTTGGCTGCCGATTTTTCCAGCGTGTTGACGTTGGTCTTGTGCTTGAGATCGGTGAGCGTGGCCGGGACCAGCTGGCTGCCGATCTTTAAAAGATAGGAGCGCCCGGGATAGGCGGGCTCTTCGGCCATCCACACGATTTCGGCCTGGAACTGGTTGGAATAGTCCGGGGTGTGGCCGGGATGGGTGAGCATGTCGCCGCGCGAGATGTCGATCTCACGGTCGAGCACAAGTGTCACCGCCTGCCCGGCAATGGCGCTTTGCAGATCGCCATCCATTGTGACGATGCGGGCGATTTTCGCCGGCTTGCGCGAGGCGGCAACCAGCACCTCCTCGCCCACCGAGACCGTGCCGCCGGCAATCGTGCCCGAAAAGCCGCGGAAGTCGAGATTGGGGCGGTTGACCCATTGCACCGGAAAGCGGAACGGGGATTTGCTCTTGTCCTGGTCGACCGCGATCTCTTCGAGATAGGGCAGCAGCGGCGTGCCCGTGTACCAGGGGGTGCGCTCGGAGTTTTGAACGATGTTGTCGCCGCGCAGCGCCGAAATGGGCACGGCGGCCAGCGAGGCAAAGCCGAGATCTTTGGCAAACTCGGTGTAGTCGGCAACGATTTTGTCGAAGACCTCCTGGGAATAGTCCATCAAATCGATCTTGTTGACCACCAGCACGACATGTTTGACCCCGATCAGCGACAGGATGAAGCTGTGGCGGCGGGTCTGGGTCAAAAGCCCCTTGCGCGCATCGACCAGCAAGAGCGCCAGATCGGCGTTGGAGGCCCCGGTCGCCATGTTGCGGGTGTATTGCTCATGGCCGGGGGTATCGGCGACGATGAACTTGCGCCTGTCGGTGGAAAAGAAGCGATACGCCACATCGATGGTGATGCCCTGCTCGCGCTCCGCGACCAGACCGTCGACCAGCAACGAAAAATCGATGCCCTCATCGCCCACATGGCGGTTGCGGCTGTCGTTCTTCAATGTCGCCAACTGATCGTCGAGGATGAGCTGGCTGTCATAGAGCAGCCGCCCGATGAGCGTCGATTTGCCGTCATCGACCGAACCGCAGGTCAGAAAGCGCAGCAGCGACTTGTCGGTCTGCTGGCTCAGCCAGAGCCCGATGTCGGTATCGGCGGACGGGGCGGAAGCAGGTGCAGAAGCGAGCGTTGACATTATCGTTCTCCCTTGGTCGCGTTCGCGAACCGCAAAACCGGTTCCCATCCGTCGGGTCGGGGCCCGAGGACATGCTTTTGCTGCGAACGCAGACTTTTCTGTCTGGTCGCGTTCGCGAACCGCAAAACCGGTTCCCACTTTTGCTGCGAACGCAGACTTTTCTGTCTGGTCGCGTTCGCGAACCGCAAAACCGGTTCCCACTTTTGCTGCGAACGCTCCATCAGAAGTACCCTTCCTGCTTTTTCTTCTCCATCGAGCCCACCGAATCGCTGTCGATCAGGCGGCCCTCGCGCTCGGAAGTGCGGGATGCCTGCATTTCCATGATGATCTCGGGCAGCGTTGCCGCAGAGGACCGGATGGCGCCGGTCAAGGGATAGCAGCCCAGCGTGCGAAACCGCACCATCTCCTCGCGCGGCGTTTCGCCGGGCTCGAGCCGCATGCGCTCGTCATCGACCATGATGAGCGTGCCCGAGCGCTCGACCACGGGGCGCTTTTTGGCAAAGTACAGCGAGGGCAATTCGATGTTTTCGGCGTAGATATAGGTCCACACATCGAGCTCGGTCCAGTTCGAGATCGGGAACACCCGCATCGATTCGCCCGGATTGAGCCGCGTGTTGAACACCCGCCACAATTCGGGGCGCTGGTTCTTGGGATCCCAGGCGTGGGACGCATTCCTGTGCGAGAAAATCCGCTCCTTGGCCCGGCTTTTTTCCTCGTCGCGCCGCGCCCCGCCAATCGCCGCATCGTACTGGCCGGCCGAAAGCGCCTGGCGCAGCGCCTGGGTCTTCATGATGTCGGTATAGCGCGAGGAGCCATGGTCGAACGGGTTGATATTGTCGCGCAAACCATCGGGATTGGTGTGGCTGATCAGGTCGAACCCGTATTGCTCGGCCATCCGATCACGAAACGCGATCATCTCGGCGAACTTCCAGGTCGTGTTCACATGCAAGAGCGGAAACGGGATGCGCGAAGGATAAAACGCCTTGCGCGCCAAATGCAGCAAAACCGACGAATCCTTGCCGATCGAATACATCATCACAGGACGCTCGAAACTCGCCGCAACCTCACGGAAAATCTCAATGCTCTCACTCTCCAGACGAGACAAATGAGACAAAGAGGTGGGGGACATGGACATGGCATTATTCCAAAGGTTCGGAACGTTTTCGGTTTCAGACATATTCCAGCATGACGGCGCGGACAACTGCACCGGACGCATGGCGGCTTGATCTGAACGCCAGCTTTGCCCGTATCGGACGAGAACGGCGCGATTATTCCAAATGTGCCGGAGCGGCGCATTTTTCGACTTGCCCTTTCAGACGGAAAAGAAAGTTTTTTCATGGCCAGTTCCACATTGGTTTGGCTCAGAAACGATTTGCGCATTGCGGACAATCCCGCCCTCGCGGCGGCCCTCAAGCATGAGGAGCCGGTGCATGCGGTCTATGTGCTCGAGACGGATCGTGGACTGCGGCGCCCTGGTGGCGCGGCGAAGGTGTGGCTGCACAAGAGCCTTGAAGCGCTCAATGGCGATTTGGCGGCGCGAGGTGTGCGGTTGTCCTATCGTGAGGGCGAGAGCGGGAAGATCATCCCCGATATGGCCCGGGAAACCAAGGCGGGGCGGGTGTACTGGAACCGCCGATATGACCCGGCGGGGCGCGGCCATGACGGGGCAATCAAGAAAGAGCTCAAGTGCGATGGCGTCGCAGTTGAGAGTTTCAATGGCTCACTGCTTGTCGAGCCCTGGGACATCGCCACCCAACAGGGTACGCCCTACGGCGTTTTCACCCCGTTCTGGAAGGCGCTCAGGGACAAGCCGATCCCCGAACCGATCGGGCGGATCGAAAAGCACGGGGCGATCACGGCCCCTGCCCTCGATTTTGACGGGCCGCCGGGTTGGGCCGACGGGATATTGAAGCGCTGGGCGATCGGGGAAGACGCGGCAAAGCGGGTTCTTTCCGATTTTCTCGACGATCTGCTGGCCGATTACCCCAATGATCGCGATCTGCCGCGCAAGGACGGGACGTCGCGGATGTCGCCACATTTGCGGTTCGGGGAAATCGGGCCGCGACAAATCTGGTTTGCGGTGCGGCACCTGATCGATTCCAAACCGTCGATGGCGGGCGCGGGCGAGACGTTTCTCTCGGAGGTGGCGTGGCGGGAGTTTTCCTATCATTTGCTCTACCACCGGGACGACATAGCGCGACATTCGATGCAGGGGCGGTTCGATGAAATCGAATGGCGGACCGACACCAAGGCGTTACATGCCTGGCAGAAGGGTCAGACCGGCATTCCTATCATCGATGCGGGCATGCGGCAGCTGTGGCAGACCGGGTGGATGCACAATCGGGTGCGCATGCTGACCGCATCGCTGTTGACCAAGAATTTGCTGATCGACTGGCGCAAGGGCGAAAACTGGTTCTGGGACACGCTGGTCGATGCCGACCCGGCCAACAATCCGGCAAGCTGGCAATGGGTAGCCGGGAGCGGCGCGGACGCAGCGCCCTATTTCCGGATATTTAACCCTGTGACCCAAGGGGAAAAGTTCGATCCCGGCGGCGACTATGTGCGCGAGTGGGTTCCCGAGCTCAAGGACTTGCCCGACAAATGGGTTCACAAGCCATGGCTGGCCGATGCCGGGACGCTGGATAAGGCGGGCCTTAAATTGGGCACGACTTATCCCGAACCGATCGTTGAGCTCAAAGCCAGCCGGGAGCGCGCGCTCGATACGCTCAAGCGCTGACGCAACAGGTTTGCGGCGTTGGCGCGTGTCTTGGCAGAGGATTGCGCAAAACGGCGGTGAACTGAAAAACCCCGACCGATCAACGCCGTGCGGCCTTGTTCGGTGCGAATGAGGTCACTACCATCTGGGTCCACATTCAAAAAGCTGTTGCCCCACCATGATCCGTTTCAAAGACATGCCTTCCGCCATCGGGAACACCCCGCTGATCCGCCTCAACGCCGTTTCCGAAGCGACCGGGTGCGAAATCTGGGGCAAGGCCGAATTCCTCAATCCCGGGCAGTCGGTCAAGGACCGCGCGGCGCTCTATATCATCAACGATGCCGTTGCGCGCGGGGATCTTGGTCCGGGCGGCACCATCGTCGAGGGCACCGCCGGCAATACCGGTATTGGGCTGGCACTGGTCGGCAATGCGATGGGCTTTAAAACAGTCATCGTCATTCCCGAAACCCAGAGCCAGGAAAAAAAGGACGCGATCCGGCTGGCAGGGGCCGAGTTGATCGAAGTGCCCGCCAAGCCCTACCGGAACCCCAACAATTACGTGAAGGTGTCCGGGCGGCTGGCCGAGAAGCTGGCGTCCGAACTGCCCAATGGGGCGATCTGGGCCAACCAGTTCGACAATATCGCCAACCGGCAGGCCCATATCGACACCACCGGGCCGGAAATTTTCGACCAGACCGACGGCAAGGTCGACGGGTTTATCTGCGCGGTGGGTTCGGGCGGCACGCTGGGCGGTGTGGCCATGGCGCTCAGGGAGCGCAACAAGGACATCCAGATCGGCCTGGCCGACCCTGAAGGCGCGGCGCTCTACAGCTACTATACCAATGGCGAGCTGAAATCGTCGGGCGGTTCGATCACCGAGGGGATCGGCCAGGGCCGCATTACAGCGAATTTGGAGGGCCTCAGTGTCGATCACGCCTACCAGATCCCCGACAGCGAGGCGCTTCCCTATATCTTCGACCTGATCGCCCAGGAGGGATTGTGCCTTGGCGGCTCGTCTGCAATCAATATTGCGGGCGCTGTGAGACTGGCCCGGGAACTGGGTCCGGGCAAAACCATTGTCACCGTGCTCTGCGACTATGGCAATCGCTATCAGTCGAAACTGTTCAATCCGGCCTTCCTGCGCTCCAAGGAATTGCCGGTGCCAGATTGGCTGGAGGCCGGACCCACGGTCGATGTCAATGCGGTGCTGGAGGCCGATAGCTAGGCGGAATTTGCGTGGATCTGGTCAGAGCCGTAGCCGATAATTTCAGCTTTCTGGCCACGCTCTACCTGGCCAACTATGTTCTGGCGATCGTTTGCGCCGTGCGCGAGATCATGAATTCGCGCACTTCGCAGGGCACGATCGCCTGGCTGCTGTCGCTCCTGATCCTGCCCTTCCCCACCACGATCATCTATCTGCTGTTCGGCTGGAAGCTGTTCGACGACTATGCGGAATCCCAGATTCACTCGGGCCGCAGCTGGCGGCTTGCGCGCTCGGACGACCTGCGGATTGTCGACGAGAATACGAGCGATGACTGGCCGGTGCTGCGCAAGGTTGCCGAACTGCCGTTTCTCTATGGCAACTCGGCTTCGCTGCTGATCGACGGCGAGGATACGTTTGCCTCGATCATCGACGGGATTTCGCGGGCCAAGGACTATGTGCTTGTCCAATTTTACATCATTCGCGACGACGATCTCGGCCGCCGGTTTGCAGATGCGCTGATCGAGCGGGCCGATGCGGGCGTGCAGGTCTATGTGCTTTATGACGACGCGGGCAGCCACGCCCTACCCCGCAGTTACAAAAAGCGGCTCAACGAACACGGCATCAAGATCGTCGGGTTCAACCACCGTCACCCGTTCCTGCGGCTCTACGGGCTGACGCGCATCAACTATCGCAATCATCGCAAGAATGTGGTTGTCGATGGGGTGGAGTCCTGGGTTGGAGGCCACAATGTCGGCGATGAATATCTGGGCAAGAACCCCAAGCTGGGACGCTGGCGCGATACCCATGTCCACGTGACCGGGCCCGCCGCGCTGGCCTGTGCGCTGATGTTTCGCGAGGACTGGCACTGGGCAACCGGCGAGGAACTGCCCGCCCGCTATCCCAGCACCATACCGACGCCGGGCAACCAGCCGATACTGGTGATGCCGACCGGACCCGCCGACAAGCTCGAGGACTGCGCCATTGCCTTTACGGAAGTGATTTCACGGGCCCGCGAGCGCCTGTGGATCGTCAGCCCCTATTTCGTCCCCGGAATCGAAATCCAGACGGCGCTCTATGCCGCTTCGCTGCGCGGGGTGGACGTGCGCATTCTGTTGCCGCGCAAGCCCGATCATCTCATCGTCTGGCTGGCGAGCTATGCCCATGCCGACCAGATGGTGGCCCACGGCATCAAGGTGCATCGCTATGGAAAAGGGTTCCTGCACCAGAAGGTCATCCTGTGCGACGACCAGATCGCCGGCGTGGGCACTGTCAATTTCGACTACCGCTCGTTCAACATCAATTTCGAAGCAACGCTGTGGTTTACCGACAGCGATATGATCGCCAATGTCGCGGCCATGCTCGATACCGATTTTGAGGGCTCGTACCTGACCACCGAGCGCAACCTGAAACGGCGCAGCTATCCGTTCCGCCTGCTCTGTCAGGGGGCAAGACTGTTTTCACCCATCTTGTGACGCGTTCGGCGGCTCAGTAGACGGGCGGGGCGTACATGAGCCCACCATTGAGCCACAACGCGTTCTGGCCGCGCAGGAGCTGGGCGCCGGCCGCGGCGCCGAAATGGCGCGAATAGATCTCGCCGTAATTGCCGACACTGCGGATGACGTCGCGCATCCAGGTGGCGCGGAGCCCCAGATCGCTGCCCACGTCGTCCTCGACACCGAGAAGGCGCCTGATGGCCGGTGTGCGTGCCGACATCATCGATTCGATATTGACCGAGGTGACCCCGTATTCTTCGGCATTGATGAGCGCGTAAAGGGTGCGGCGGACAATGGCCGCCCACTGGGCGTCGTCGCTGCGCACCACGGGCCCATAGGGTTCCTTGCTCAATCGCTCGGGCAGGATGGCATGGGAGCCCGGTTCGGGCATTGTGCGGCGAATGGCCTGCAGCCAGCTGGCCGAGCCGGTGATGGTATCGCATTCACCCGATCTGTAGGCGACAGCGAGATCCTCGCGGTCCTCATAGAGAAGTTCCTCATAGCCGAGCTGATTGAAAAAGAAGAACTCATCGAGGCGGCGCGCCGAATCCGAATTGGATGCCACGCAGATGGTCACCTCTTCGAGCTCGTAGGCGGAAACGACGCCCAGGCGATCGGGAACCATGAAGGCCTGTCCGTCGAAGAATGAAGTGGCCACATAGGTCGCGCCATATTGGGTGTCCCGCGACATGGTCCAGGGGGAATTCCTGACGACAAGGTCGACCTCGCCCATGGCAAGGTGGGCAAAACGGCTTTGTCCGGAGAGCGGACGAAACTCCACACGCGAGGGGTCACCAAAAATTGCGGCGGCAACAGCGCGGCACAGATCGACATCGAATCCCGACCAGAGCCCTTCGGGACTGATCTGGGCGAAGCCGGGCAGCGGATTTGTCGCCGCGCAGATGACATAGCCGCGTGTCCGCACCGTTTCGAGCATGGAGATGGTGAACGGCGCGCTGGTTTCGGCTTCGACCTCTTGAGCAAATGCGCTCGGCTGACCAGCCAGCAGCAGCGCGGCCACAAGGGCCGCACCGGCAGGAATCCGCAAAAGCCGCAAGAGTGAATGCAAGTTTTATGCGGGCAGGCCCGCTCCTTTGAAAATGGACGGCCATATTGGCATGGGGGCATTTGGGGTCAAGGCGAGACACCGGTTTCCCCCGGACAATTGCTCGTGCATCCGCGCCCGGACATGGAAAGGGCCGCGCCCCGTGGCACGGCCCTTGTCCGAATGCGATCGCTCGTTCTAGAGCCGTTCAGGATTTGATTGAATCAAATCCTCGGCTCTAAACCCTTGTTTTGTCGCGTGTCCGAACCGCAAAACCGTTTCCACTTTTGCTGGACACGCTCTAATGCAGAATCTGGCTCAGGAAGAGCTTTGTGCGTTCGTGCTGGGGGTTCGAGAAGAAGGCCTCCGGCTCGTTCTGCTCGATGATCTGGCCCTGATCCATAAAAATCACACGGTTGGCGACCTGACGGGCGAAACCCATTTCGTGGGTGACGCAGACTATGGTCATGCCATCCTCGGCAAGCTGGACCATCACCTCAAGCACTTCCTTGATCATTTCGGGATCGAGGGCCGAGGTCGGCTCATCGAACAGCATGATCTTGGGGTTCATGCAAAGCGAGCGTGCGATCGCCACGCGTTGCTGCTGACCGCCCGAAAGCTGGCCCGGAAACTTGTTGGCCTGCTCGGGGATCTTGACGCGCTCGAGATACTTCATGGCCTGCGCTTCGGCTTCGGCCTTGGGCGTGCCGCGAACCCAGATCGGGGCGAGGGTGAGATTTTGCAGCACGGTAAGATGAGGGAAGAGATTGAAGTGCTGGAACACCATGCCGACTTCGCGGCGCACCTCGTCGATCCGCTTGAGATCGTTTGTGAGTTCGATCCCGTCAACGATGATGTCGCCCTGCTGATGCTCTTCGAGGCGGTTGACGCAGCGGATCAGCGTCGACTTGCCCGATCCCGAAGGACCGGCAATGACGATGCGCTCCCCGCGCATGACCTTGAGGTCGATATCGCGCAACACGTGGAAGTCACCATACCACTTGTTCATGTTGCGGATTTCGACCGCCACCTCGGTATCCGAGACCGTCATTTTCTTCGGATCGGCCGAAGGGGTCTCCATGCTTGCGGTCATAGCCTATCTCCTGTGGCCGGTATGGAGCCGGCCTTCCATGTAGATCGAATAGCGGGACATTCCGAAGCAGAATATCCAGAACACAAAGCCCGCGAACACATAGCCCGTCACCGCATCGCTGGGGAATTGCCAGGCGATGTCCGAGCCGGCGGCCCGAACGGTGTTGAGCAGTTCGAAAATGCCGATGATCGAGACCAGCGTGGTGTCCTTGAACAGGGCGATGAAGGTGTTCACGATGCCAGGGATCACGTGCTTGAGCGCTTGCGGCAGGACGATCAGCCCCGTGGTCTTGAGCTTGCTCATGCCCAAGGCGTAGGACGCTTCGCGCTGGCCGCCGGGGATCGCCTGCAGGCCGCCGCGCACGACTTCGGCCATGTATGCCGATTCAAACAGCACTATGCCGATGATGGCGCGCAACAGAACGTCGGGATTGGTGCCCTGGGGCATGAACAGCGGGAACATGACCGAGGCCATGAACAGCACGGTGATCAGCGGCACGGCGCGCCAGAGCTCGATGAAGGCGACGCAGAATCCCTTGATCACCGGCAGCTTGGACTGCCGCCCGAGCGCAAGCAGAATGCCCAGCGGCATGGATACGATAATGCCGATCAGCGAGATGATCAGGGTCAGCGTCAGGCCGCCCCATTGCCGCGTGGGAACGACGTCGAGCCCGAAGATGCCGCCATACATGAGGAAGTAGGCAACGAAGGGATAAACGCCAAAGAACAGGATTGCGGCGGTGCGCACGAAAGGCATGCGGGGGGCGAGCAATGGGATCAGGAGGATGATCCCGATGATGAACATCAAATTGATGCGCCAGATTTCATCGGGGGGATAAAAGCCGTAGATGAAGAAGTTGAAGCGCGCCTGGATGAAAATCCAGCAGGCCCCTACCCCCTCGAAGCGGCACGCTTCGCCGCGCAGACCCTCGGGATCGGTGAATACGGCGTCGGCAATCAGGAAATTCCAGATCGGGATCAGCGCCCAGACGATCACTGCAATCCCGACAATTGTGAGAACCGAATTGCCCGGGCTGGAAAAAAGGTTGGTCCGCATCCAGGCGCCGATGCCCGTCATGCGGCTCGGAGGCGGCAACGGATCGGCCATCTTGGTGCGGACGAAGCTGAGGTCTGTTGTGCTCATGATCTCAACGCTCCACCAGCGCGACGCGCGAATTGTACCAGTTCATGAACAGCGACGTGGTCAGCGAGAACGTGAGATAGACCGCCATGGTGAGTGCCACGATTTCGACGGCTCGCCCGCTCTGGTTGATCGCAGTGCCCATGAAGACGTTGACCAGTTCGGGAAAGGCAATGGCCGCCCCGAGCGAGGAGTTCTTGGTCAGGTTGAGATACTGGCTGGTCAGGGGGGGAACGATGATCCGCATGGCCTGTGGAATGACGACGAGCCGCAGCCTGTCGCCCTCCTTGAGCCCGAGCGCGGAAGCGGCCTCGACCTGGCCGTAGTTGACGGCCTGGATGCCGGCCCGCACGATTTCGGCAATAAAGGCCGCTGTATAGATGACCAGCCCCATGATCAGCGCCGTCAATTCGGGCGGAACGACGAACCCGCCGGTGTAGTTGAAGCCGGTCAGTTCGGGGTAGCTGAATGCGATGGGCGCTTGCGCGCCGATCAGCGCCACGATCGTCGGAAACAGGATGATGCCGAGCATGGGCAACACAACCGGAAGGCGGTCGCCCTTTTCTTCCATCTTGCGGATGCGGCGTCCGCGCCAGATTACGGCAGCGATCACCGAAACGGCAAAGACGCCGAGAACGATAAGGAAGCGGCCGTCTGACTGGAGCAGCGGCAGGTAAAGACCGCGCTGGTTCAGTACGGCGCCCAAGGGAAGCTCGTAGCTTTGCCGAACGGCCGGAAGCGCGTTGAGCGCCATAAAATACCAGAAGAACAACTGCAGCAGCAGCGGCATGTTGCGCATCACTTCGACATAGACCGTCGCAAGCTTGCGGATCAGGAAATTGGAGGACAGCCGCGCTATGCCGATGATGAAACCGAGTATGGTTGCCAGGACAATACCGACAGCTGCCACCAGAAGCGTGTTCAAGATGCCGACGATATAGACTTCGAGATAGGTCGAACTCCGATCGAACGGCAAAAGGGAGAAGCCGATGTTGAACCCGGCGGTCTGGAACAGAAATCCAAAGCCGGTGGCTCTGCCCTGTGCTGCCATGTTTGCCGCTGCGTTCGATTGCAGCCACCAGAACAACAGCACAACCCCAATAAGCAAAGCAGCCTGATATGCGATGCCGCGCGCGGTCGGATTGTAAAAGAGAGATGCGTCGATGCCTGACCGTGGCGATGCGCCCGGCGGCTTCTGCGAGACGTCTGTCATGTTGGTCCCTTAACCCCTGGCCAAACCGGTGGTGCCGCAGCTGTTGAGCGCTGCTTGACCTCGGGTTCGGAAATGCCCGGGCGCAGGGCGCCCGGGCCGAAAGGTGGTCGGCGTTTAGCGGATCGGCGGAGCGTACATGACGCCGCCATCAGTCCACAGGCTGTTCACGCCACGCGGGATGTTGATCGGTGTGTCGGGACCGACGTGCATGTCGTAGAGCTCGCCATAGCTGCCCACGTGCTTGATGATCCGGTAGGCCCAATCAGCCGAAAGGCCGATCGGCGTGCCGAAATCGCCTTCCACGCCCAGGAGGCGACGGATCGAGGGGTTTTCCGAGCCGAGCATATCGTCGACGTTCTCGGAGGTTACACCGAGTTCTTCGCCGTTGAGCATCGCAAACAGCGTCCACTTGGCGATATTGAACCACTGGGTGTCGCCAGAGCGAACCGAGGGGCCAAGCGGCTCTTTGGAGATGATTTCGGGCAGGATGATATGGGCTTCAGGATCGGGGAAACCCGAACGCTCGGCGGCCAGGGCCGAAGAGTCCGTCGTGTATACGTCACAACGTCCGTCGAGATAGGCCTGAACCACTTCGTCCTGGTTGACGAACACCACGGCGTTGGAAAGATCCATGCCCTGTGTGGCGAAGTAGTCGGCAGCGTTGAGCTCGGTGGTGGTGCCGGACTCGATACAAACGGCAGCGCCCGAAAGTTCGGCTGCCGAAGTCACGCCCGAATCTTCACGCACCATGAAGCCCTGACCGTCATAGAACATGGTGCCGGTAAAGGTGATGCCAAGGTCGGTGTCGCGGCTCATCGTCCAGGTGGTTGTCCGCGAAAGGACGTCGATGTTGCCGTTGGCAAGGCTCTCGAAGCGAACCTGCGAAGTCAGCGGAGTGTAGCGAACCGCTTCGGGATCGTCGAAGATCGCCGCGGCCATGCCACGACAGAAATCGACTTCCAGACCCGTCCAATTGTTGTTGTCGTCAGGGAACGAGAAGCCGGGTACGCCTTCGGTCACGCCGCACTGCAGAAAGCCGCGCTCCATCACCTCGTCCAGCGTCTGCGCGAAGGCAGCGGATGAGGTGGTCGCCACAGCGGCTGCCACTGCGCAAGTGATGAGTTGTTTTTTCATAGGATTGCCTTTGTTTCCTAACCCTTTTTGATGGGGCTGGTGCGTTGCCGCCCGCCCCTCTTGTCCCGCCTGCCGGCGGGAAGCAGCGCCCTATTGCCATCGAGCGCATTGCTGGGCAGCATCGAAGCGCAGTTTTACTGTTTGCGTCAAGGGCAAAAGCGATACGAAAATAATCACTTGCCGGCGCACGCCTAAATTAGAAGCAACAATACTGACCTTTTATCAGCGACCCAGGCCGAAGTAACATGTCAGACCAAGAAAAAACCGCTATATTCCAATCGGGTACAGAGACGTTTCTCACTCATGGCGGCCGCGATCCCAAGGCTCAACACGGTTTCGTCAATACGCCCATTTATCGCGGCAGCACGGTCATTTTCGATACATTGGCCGAGCTGGACGACGCGGCAATACGATATCGGTACGGTCGTCAGGGCACGCCACTCACCGACGGTCTGGAAACGCTGATAACCGGGCTGGAGGAGGCAGACGGAACCGTACTCACGCCGTCGGGCGTTTCAGCAATTTCCTTGGCATTTCTTACGTGTTTGTCGGTAGGCGATGAGGTTCTCATCACGGATTCGGCGTATGAGCCGACGCGCCGGTTTGCCGACAGCGTGCTCAAACGCATCGGAATCACCGCCCGCTATTTCGATCCCAGAATCGGCGGTTCGATCACCGAACTGGTCAATGAGCGCACGCGTGCGGTTTTCATAGAAAGCCCGGGCTCGCTGACCTTCGAAATCCAGGATCTGCCAGCCATCACAACCGCCCTGGCCGGGCGCGACATCGCGGTGCTGGTCGACAATTCATGGGCAACACCGCTGTTTTACAAACCGCTTTCGCTTGGCGCCGACATCGTCATTCATTCGGGGACCAAAATGTTCGTTGGCCACTCGGACGTCATGATGGGCTCGGTTTCGGCCAACGAAAAATACCTCGACAGGCTTATCCAGACCCACAGAACGTTCGGGCTGATCGCCTCGCCCGACGACACCTATCTGGCGACGCGGGGCATGCGCACCCTCGGGGTCCGCATGAAGGAGCACCAAAGGCGCGCGCTGGAACTGGCCAGCTGGCTGGAAGCGATCGAGCATGTCGAGGTCGTCCATCCCGCACTGCCCTCGCATCCGGACAACCGCCTGTTTGAGCGCGATTTTTCAGGATCGGGCTGTCTGTTCTCGATAATACTGCCCCCCGCGCCGCGCGCGGCCATCGCCGCCATGGTCGATGGCATGACGGTGTTCGGAATGGGGTATTCCTGGGGTGGGTTCGAAAGCCTGATCCTGCCTTCCGATCCCAAGCGCATTCGCACCGCGGTGCCCTGGCAAGAGCGCGGCAATCTCATGCGGCTTCATGTGGGATTTGAGGACCCGGACGATCTCAAGGCCGACCTCGGCGAGGGGATTGCGCGCTATTTAAAGACCGCGGGGATGTGACGACGGCGCAGCCAGCGCACAAGCGGCCCGAAGGCGGCAAACATGCGATAGTGGACCTGCCCTTTTTCCATGCGCATGCCCCAGCGCCTGGTAACAAAATAGTCGCGAACCACGATGGCCGAGGCCAGACCGACGAAAGACCCGGCGATCACATCGGACAGGTAGTGATCGCCGACCACTATGCGGCTGAGCCCTATGGCAAAGCCGAAGGCAATCAACCAGCCATGGAATCGCCGGTTGGTCAGCGTGCTCAGCACGAGGGCAAAGGCGACGGCGGTGGTTGCGTGGCCGGAGGGAAAGCTGTGGAAACTCCAGTCGAGCAATTCGAAGGGCTGGAAATGAAGCACGCCAAGCTCTTCGAGATACATTGGACGCGCGCGGCCCAGGATGCGCTTGATGACAACGGCAACCAGCCCCGAAATGGCGATGGTGGCAAATATATAGGCTGAAATCGCAACGATGCCGCGAGCGGCCCATGCCCAGCTATAGGAGAGCCGGAACCGGAGGGCGCCGGCACACAGCAGCCCGGCGACCAGCGTGGGAATGAGCAGCCAGTCCGATTTGCCCAGATCGGTTATGAAGCGGAAAAAGGCCCGTTCACCCGAGGGCCAGTTTCGCAATGCCTCGGTGACCGGGCCATCGAGCATGACCGCCAGGGCCAGAAGACCGACGATAGTCCAGAATGGCCACCAGAAAAGCACCCTGGCCTGCCTGTGGCGTTCCAGGACGGCTTTGAACCACCGGGTGGTAAAGGTTTCAGGAGCCAGCACTTTTCCCAATCTCCATAATCATGGGCATTCGCGGGTCGCCAAAGACTTCAGGGTCCGGACCCCAGTTTTGGTCGAGACCCGGTAACATGCCTTGCCCTGCGAGAAAAGAATGTGTATCGCAACACCGATGGCCATGTCGGGGTATAGCTCAGCCTGGTAGAGCACCGGTTTTGGGAACCGGGGGTCGCAAGTTCGAATCTTGCTGCCCCGACCATTGGCCAGCCATGGGATTTGACGAATATGGTCGCACGCATCTATCGCCCCGCCCGCAACGCCATGCAGTCGGGCAAAGGCAAGAGCCAGGACTGGGTGCTGGTGTTCGAGCCCGAAGTGGCCCGGTCGATCGAACCGCTGATGGGATACACCTCCTCGGGCGACATGAAGCAGCAGATCAAACTCCGATTCGATACGCTCGAAGACGCCGAATCCTATGCCCGCCGCGAAGGCATCGCCTATATGGTGCAACCGGCGCAGGAGCCGACCATCAAGAAGGTCAGCTATCCCGATAATTTCCGGTTCGACCGCAAGGCGCCCTGGACGCATTAAAACGTCCTGAAGCGTCAGAGCGGGAATTTGGACAGCTATCTGCTTATCGTTCTGGGCGGTGCGGCCGTGGCCGGCTTCGTACAGGGACTGGCAGGATTTGCGTTTGCGCTGGCGAGCCTGAGCATCTGGGCGTGGGCCGTCGACCCGGCTCTGGCTGCGCCCATGGCGGTGTTCGGCTCGCTTGTGGGGCAGTTGGTGACGCTGCCGATCGTCGGACGCCATTTCAACCTGCGCGGCATGCTGCCCTTCGTCGCCGGAGGCGTGCTGGGCGTGCCGCTCGGGATTTTTCTGCTCAGCGTGCTCGATCCGCAAGGTTTCAAGCTGGCGCTGGGCCTGTTCATGGTCGTTTATTGTCCGATCATGCTGTTCGTTCCCGCCGGTTTCAAAATCGATTTTGGCGGCAACCGGGCCAATGCCTTCGCGGGATGGCTCGGCGGGGTCTTTGGGGGGCTTGGAGGGCTTTCGGGACCGATTCCGACGCTTTGGTGCACGCTGAGAGGCATGGACAAGGACAGCCAGCGCGGGGTTATGCAGGGCTTTAATATCGCCATGCATGTAACCACAATGATTGGATATTTTCTCGCCGGAAGCATTCTCACCGGGGAGACCTGGCGGCATTTTGGGCTGATCGCCATGGCGCTGGTGGTGCCCGCCTTGATCGGAGCGATGCTGTTCAGGCGGCTGGACACACGAGCCTTCCGGCGCCTCGTGCTGGCGTTGCTGTTTGTTTCCGGGCTGGTGCTGACCGGTTCGACCGCCCCCGCCCTCCTGAGTTAAATCACCGGCGCGCGGGCAAAGCTCGTGAGCAGGATTGGCCCGGCCGGGCGGCCGTTTGGTCACAGGTCGACACGAACACCGCCTATCCGGTGGCCAATGTAGCGCTTTATACTGTCGATCTGGAATCGGGCGGCGCGATGCGCCGCCCTTTATTGTCGGGTCAGCCCAGGGGCGTCCAGCGGCTGTCGTCCTTTGAGGATTTGACGGCGGCCATGATGAATTCCATGCCCTCGACGCCGTCATTAAGCGTGGGAAGCAGGCCTTCGAACTCGGCGCCCTCACCGCGAATGATGGCGGCGAACTGGCTGTAGAGGGTGGCGAAGGCTTCGAGATAGCCTTCGGGGTGGCCGGCGGGAATGCGGACGCCCATGGCACCAGCGGCAGAGCCGTCGATGGCGCCGCCTCGGGTGAGGAGTTGCTTGGGTTTGCCGAACTCGGTGAACCACATGGAATTGGGATTATCCTGCCGCCATTCGATGCCGGCCTTTTCGCCATAGACGCGAAGCTGGAGGCCGTTTTCGCAGCCGATTGCGACCTGGGAAGCCCAGAGCATGCCCTTGGCGCCCCCTTCAAAGCGCAGCATGATGTGGACATTGTCATCGAGCTGGCGACCGGGAACGAAGGCGTCGAGATCGGCGGATACGGCGGAGGTTTTCAACCCGGTGACGTAGCGGGCGAGATTGTAGGCGTGGGTGCCGATATCGCCGATGGCGCCGCCGGCGCCCGATTTGGATGGATCGGTGCGCCAGGCGGCCTGCTTGTTATCCTCGTCGGGTGCCACAGCCAGCCAATCCTGGGGGTATTCGACCTGAACGACACGGATTTTGCCCAGGGCGCCGGATTCGACAAGGGCGCGGGCCTGCCGGATCAGCGGGTAGCCGGTGTAGTTATGGGTCAGGAGGAATTTGGCGCCGTTTTTCGGCTGCACCCCTTTAAGAGCGTGAGCGTCTTCGAGCGAAGCGGTCAGCGGCTTGTCGCAGATGACGTGGATGCCCGCTTCGAGAAAGGCCTTGGCCGGGGCGAAGTGCATGTGGTTGGGCGTGACGATGGCCACGGCCTCGATGCCGTCCTCGCGGGCGGCCTCGGTTCGGGCCATTTCGGTAAAATCGGTATAGACGCGGTCTTGCGCCAACCCGAGGTTCTTGCCGCTTTCCTTTGCAATTTCAGCGCGCGAGGACAACGCGCCGGCCACCAGTTGATAATCGCCGTCGAGCCGTGAGGCGATGCGGTGGACATAGCCGATGAAGGCCCCGGTGCCGCCGCCGACCATGCCGAGGCGGATGGGGCGTTTTCCGTTTTCTGCCATTGAATTTCTCCTTAATCCAATCCGAGCATCTTGCGGTTGGCTGCGCGATCGGTGCCGGCACCGGCGAAATCGTCGAAAGCCTTTTCGGTGACGCGGATAATGTGGCTGGCGATGAATTCCGCCCCTTCGCGAGCGCCGTCCTCGGGATGCTTGAGGGCGCATTCCCATTCGAGCACGGCCCAGCCGGCAAAATCATAGGCGGCGAGCTTGGAGAAGATGGCAGCGAAATCGACCTGCCCGTCGCCCAGCGAACGGAAGCGCCCTGCCCGCTCGACCCAGCCCTGGAACCCGCCATAAACGCCCTGACGGCCGGTCGGGTTGAACTCGGCGTCCTTGACGTGGAACATCCTGATCCGCTCGTGATAGATGTCGATGTAATCGAGATAGTCGAGCTGCTGGAGCACGAAGTGGCTCGGATCGTAGAGCAGATTGGCACGGGCGTGATTGTTCACGCGCTCAAGGAACATCTCGTAAGAAATGCCGTCGTGCAGATCCTCGCCGGGATGGATTTCGTAGCAAAGATCGACCCCAGCCTCGTCGAATTTGTCGAGAATCGGCGTCCAGCGACGGGCCAGTTCGTCGAAAGCCTCTTCAACGAGCCCGGCGGGGCGCTGGGGCCATGGATAGATATAGGGCCAGGCAAGCGCGCCGGAGAAGGTGGCGTGTTCGGTCAGCCCCATATTCTGGGATGCCTTTGCCGCCCAGAGCAATTGCTGGACCGCCCATTGCTGGCGGGCCTTGGGGTTGCCCCTCACCTCGGGCGCGGCAAAGCCGTCGAACGCGGTGTCATAGGCCGGGTGAACGGCGACAAGCTGGCCCTGGAGGTGGGTTGAGAGTTCGGTGATCTCGACGCCGTGGCTCGCGGCGATGCCTTTTAGCTCATCGCAGTAATCCTTGGATTCGGCTGCCTTTTTCAGGTCGATGAAGCCCGCGACCCATGTGGGAATCTGCACGCCCTTGTAGCCAAGGCCCGCGGCCCATTTACAGATGTTGTCGAGCGTATCGAACGGTGCCGCGTCTCCGGCAAACTGGGCCAGAAAGATCGCCGGGCCCTTCAATGTGCGCATGAATATGTCCTCCTCGGTTTCAGCGGCGTTCCGCTCCGTGACGTACGTGCGTCAGGTGAAAACGTTTACACGATAGATGCCCTGCCGTGACAGTCAAGCGAGGCAGGGCAGCGCTCGTAACAAAAAATCGCGGCGCATGGTCCCCCAACCATGCGCCGCGACGGGAGGAGCCCGTATATTAGGTCTCCGCGGCTGTGTCCTGTCAGACCAGCAATGCCTGCGCCTCGACGGGCCCCAGGGCGTCGGGTCGCTCGCAAGTGGTGGTCAAGGTTATGGCCTCGCCGATTTCGCCGGATTTGAGGATCGAGGTCATGACATCGACTCCATGCAGGGTGGTTTCGAGCGAGCAGCGCGGTTTGCGGCCCGCATCGAGGGCCAGCATCATATCGGCCAGGCCCGCTGTGCGGTAATTGGCGAAGGGAGGGCCGTTCGGGCGTTCCCAATTGGCCACGCCCAGCGGATGTTTCCAGGGTTCAACCACTTCGCGCACGCCTTCGCGACGGGCCAGCGTCAGTTCGCCACCGAAGAAATTGGGATCGGGAACGTAGAGCGAGCCGTCGGTGCCGTAGATTTCCATATTGGAGTGCTGGTGCGCCTCAACGTCCCAGGACGCGCCGAGGGTGACGAGGGCGCCATTGTGGAATTCGAGCACGGCGTGAATGGTCGTCGGTGTTTCGACGGTGACATACTGACCCCGGCGCGGTTCGCTGGTGATTTCCCGGCGCTCACGGGGCGTGGAGGAAAACGCCGTCACCCTTTTGACCGGGCCGATCAGATTGATGAGATTGGCGACGTAGTAGGGTCCGATATCGAGAACCGGCCCGGCCCCGGGCTTGAAGAAGAAATCGGGATTGGGGTGCCAGTGTTCGAGCCCATAGCTCATGACGTGGCAGGTGCCTGAGGTGACCCTGCCGATGGCGCCTTCATCGATCAGGGCGCGGGCCTGTTGATGCGCACCGCCAAGGAAGGTATCGGGGGCGCAGCCGATCTGCTTTCCGGCTTGCTGGGCCGCCTTGCGCAAATCCTCGCCTTCCTCAAGCGTGAGAACCAGGGGCTTTTCGGAATAGGCGTGCTTGCCGGCCGAAACGATCTCTTTCGATATGGTGTAGTGGACGTCGGGAATCGTCAAATTGACGATCACGTCGAGTTCGGAATTGGCCATGAGTTGATCGGGGGTCTGGGCCGCCACTTTGAACTCGTCGGCCCGGGCCCTGGCCGCCTCGGGAACAATGTCTGCGACCGCCCTCACCTCGATACCCTTGAACAGGGGCGCCAGCTTGAGATAGGCCGATGAAATATTGCCGGCACCCAGAATGCCGACGCCGTATGTCTTGCTCATTTTATGGTCCTAGAGAGCCTTTGCCGTTGCGATGGAGCGGGAGGCAAAGCGTTCGAGATCGCTGGGATTGTCATGTTCCATGACGAAATATTTCGCTTTGGATTTGGCTTTGAGATCGGCGAAGAGGTCTTTCCACGGCACGGTGCCGTGGCCGAGATCGGCCCATCCGTCCTCGTCAGCGGCTTCGCCCTCGGGAGCGATGTCCTTTAGATGGACGGCCACGATCCGGTCGCCATATCTGTCGATCCAGCGTTTGGGGTCATCCTCGCCGCGCACCACCCAGGCGACGTCGATTTCCCAATCGAGCTCGGGCGCTTCGGTGAGCAGGATTTCCATTGGCGCGCGGCCCGTATCGGTCGGCCAGAACTCGAAATGGTGGTTGTGCCAGCCGAAACCGAAGCCCTGATCGCGATAGTATTTGGCCATTTCGGCAAGTTCACGCGCCAGCTCGGTCCACTTCTCGTCGGACTGCTTCCAGTATTCCTGGCCGATGAACGGGCAGAAAATGGTCTGTATGCCCAGCGTGCGGGCGATTTCGGTGGCGCCGGACCTGTCGCGCAACTGATCGAGACCGATATGGCCGGTGGGCATGGTCAGCCCGTTGGCATCGAGGTCCCGGCGCAGCCCTGCGGGGTCGGTATAGAGCGCGCCAAACCCTTCGACGCTGGCGTAGCCGAGACGCGAAAGCTGGGCGAACACGTCGCTGAACGGCGGGAAATTGCGCGCGCTGTAAAGCTGAAACGAAAAGTCAGTCACTGGAGACTCCCTAAATACGATCGCCGCTTTCGGCATTGAAGATAGACGCCCGCGCAGGATCGAAGCCAAGCCGTATCTTTTGTCCGACTTCGAGATTGAGTTCGCTGTCGGCGCGGAAGGTGAATTCATGCTTTCCGAGCTTGGCCCACGCTATGGTGTCGGACCCCATGGGCTCGACGATCTCGATTTCGGATTGGAAGTTGACGGGTTGGGTCGCGGCAGCTTCACCCACGATGACGTGTTCGGGGCGGACCCCGAGCACGGCCCTCGTTTCGAGCTGCTCGTTGCCCGGCTCAAAGCCATAGCCTTCCATATCGAGCGGAACGCCATCGGCATTGAACGCCCGGCCACGCAGGTCGCCCTTGATGAAGTTCATCGAGGGCGAGCCGATAAAGCCCGCCACAAACAGGTTGACGGGGCGGTTGTAGATGGCGTGCGGGGTGTCGAGTTGCTGGATAATCCCGTCGCGCATGATGGCGATGCGATCGGCCAGCGTCATGGCCTCGATCTGGTCGTGGGTGACGTAGATCATGGTGTTTTCGAGCCGCTGGTGCAGTCGCTTGATCTCGACGCGCAGATCGGAACGCAGCTTGGCGTCGAGATTGGAGAGCGGTTCGTCAAACAGGAAGACATCGACATCGCGCACCAGAGCCCGGCCGATAGCCACCCGCTGGCGCTGGCCACCGGAGAGATTTGCAGGCTTGCGCTCGAGAAGCGGCTCGATCTGCAGCATTTCGGCGGCGCGGGCGACGCGGCGTTCGATATCGTCCGTCTTATGGCCCGCAACCCGAAGGCCGAAGGTGAGGTTCTTTTTCACGCTCATCTGCGGGTAGAGCGCGTAGGACTGGAACACCATGCCGATGCCGCGATCCTTGGGCTCTTCCCAGGTCACGTTCTTGCCCGAGATGAAGATCTGCCCGCCGCTGACGTCGAGCAGGCCCGCAATGCAATTGAGCAGGGTTGATTTCCCACAGCCCGAGGGCCCGAGCAGAACGAGAAATTCGCCCTGCTCGATATCGAGATTCATGCGTTCGAGGACTTTCACGGCGCCGAAATTGAGGGAAAGATCCCTGATCGAAACGCTTTGCTGCATTGTACTCATCCTTTCACCGCGCCGGCGGCAACGCCCCGCACGAACAAGCGGCCGGAGACGAAATAGACGATCAGCGGCACAAGACCCGTAAGCATCGTGGCCGCCATGTTGACGTTGTACTCAGGGGTGCCCTGGGCCGAATTGACAATATTGTTGAGCTGCACCGTCATCGGATAATTCTGCGTGCCGGCGAAGACGACGCCGAACAGGAAATCGTTCCAGATGCCGGTCACCTGCAGGATCAGGGCGACCACGATGATCGGCAGCGACATGGGCAGCATGATCTCGAAAAATATGCGCCAGAACCCAGCCCCATCGACACGGGCCGCCTTGAACAATTCCACAGGAAGCGAGGCGAAATAGTTGCGGAACAGCAGGGTCAGGATGGGCATGCCGAACACTGTATGCACCAGGATGACAGCCGGGATCGTGCCGAAAATACCGAGGTCACGGGTTATCATGACGAGCGGATAAAGCATCACCTGATAGGGAATGAACGATCCGAAAATCAGGATGGCAAAGAAGATTTCCGAGCCCCTGAACTTCCAGTTGACCAGAGCATAGCCGTTGACCGCCGCAATGGAGGTCGAAACGATGACGCTTGGGATCAGGATCTTGACCGAGTTCCAAAACCCGGGGCTGAGCCCCTGGCAGGTCAGGCCCGTGCAGGCGCTGGTCCAGGCTTTCACCCACCCCTCAGCGGAAAATTCACGGGGCGGCGCGAAAATATTGCCGAAACGGATATCGGGCATGGTCTTGAACGAGGTCATGACCATGACGTAGAGCGGAAACAGATAGTAGAGGCACGCCACGAACAGGATCGAATACAGAACGATCCGCCGCGGAGTGAAAAAGGGCTTGGGACGCGGGCCGCGCGGTTCGGAAAGCGCAAGGTCCTTTTTTATTGCGTCGGTTGCAACCGTGCCGGAAATTGCTGCTGGGTTGCTCATGATTTTTTGCCCCCGCCGAATTCGAGATAAGCCCAGGGAATGATGATGATCATGACCGTCAGGAGCATCATGGTCGATGCCGCCAGCCCCTGCCCGATGTTTCCGGCAGTGAACATGTAGTCATAAACGTATTTCGCGGGGACTTCGGACGCGATGCCGGGGCCGCCCTTGGTGAGCGCGACGACCAGATCGTAAAGCCGAACGATGCCCGAACCGACGATCACGACGGCGGTAACCAAAACGCCACGCATCATGGGCAGAACGATGAAAAGGTAGGTTCTCCAGGTCGGGATGCCGTCGACCCGCGAGGCCTTCCAGATTTCCTCGTCAATGCCGCGCAGGCCCGCCAACATCAGCACCATGACGAAGCCGGTGCCCTGCCACAGGCCGGCGATCAGGAGCGCATAGATCACCATGTCGGACTGGGCGATCCAGTCGAAGCGGAAATTCTCCCAGCCCAGATTGCGCATGGTGCCCTGCAGGCCGAGCGTGGGGTTCATGATCCATTGCCAGACGAGGCCCGTCACGATGAACGAGAGGGCGAAGGGGTAGAGCATGATGGTGCGGAAGGCGCTCTCGAAGCGGATCTTCTGATCCATCAGGACCGCCAGCACGAAGCCGATGACCATGGTGAAGACCAGCGAGAAACAGCCGTAAATGAAAAGATTGCGGATGGAGATGTTCCATCGGGACGAGGCGAACAGCCGCTCGTACTGCTCGAACCCTACAAAAGTGTTGTTGGGCAGGAGGCGAGAGCCGGTAAAGGAGTACCAGATGGTCCACCCCGTACAGCCCACGAACACAACCAGGACAGTAAGAACCATCGGCGTTGCAGCGAATTTTGCGGCAAGATTGCGTGTGAACAGCTGTCTCACATAACGGGCAAAAGGGCTTGCGGGCTGCGCGCTGGCGCCGTGCGAAACCTGAGTCAAATCGATCCCTCCGATATGGGGGACGCGGGCGGCGAAGCCGACCGCGTCCGTATCATATTTCTTCGAGGCGCTTAGTCGGCGCTCTCGATGAGGGTAGCGTAACGCTCGATATAGTCATCGACGGTGATGGAGTCGTTGTCGATGAACTCCTTGGTCAGGTCATTGAGCTGCTGCTGGGTATCGCTGGTGAGCGTGGACTCACCGGTGGGCAGCAAGCCGTTGCCGAGCAGGCCAAGCGCTTTCTGCATGCAGGGATTGGCCGCTTCAAGATCGATGTCGGTCCGGATCGGCATCGAGCCTTTCTTGAGGTTGAAAGCCAGCTGGGCTTCGGGCGAAATCAGGATGCGTGCAAGCTGGGTTTGCGCTTCGAGAACCTCGGGATCGGTTCCTTCGGGCAAAAGCGGGAAGAAGAACGAGTCGCCGCCGCCGGAAAGCTGATCGTTAAGACCCAACCCCGGAATGCACTCATAGTTTTCACCGGGCACGCCGCCAGCAATCTGAAGATCGCCCTGGAGCCAGTCACCGTGGATGTTGCCCGCGGCCTCGCCGGCGAGGAGCTGATTGCCCACGTCACCAAATGTGGGGACCATCATGTCGGGAGAGATGACTGTCCGCAGTTGCTCGAGCGCCTCGGCAACCTTGCGGAATTCAGGACCGCGCACCGCGTCACCGCTCTTGTCGCGGTTTACGGCAAGGACGAGATCGGTACCGCCGATGCCGGCCAGGAGCACACCCGGCACGCCGTCGATCGGCCAGCCGGTCGCCAGACCGAAGGGCAGGATGCCCGCTTCCTCAAGCGCAGGCCAGCTTTCGACATACTCATTCCAGTTGGTGGGAACGGGCTGGCCGATTTCCTCGTAAGCCGCCGTCGAGAGCCACAGCCAGTCCCAGGAATGGATATTGATCGGGAAGCAATAGATGCGCCCCTCATAGGTGCAGGGCTCGAGCAGGGTTTCGTCGACATAGAAATCGCGAATGTTCATTTCTTCGGCGATATCGGTCAGATCGCGCATCAAGCCGGCCTGAATGAGCTCCTCGGCGTCGCGGCCCGTGTTCATCTGGGTTGCGCCCATCGGGTCACCGCCGATGATGCGGCTGATGATGACAGGGTTTGCGCCGGTGCCCGAGCCACCCAGAGCGCTGTCGACCCAGGTGTGACCGGTCTCTTCTTCGAAAATGCGTGCGAATTCGGCGATCGATGCCGCTTCACCGGCGGATGTCCACCAGTGTGTAACTTCCAGTTCGGCAGCCGAGACGGCTGTCGTCGACATAAGGGCGACCGCAATGGATGCGGCCACTGTGAACTTTTTCATCGGATAATCCTCCCAGGGTTTCCTCAAGGCGAAATCAATCGCCCCTCCTCCATCAACCGTACCGTGGCTCCTCAACGCACGGCCTCCGCGACACGGAGATGTAATCGATTACAATGGCATAGGCTGCGCTGACTGCAATCGATTACAGATATCTCATTCTATAATGTAATCGATGTCAAGAGGGCGTCATACCAAAGTCGCATATGTGGAAAATCGTTGTCGCGAGTGCTGTCGGGGGCGCCTTGGCTCCCGGCGCGCCGCAAGCAAGCAAAAAGGCAGCCGCCGGAGCGACTGCCTTTATTTGCTGGTCTTTGCGTTGGGGGCGCTTACGCGGCCTGGCGGGCCCGCCTGTTGCGCTGCTTGTTGCGGCTGCGCTGGGCGTTGGCCTTTGCGGGATCGAAGGGCTTGCCTGCGCCCTGCCCTTTTGACTGGGGCTTGCCGTTCCGTCCCTGCGTGCGCTTCTTGGCCGGAGCGGCCGAAGTCTTGCGCAACGGGCGCTCGCCGCCCGCCGTCGTGATCGACAGCCCGGTCAGCCGCTCGATATCGAGCAAGAGACCATATTCCTCGCCCGACACAAGGGCCACTGCCTCGCCCTCGGCGCCGGCGCGTGCGGTGCGGCCGATACGATGAACGTAGTTTTCGGCGACCTGGGGCAGCTCGTAATTATAGACGTGGCTGACGCCGGGAATGTCGATGCCGCGCGCGGCCACGTCGGTCGCCACAAGGACGCGGATTTCCCCGGCCCGGAACGATTTGAGCGTGCGGTCACGCTGCCCCTGGCTTTTGTTGCCGTGGATCGAGCCTGAAGCGAAACCGGAGGCGACCAGCGATTTGGATAGCTTTTCGGCGCCGTGCTTGGTGCGGGCAAATACGAGCGAGAGGGCATCCTTATCGGCAGCAAGCAATTGCTTGAGCAGCCCAAGCTTGCCGCCCGGCTCCACGAAATGGGCGCTCTGGGCTATCTTGTCTGCCGCCTTACCGGGCGTCGCCACCTGCACACGCACCGGATCGGTGAGGTAGGTCGCGGCAATCTCGTTCATCTGCTTGGGCATGGTGGCCGAAAACAGAAGCGTTTGACGCGGTTGGCCGACAAGGCGTGAAATATCGCGCAGAGCGTGGATGAAACCGAGATCAAGCATCTGGTCGGCTTCATCGAGCACGAGATGCTTTGCCGAATCGAGACGGATGGCCTGGCGCTTGACGAGATCGAGCAGCCGACCGGGAGTGGCAACAACGATGTCGCTGCCATGGGCCAATGCCTTGATCTGCGTTCCGATCGACATGCCGCCCACAACGGAGTTGACCTTGATGGGCGAACCCTTGGTGAAGGCGCGCAAATTGACGGCGATCTGATTCACAAGTTCGCGGGTGGGGGCGAGAATGAGTGCCTTGCAGGTCTTGGGATCGGGCTTGCCGGTTTTGGCCAGAAGCTGCTGGATGATCGGAAGGCCGAATGCGGCGGTCTTGCCGGTGCCTGTCTGGGCGAGGCCCATGATATCGCGGCCTTCCAGCACGAGCGGAATCGCGCGCTCCTGGATGGGTGTGGGGTCGGAAAAACCCAGCCCTGCGATGGCTTTAAGAAGGTGGTCGTCGAGGCCGAGGGCCTGAAACTGAGTCAAAATTATATCCTTTTTCCGGCAGCACCGGATGCGCGCCGGACAATATGCGGCTATATCGCGCCAACTTTTACAAGTTGCGCGTTTACCGTTGCGGTTGCAGATCCATCCAAACCCACGCGCCACATTGCGCACCGGGCGTTGGACCTGTCAGAACCCCGCGTGATCTGGGAACTTGGGAAAACATGCCGGTTCAAGAGGTCACCCGAAGCGGGGACGCGATGGCTGCTCACGCGGCAGCACCTAGCATGGCGCTCATATCGGCGTTTGGGCCCTTAAAGTCAAGCGCCTACAATATCGCAGGCTGACAAAGGGCACGATTTGAGCTAGACGGCAGCTTACGGTCCCGTAGCTCAGCTGGATAGAGCAGTAGCCTTCTAAGCTATTGGTCACAGGTTCGAATCCTGTCGGGATCGCCACTCGCTTTTCCTCGGCGCATGGGCACCATTACCGAAATCGTCTCGACCGACAGGCTCGATTGACCCACACAAGACGCAACGGATTGCGCCGGGTTACCGTTGTCTCAATCAAAGGAGACGCCACATGTACAAGCACATTCTGATCGCAACCGACGGCTCGGAGTTGTCCACCAAGGGACTCGACCAGGGACTGAAGCTGGCCAGGCAATTGGGCTCCAAGGTTACGGTCATTACCGTCACCGACATGTGGGCATCGGGCGCGCTGGCCGTTGCGGGCCCGGCCACCATCGCCGAATATGACGAGGCGATGCATGCAGCCGTGAAGGATATTCTGGAGGAAGCCGCCCGCTTTGCATCGGAAAGCGGCGTTAAATGTCAGACGCGGCATATTGCGAACCGCTACCCGGCCGACGCCATCGTGGAGACCTCGCAGGAGATGGGCGCGGACCTGATCGTCATGGCTTCCCACGGTCGCCGGGGGTTCCGCAAGATGCTGCTGGGCAGCCAGACCACGGAAGTGCTGACGGCAAGCACCGTTCCCGTGCTTGTCGTGCGCTGATCTCAGCCCGTCGGGCGGGGAAGCCTATTCCGTCGCCTGAATTTCCGCTTCGACCCGGGGATGTTCAAGGCGGGCGCCTGCTTCCAGGCCCAGCTCGGCCGAGCGGCCACCGGGAATTTCCAGCACAAAGCGGACCGGCTCACCTGACGGGATCGGGGTCGTGTCCATGGGAATGGCGTTTTCGTGGATGCGCACGATCTCTCCGTCCGCTTTGATAAACAGCATATCGAGCGGAATAAGCGTGTTCTGCATCCAGAAACTGGCCGGGCGCTCGTTGATAAAATCGAACAGCATGCCGGCGTCGGGTGCCAGTTCCTCGCGGAACATCAGCCCGCGCGAGGTTTCTTCGGGCGAATCGGCAATTTCCACCGTGAAGGTGAAGCTCTGATCGCCCGAATGGATGACCGCGATATCCTCATTGTCCTGCGCGAGTGCGGGAGCGAGGCTGGCAAGCAGCAGCAAGGCCGACACGATGACATTTCCGATAGCGCGCATGAATCTTGGAACCTGCCGGGAAAAAGCCGATCTAATGGGACGACGGAGCGTCGCCCCAACCATCGGGGCGAATTTCGGCAACCATAAGGCCCTTGGGACCGTCGCCATAACGGGCGAGCACAAACTGGCCGGGACGCAATTCGGTCAGCCCGAACTGGCGCAAGGTCTCCATGTGAATGAAAATATCGGGGTGCCCCTCCCCGGCGGACAAAAAGCCGAAGCCGCGCACCCTGTTGAACCATTTGACTTCGAGCCGTTCGAGCTTCGATGTCGGCTCGACATGCACATGCGTACGCGCCGCTGGCATCTGCGCGGGATGGCGCGCCGTCGATTCATCCATGGAGACGATTCGGAATGCCTGCAGGCCGCCCGGGCGATTGAGCGCCTCGACCACGATGCGGGCACCCTCATAGGCCGTCTGATAGCCGTCACGCCGAAGGCAGGTGACGTGAAGCAGCACATCGGCGCCACCCGTGTCTGGAACGATAAAGCCAAAGCCCTTGCCAGCATCAAACCACTTGATGGTCCCGACGACTTCTATGACGTCGAAATCGGTGGCCGGATTCTGGTGTTCCTGATCAGCCCCTTCGCGGTGAGCATCGTCTCGGCCCCCGCTCGTGGAGTCTGGCCCGGTGCCGGAAATGTTTTTCGCCCCCATGCGCAACGCCTTCCACACACGCCCCTGCAGAACCGCAGGTACTCATAACAATTGTCAGCAGTCTGGCCGATTCAAGACCAAAAGTTAAGGACCATTCATAAATTTGTTGACAGCAATTAACCAATGGGCCGTTCAAACCCGCGCTTGGCCAGCGGCGCGACCTTCTGCTAGCTTCGATCGCGCCCCGCGCTCAGGTGTCGGGGCATGACCATAAAAGAGCGGAGCCTTGCTTTGAAATATCTTCACACAATGGTGCGCGTTTCCAACATCGAAGAGAGCCTGCGCTTTTACGGCGAAGGGCTGGGCCTTGTTGAATCGCATCGCATCGAAAACGAAAAAGGGCGTTTCACGCTCATTTTCCTGCACGCCCCCAGCGACGAGAACGCCAAGGTCGAACTGACCTACAACTGGGACCCCGAAGAGTATTCGGGAGGACGCAATTTCGGGCATCTGGCCTATCGGGTGGAGAATATCTACGCACTCTGCCAGCATCTAGCCGACATGGGCTATACCATCCACCGTCCGCCGCGCGATGGCCACATGGCGTTCGTCAAATCGCCCGACGGGATCTCGGTCGAACTGCTCCAGGAGGGCAATCTCGAGGCGCAGGAGCCCTGGGCTTCGATGCCCAACACCGGAACGTGGTAAACGCGTAACGGAAAATTAACCACGCTGATTGACCGGCGGTTAGGCAACCGCCGGTATTTTTGTGTCCGTGGCCTGGGACTCTTTCACCCCGACACGGAAGTGGTTTTGATGCGTTTACTGTCCAGTCTGATCGTCATGGTGTTCCTGCTCGGCGCCTGCGCTCCGATGGCCATGTTCGCTTCGGGAAGCGGCGCCGGATATAACGGCCTGCGCTCCGACTGGGGAACCTATGTATCCAATTCCAACGTCAACGCATTCTGCCTTTCGCCAAAGCTGCGCCTGCTGATCTGGGATATCGAAGGGCATTTCGGCAAGAAGGTGGTGATGAACTCGGGCTACCGCACGCCATGGCACAATGCGTCGGTGGGCGGCGCAGACTCCTCTTTCCATACCAAATGCATGGCGGCCGATTTCTATATTCCCGGCATTCCCAAATCCCGCATCATCTCCTACGCGCGCAACAACGGACTGGTCGGCGGGCTTGGCTGCTACCCCGGGCAGAACTTCGTTCATGTGGACGTCCGCGACCGCCCGCGGGGCTATCGCGGCCCGGTCACATTCAGCGGTTGTTGAAATTGAAATAAAATCGAATTTGGGTATTGCGCAATCGCAAAGCCCCCCCTATACACCCGCTCACTGGCCGACGCGGTGATCCGCAGACGCCCGCCGCGCCCTTCGTCTAGCGGTCTAGGACGCCGCCCTTTCACGGCGGAAACACGGGTTCGAGTCCCGTAGGGCGCGCCATTTTCTTCTCGATGAAGATTTGGCCGTTTCCCGTTGCATCCGATGGCGCGCGACGCTATCTATGCGGGCGACAAACGGTCCCGAGGTTTTTTCCGCTTCTCGTTCATCGCGGAAATGTTTCGGTTTTCTAGGCGCCCTTCGTCTAGCGGTCAGGACGCCGCCCTCTCACGGCGGTAACACGGGTTCGATTCCCGTAGGGCGCGCCAATTTTTCCTGCTCACGCATTTTGCTGATCCTCCACGTTGACCCGCACCACATTGCGCCACCGCCAGTACTTGGTCTCAGCAATGGCGTGATCAATTGCTTTTGGGAGGTTAGGTCACGGTATTAGTTTCCAACATTTCACCTCCCCTACCAAATCCAATTGAAAGCAAACGGCAACGGACGTATCCTCTTAGCCACGCTTGGTTTTTTTTGGGGGGGGAAACAATAATGCGCCTCTTAATACTATCTGGATTATTTCTCGCGGCATCGTCGCTTGCGACCGCACAGGAGTTGCGGTTTGAGGCCGAGCTCTTGCCGGACGGTTCCCTTGATGTCCGACCAGTCTTGCCAACTGAATCAGATTCCAATGGCGCAGCGTCAAGTTGGCTCGCGGAGCCAATTGGCAATCAAGTTTACCTTTGGACAGATGCCGATGGAGCACTCAAGGGTATATTGGACTCACAGGGAGAAGCGGCCCAACTTCCTCTTCTGCCGGGCGATAGCATCGAGACATACGCAACCGCTGGCTTTAACCCCTTGGCTTTTTTCTTACCGAGCGATGACGAGATCCAGCAGATGATGGAGGAACTTGCCGACAAGCTCTTTGCAGCCGCAAAGTCGCGGGCGTGTGCCTTCGTTCCTCTGCCCGAAACCATTACCCCTTCTGTTTCCCTATCTTTGGGGGTGGGGTTTTCTGGAACAGCAACTCTCGAGGCAACATGGCGCTCTTCAGAGTTGTGCCCTTCGAGTGGCGGTTGACGAATCGCCTGCCATTTTTTTGGCGTTTCTGGAAGAGCGGAGCCGTTGCTGGGGTGCCAGCAAAATTTCTTTACTGGCCCGGGGCGGCTGATAAGGTCGTGTCACTTCCAAACGAATAACGGATAATCCCGCAATGACCGACGCCAATGCTCCGCTTGATGCCGTGCTTTCCCATGTCGATGCCAATATCGACCAGAGCCTGGAGCGGCTGTTCACACTTTTGCGGATTGCCTCGATTTCCACCGATCCCGCCTATGCCGGCGAATGCCTGAAGGCAGCTAAGTGGCTGACCAACGAACTTTCCGGGCTCGATTTCGATTCCGCGGTGCGCCCTACCCCCGGCCATCCGATGGTGGTGGGCCATCAGCGCAGCGATGCGGGACCGAGCGTGCTGTTTTACGGGCATTACGACGTTCAGCCGGTCGACCCGCTCGAGCTTTGGACCAGCGAGCCGTTCGAGCCGACAATCGGCGAGGAGAACGGGCGCAAGGTCATTCTGGCGCGGGGCGCCTCGGACGACAAGGGCCAGCTGATGACCTTTATCGAAGCCTGCCGGGCCTATAAGGCCGTGCGCGGGACGCTGCCGGTGGGTGTTACGGTGCTGCTCGAAGGCGAGGAGGAATCGGGATCACCCTCGCTTGACGGTTTCCTCAAGGAAAATGCCCAGGAACTCAAGGCCGACATCGCGCTGGTCTGCGACACTGACATGTGGGACGAGGAAACGCCCTCGATCATCACCATGCTGCGCGGGCTGATGGCCGACAATGTGGAAATCGAAGCCGCGAGCCGCGATTTGCATTCGGGCATGTATGGCAATGCCGCGCGCAATCCCAATCAGGTCCTGGCTGAAATCATCGCCTCGCTGCGCAATCCCGACGGGTCGGTTGCTGTCGAGGGCTTTTACGACGACGTGCCGGAGCTGCCCGCGGAAGTGGCCGAGCAGTGGAAGCGCCTGCCTTTCGACGCCAAGGGCTATCTCGGTGCTGTCGGGCTGTCGGAGCCGGCGGGCGAAAAGGACCGATCGGTGCTCGAACAGATCACCTCGCGACCGACCTGCGAAATCAACGGCATGTGGGGCGGCTATACGGGCGACGGGTTCAAGACGGTGATCCCGGCCAAGGCGGGCGCCAAGATATCGTTCCGGCTGGTGGGCAATCAGGACCCCCACAAGATCCGCAAGGCCTTCCGCGCGCATGTGGAGGCGCGGGTGCCGGCCGATTGCACAGTAACCTTCCATGAGCATGGCGCGAGCCCGGCATCGGTGGTGCCGTCCGACGGCGCGATGCTGCAAAAGGCGCTGGGAGCGCTGACCGACGAGTGGGGCCGTGAAGCGGCGATCGCCGGTTCTGGCGGCTCGATCCCCATCGTGGGCGATTTCAAGCGCAAGCTGGGCATGGATTCGCTTCTGATCGGCTATGCCCAGACCGACGATCGAATCCATTCGCCCAACGAAAAATACAATCTCGAGAGCTATCACAAGGGCATCCGCTCCTGGGTGCGGGTGCTCGACGCGCTGTCGAAATAACAACGCAACCTGATCCAGAACGAACCCGTTTCGTATTGACTATCAGATCAATCGAAAGGGTTGGCGGATGGTGAAGGTCGCATGGGTGCTTGGCGGCGGTTCGGGAATCGGCGCCGAGACGGTAAAACAGCTTTCCCAGCGCGGCTGGACCGTGGCCATTTCGGGGCGACGCGAACAGCCGCTCAATGCGCTCTCGGTCAGTCATGGCGCTCGCCCCTATCCGCTCGATGTAACGGATTTTGACGCGGTCAAGGAGACCGTTGCCCGCATCGTGGCGGATCTGGGCAAGATCGATCTCGTCATCTTCTCGGTGGCCGCCTGGGAGGTCACCAAGCCCGGCCGCTACGACTATGCGAGTTATGCCAAAATCATAGAAACCAACCTTTTGGGCGCCATGCGGGTTATCGACCCGGTGGTGGCCCAAATGCGCAGGCAGGGCGGTGGCGAAATCGCACTGGTGGCCTCGGTGGCCGGCTATTTCGGGTTGCCGCGCTCGGCGGCCTATTCCTCAGGGAAATCGGCAATGATCGCCCTGGCCGAGACAATGCGGACCGAACTTGCCACCGACAACATTTCGGTCCGGCTCATCTGCCCCGGTTTCGTCAAGACAGACCTTACGGCCAAGAACGATTTTCCCATGCCGTTCCTGATGGAAGCCGAAGATGCGGGCAAGCGGATAGTGGATGGTTTACTCAATTCGAAAAAGTTCGAAATTGCATTCCCCCTGCCCTTCGTCCTGATTTTAAAGACGATCAGGCTGCTGCCTTACCCGTTGTTCTTCGCCCTGATGTCGCGGCTGATTTCACAGCCGTCAAAATGAGAAAAGGCGGCGCGTGGCCGCCCGTTCTGGTTCTATTCGCCGACGACTTCAGCGTCTTCCACGAGCGCTGTGAGTTTTTCGAGTTCGGCGGTGTAGGCGCTATAGGTCCTGATCCACCATGCCGGCCAATCACCTATCTGGCCCGCGGCAACGGCGGGAATCAATTCGGCGAGCGGTTGAGCATCGACGGCCTCTTGCGTTGCGGTGCCAAACCGGTCGTCGAGCAGCAGGATATCGGCGGGGTAAGTGTCCGCATTCTCGCAGCTCAAGACGCCCCAATATTCGCCTTCCGGAGCATCGGGCTCGACCATGTCCAAGCCCCATGAGGCGAAGTCGTTCAATTCTGCCGCGCCGGCGGGTGCAGCGACGTAAAGGCTGTCGGCATTGGCCCAGGCGGCCATGACGGTCAGGCCCGGCTTGGCTGCGGCCGCCTCGGTGAGCGCGGCGCGCGCTTGCGCAAACGCTGTCCGTTGTTCAGCGATTTCGGGAGCATCGAGATCGGCGCCGAGAGCTTCGGCGAGCGCACCATAGTCTTCGATCAATCCCAGAACGGAGCTGCCCTGCAAAACGCCGACAATAGGAGCGATGTCGGCGAACCGGCCGTCGGGGCGCATCGCGTCACCTCCGCTATAGTCACCGGTGCGCGGCCAGTATTCGGTTACGATCAAATCGGGATCGAACGCCAGCAGGCTCTCGGCCTGCAACTCATTATAGGCGGTGCGGACGATTTCGATGCCGGTGAGATCGAACTCGGCATAGCTTTTCTCCGACGTGCTCTCATCGGTGAAAATGCCCACCGGTTCGATGCCGAACTGCATGAGCCCCGCCGCCGAGGACGAAAAAGCGACGATCCGGTCGGGCGGATTGTCGAGGGTGATCGTATTGCCCGCGCCGTCGGTGAAGCTCCATTCCTGGGCGGTGGCCAATGGTGCCGTTCCGGCCATCAAGACGGCAGCCACAGATATGATCGTCAGGCGTTTCATGAAGCGCTCCTTTAATACGTGGGTTACCATTTGAGGGTTTGGGCGAGCGGGCGGTGTTCTCACGTTTTGGCCGGTTGGAGTTCGGCGTGAGGAATCGAACCGCGCGGTATGATCATCGGCGTTTTGGCCAATGGATCTTCGATTATGATACAGGGCAGACCGAAGACCTCTTCGACAAGGTCGGCGGTGATGATCTCGTCGGGTGCGCCTTCGGCAAGAATCTGGCCATCCCGCATCGCGATGATGTGGCTTGCGTAGCGGCAGGCATGATTGAGATCGTGCAGGACGGCGACTACGGTGTGGCCGTCGCGCGCATTGAGCGCGCTCAGAAGTTCGAGAAGTTCGATCTGGTGGGCGATGTCGAGATAGGTGGTCGGTTCGTCCAGCAGCAGCATCGGGGTCTGCTGGGCCAGAACCATGGCGACCCAGACACGCTGGCGCTGGCCGCCCGAGAGCTCGTCGACAAGCCGATGGGATAGCGGCGTGATCTTTGTGGCTTCCATGGCGCCGATGACCGCCGCCTCGTCTTCCACCGACCATTGACGGATGAATTTCTGATGCGGGTAGCGACCTCGGGCCACGAGGTCGGCAACGGTGATGCCCTCTGGAGCAATCGACGTCTGCGGCAGGAGGCCCAGACGGCGGGCGACCTCCTTGGCCGGGTAGCGCGAAATCGCCTTGCCATCGAGCATGACCTGGCCCTCGCTGGGCTGGATGAGGCGTGAAAGCGCCCGCAACAGCGTCGATTTCCCGCACGCATTGGCGCCGACGATCACGGTAAAGCCCCTGTCGGGAATCTGGACCGAGAGTTCACGCGAAATGACCCGGTTGTCGTAGCCGATGGTCGCTTTTTCGGCGGAAAGGCGCGACAGGCCGGCGGGATCGACATGCTTGTTCATCCTGGCATCTCCTGTCATTGGCGCCTGGCTTCCCGCATCAACAGCCAGACGAAATACATCCCCCCGATCGATACGGTGACCACGCCTACGGGGAGTTGAGTGGGCGCAAAGGCCCGCTGGGCGAGAAAATCCGCAGCGGCGAGCAGCAAGGCGCCCATGGCTGCCGAGGGCAGCAGCGCGACGCCGGCGGCTCCCGTGAGGCGCCGCGCGATTTGCGGCGCGGCCAGCGCCACGAACGATATGGGACCGGCAACGGCGGTCGCGGTCGCGGTCAGCGCCACCCCGAGCACGAGCAGAGCCAGCCGCACGGGCTCGGCACGGATGCCCAGGGCGCGCGCCGCGTCATCGCCCATTTCAAGCTGTTTCATGGGCCGACCAAGGATCAACACAAGCGGCATCAGGATGCCGAGCACGACCAGCGTGGGCCAGAGCTTGTCGAGACCGAGGCCGTTGAGCGAACCCGCGCCCCACACGGCCGCGGCCATTGCGACTTCGAGCTTGGCACGCAGCATGAGCCAGGTGTTGAGAGAGGAGAGCATGGCCGACATGCCGATGCCCACGATGATCAGCCGGAAACCCTGCACGCCGCGCCGCCAGGCCAGGGCATAAACCGCAAGCGCGGTCAGCACGCCACCCAGCAGGGCGCCGCCCGCGATCTGGTAGTAATTGCCCGAGAAAACGATAATGGCGATCAGCGCGCCGGTATAGGCGCCCGAATTAAAGCCGATCACGTCGGGGCTGCCCAACGGATTGCGGGTGAGCGACTGGAAAACGGCGCCGCTCATGCCCAGCGCCGCGCCCAGAATGACCGCCAGCAGCGAGCGTGGCAGGCGCCACTCGACGACCACCATGTGGATGCGGCCCTCGGCCTGGCCGATCAAGGCCGAAAAGACATCGGGCAGTGCAACCGGATATTCGCCGCTGGCGAGGGCCAGCAGGGTAACGACCAGTGCGATTGCGAGCATGATGGCGACCAGGCCCATGACGCGCATATCGAGGCGCATGGTGACCCGGCCGTCAAACAGGCGCAGTATTTTCGTTGGCCGGCCGAAATCGATGGCGCTCATAGTCCGCTGACCTTGCGCCTGCGGGCCAGAAGGATCAGCACCGGCGCGCCGATGAATGCCGTCACGATGGCGACCTGGATCTCGCCGGGACGCATGACGATCCGCCCCACAATGTCTGAAACCAGAAGCAGGACCGGCGCCAGAACGAGCGTATAGGCCATGATCCAGCGCTGGTCGGGACCAACGATCCAGCGGGCGACGTGGGGCACCATCAGGCCGACGAACCCGATGGGGCCGGCGGCTGCCGTCGCGCCACCGGCAAGCAGGGTAACGGCGATGACAACCACACTACGAACGCGCAAGATATTGGCGCCCAGCGATTTGGCCAGATCATCGCCTAGAGCCACTGCATTGAGCGGGCGGGCCATAACGGCGGCGAGCAGCAGGCCGACGATTATGAAGGGCGCGACGGTCGTGACTGCCTCGTAGGTTCCGCCGCTCAGCGCACCGGCCGCCCAAAAGCGCATGCGGTCGAACGCCGTGGGATTGAGAAGCGTGAGGGCCGTGGAGACGCCGCCGAGAATTGCCCCGATGGCAACGCCTGCGAGCGTGAGCGTGACCGGGGTGGCCCCGTTCCGTCCCGAAGAGCCGACGGCATAGACCATCACGGTGGTGACGATGGCGCCGAGAAAAGCGAACCAGATGTAAGATTGCAGCGACGTCAGGCCGAAATAGCCCACGGCAATCAAAACGAAAAAGCTCGCTCCCGCATTGACGCCGAGAATGCCCGGATCGGCCAGCGGATTGCGGGTCAGGGCCTGGATCAGCGCGCCGGAAATGCCGAGCGCGGCGCCAACCAGAAGCCCGAGCACGGTGCGCGGCAGGCGCAGGGTCTGGACAATGGCGTGGTCGTTGGAATCGTCATAGGCGAGAAGGGCATCGATGACGGTCGGCAAGGGAATGTCGCGCGAGCCGACGGCAATGCTGGCGAGAACTGTCACCAGCAGCACCGCAAGGCAGATCAGAAGGCCCGTCAGACGCCACGCGTTGCTGGCAGCAACGCCGGGGCGGCGCGCGGCCTTCCCCTCGCCCTGGGCGGCGGTTTCAGCAATGACGGTCATGGGCTCGATGGCTCCAGCACAACAGGCGAATGAGCTTTAGCTATAATTTATGACTTCTGTGGTCAAGTTATCAGAGAGCAACAACCCATCTGCCGGTGATCGAAAATTTCGGGCGTTGTTTTCACGCTCTCTTGATCGAAGCACAGGAGCCTCGCATTCCGGCCCTTGCAGCAATATGCCGCGCTCATACGGACTTTTTGTTCCAATTCATCAATAATCCGGAAACTGTTTGGGCAGAAAAGCTGGTCGCCTCTGGGTATGTATGGAGTCCCTGACGATGAATAAGATGGTGATTTCAGTGGCCGTGATTTCGGCCCTTTCGGTGGGGCATGCCAGCGCGGCGGACGCGTTGGGCGACACCTCCAATTATGGTCCGTATGCCCAGGGTCAGGGCAGCGCCAGCTCGGGTTTTGGCGGGTTCTACGCGGGTGGCAACATTGGCTACAGCCGCGGCGATTATGCTCCCGGCAATGCCGGCGCTTCGGCTATCGAAGGTTTTACGGGCGGCGCGCAGGGCGGATATAACGCCGATCTGGGCGGGCTGGTGGTCGGTGTCGAGGGCGACTACCAACTTTCAGGCGCCCGAGACACACGGACGCTCGGCAGTGGCGACGAATTGAGCGTGGGTATCAATCATTTCGGCACGGTTCGCGGCCGGGCGGGCGTCGATATTGGCGGGATCATGCCGTATGTGACTGGCGGCATCGCATTCGGCGATGTGGGCTACCAACAGGAAACCGTTGCCGGGCCGATCATTTCCGAATCCGAATATGGCTGGGGTCTGGCCGCCGGCGCGGGGATCGAGGCGATGGCGGCCAACAACCTCTCGCTCAAGGCCGAATACATGTTCGTCAATTTCGGCGATTTCAATCTCAGCAACACGAGCGTGGATGCCAACGCGCACACGGCGCGAGCCGGCATCAACTTCCACTTCTAGAGCATTTCAGCGCTTCTTCGAATCGCTCCAATTGCTCTAAGTCCTTGTTTTGTCGCGCTTCCGAACCGGATAAGTGGTACCCACTTATCCTGGAAGCGCTCTAAAGTGGTTTAGATTGGAAAAATCGACCGGCCGTCTCTGGCAGATGGCCGGCGATACTGATAGATGCCCACATCGATGGTGCCTTCGGTAAATCCGGCTTCGCAATAGGCGAGGTAATAGAGCCATTTGCGCTTGAACACCTCGTCATAGCCCAGCTTGGCGATCGCATCCCAGCGCTCGATGAACCTCTGGCTCCAGATGCGAAGCGTACGGGCATAATCGAGCCGGAAGCAATCTGTTGCCTCAAGCACCAGCCCAACCTTGGCGGCTGCCTCCTTCATCACCGCCTTGGTGAGCAGCATGCCGCCGGGGAAGATGTAGCGCTGGATGAAGTCGGGATAGGCCTTGTAGATTTCAAAGTCGCGCTCGGCGATCGTGATGGCCTGAATGGCCGCGGTACCGCCGGGCTTGAGCCTGTCGTGGACGGTCTTGAAGTAGTCGGGCCAGTGTTCCTCGCCGACGGCCTCAATCATCTCGATGGAAGCGACGTGGTCGAAAGCCCCCCTGGTGTCGCGATAGTCCTCGAAAACCAGTTTGCCGAAGTCGGCGAGTCCCTGCCTTTCAAGGCGATCGATACCGTATTTGAGCTGTTCGCGGGACAGTGTGATGCCGCGCAAATGCGCGCCGGTCCGCGCGGCGGTTTCCGCAAAACCACCCCAGCCGCATCCGATCTCGAGAACATGATGGCCGGCCCCGATTCCGGCCATGACCATGATGCGCTGATATTTTGCGCGCTGCGCTTCCTCGAGCGAGATATCCTGGCCCGCGAAATAGGCCGAAGAATAGGTCATGGATGGATCGAGCCATTCGGCGTAAAAATCATTGCCGAGGTCGTAGTGCTCGGCGATATTTTTCTGGCTGCCCTCGCGGGTGTTGGGACGCGACATGTGATAGGCGAGGTCCTGGGCGGCACGGCGGAAAATGCCCGGATTGGCCTTGTCGAAAATGTCGCGGTTCTGGAGGAAGAACCGGAAAAGGGCCGTCAAATCCCTTATCTCGATGTCGCCACGCATGTAGGCCTCGGCAAAACCGAGCGTGCCGCGCCGCATTGCCGCCTTGAGCACGCGGAAATTGTTGAGCTTGAGGAAGGCGTGCTCGCCGGTCGACGCATCGCCCAGCGTGCGGCAGCGGCCACTGGGGAATGTGACGGTCAACGCGCCCTTGTGCGGAATGCCCATCAGCGCGGCGCCGGCCTTTTCGAGCAGGACCGACTTGATCCGTGTTCCCCAGCCCGGCCGTGCCTGCTCCCGATCGAAAGTGGCTTGACTCATTGACCTCATCCCCTGCCTGCGCGCAATTGAAACTGCTGTTACGGTTCTCGATACGAACCGGAAGCGGTTTCAGATTGCAGCCCTTACCGATGATCTTAACGGCCATGCCGGGCGATGCAAGTCTGGCTAACCCGGTGTTGCTGCGTCGATAATCCGCAATTGAACGGTCTCACGTCCCTGCCAGTGGTCAATATTGAGTGTGCCAGCGACATGCAGACGCTGGCCATCACGGGCCTTGAGCAGGGCCTCGCCCAAGGGCGTCCCGGCAGCGCGGAAGGCAATGGCCTTGAGGTTGGCGCCATCGCCCGAGTTTACGGTGCAACGAACGTGGCCTCCGGCTCCGACAATGTCGGCAAACCGGATCTGATGGGCCGGAAGCGCGAAGATGGGTGTGGGGTTGCCCGCACCGAAGGGACCGGCCCGTTCGATCTGGTGGATGAAATCAGGGTTGGCACCGCGAGCGGTGAGCGCGGCATCGATCTTGAGCCCGTCTTCGGCGCGGGCTGTCTGAACATCGTCGGTAAGGGTGTCGTTGAGATACTGCCGGAACGGTCCGAGCTGGCCGGGTGCCAGCGTTACGCCGGCGGCCATGGCGTGACCGCCACCCTTGGCAATGATGCCGCCGCGCACCGCGTCGACGACCGCTGCCCCCAGGTCGACCCTTGGAATCGAGCGGCCTGAGCCGGTGCCGCCACCATCCGCGCCCAGGGCCAGGGCAAAGGCGGGCCGCCCGAAGCGTTCCTTCAAACGTGCAGCGACGAGCCCGACAATGCCCTGATGCCAGTCCGAGGACCCCGTCACCAGCACCGACGGCCCGGGGCCCTCGCCGATCTCCATTTCCGCCGCGGCCACGGCCTGCTCGACCGCGGCAACCTCTATGCGCTGGCGCTCGCCGTTGAGTTCATCGAGGCGCTGGGCGATGGTGAGGGCTTCATATTCATCCTCGGTCGACAAGAGGCGCGCGCCCAACCCCGCGTCGCCTATGCGCCCACCGGCATTGATGCGCGGGCCGAGCAGAAAGCCAAGATGGTAGGCGTTGGCGGGACCGGATACACGGGCCGCAATGGCAAGGCTGGCGAGGCCGACGTTTCTTCCGGCGCGCATCACGTCGAGACCGCGCAGCACGAATGCCCTGTTGAGACCCTTGAGCGGAACGACGTCGCACACGGTGGCGAGGGCCACCAGGTCGAGCCAGGCCATAAGGTCGGGCAGGTCCGCCCTGCCCTGCCCGCGCAAAATCCGGTTGGTGGCGACCAGAACCATGAAGGCGACCCCGGTCGCGCACAGATAGCCCAGCCCCGAAATGTCGTCGCGCCGGTTGGGATTGACCAGCGCATCGGCGTCGGGAAGCGTATCGGGCGCCAAATGGTGATCGATGACCAGAACGTCGGCGTTCAGCGATTTGGCGTGCGCGATGGGGCCGTGGCTGGCGGTGCCGCAATCGAGGGTCACGATCAATGAAACGCCCTGTTCGACCAGGGCTTCCATTGCCGCGTTGTTGGGGCCGTAACCTTCAAATATCCGGTCGGGTATATGGGTGGGCGGGTTAAGCCCGAAATGGCGCAGGTAACGCACCATGAGCGCCACGGCGCCGGCGCCATCGACGTCATAGTCTCCGAACAGCCCGATAGACTCATGGCTGGAAACAGCCTCGGCCAGCCGCTGGGCCAACGCGTCCATTCCGGCCAGAGTGGACGGGTCGGGCATCAGGTCGCGAATTGTGGGGGTGATAAAGGTTTGGGCGTCCTCGACAGCAACACCCCGCGCGGCGACGATGCGGGCAAGAATTTCCGGCAGTTCGGTTTGCTGGGCGATCGCACCGGCCATCCGGCTGGCCGCCAGGTCGAGCCGATCGATCCAGCGCTTTCCACAGACCGATCTTTCAACGTTGAGAAAGGCTTGGGGCTCTGGCTTCATGGTTTATCTATAGACGGTGTTCCCGCGCGATCGATAGTCCGGACTCCGGTCTTTTGCACTAAATATCCTTTTGCCTGCGACATGCGGGCCCGGCAAGGGAACATCCGCCCTCTCGCGCCGTTTTTCAAATGGACGGTTGCGATCAACCGAATCCGTGATTTTTCGAGGGATTTGCCAATGAACACCAAAATTATCCTGCCGTTTGCCTTGATTTCCGCCCTGGCGCTTGGTGCCTGCGAAAATCAGACAGCAGCCCCTGAGCAGCCCAATCCCGACGCCGGCGATCCCGAAGCATTTGCCGAGCCGATCGAGGAATCGGAGGGCCCGGCCAACGTGATGTCGCCAGAGGAAATGCAGCAGCGTCGCGAGGAAATCGAACAAGAAGCCCAGCAGACTTTTGAATCGATCATGGAAGGCAGCCAGGAGGCGGGAGACAATCTCGTTGAGATGGGCGATGACGCAATGAGCACGCTTAGCCAGCAGATGACCGCAGCCGGCGACGCTATTGAGGTGCAGATCGACGCGCTGGTGGCAAATGCGGCCGAAGTGCGCGATGACAACATGACAGACGAGCAAAAGCTGCAGATCGTTGCCAATGTGCGCAACGCCGCCGAGGAAGCGGCCCGCGCACTTGGGCAAACGGCTCCCGAGGTCGTGGCCGCCGGGGATACAGCGGAAGAGCGCACCCGAGAGGTGCTGGGCCTGGAATAGTTACCCCACCCGCCCATGTTCGGCGGTGATCCAGCGGATGGTGTGGGACCAGGAGCGCATGACCACGCTGGAAGTGACTATTTTGCGCGGCATGAGCTTAACGCCGCGCAGCAGGCTGCCATCGGTCACGCCGGTGGCGGCGAAAAGCACGTCGCCCTTCGCCATGTCCGAGGCTGAAAACTTGATCGTGGAATCGGCGTGGCCCATCTCGCGGGCCTGGGTGCGTTTGTCGGGCGTATCGAGGATCAGGCGACCCTGCATCTGGCCGCCCATGCAGCGCATGGCGGCGGCGGCCAGCACGCCTTCATGCGCCCCGCCCGAACCCAGATAGATATCGATGCCCGTGTCGTCACTATTGGCAGCGTGAATGACGGCGGCGATGTCCCCATCGGGCAACAGCTTGACGGCTACGCCGAGATCACGCAATTCGGCGATCAGGGCTGCGTGGCGCGGTCGGTCGAGTACGCAGGTGACGATATCGGAGGTGGCAACGCCCTTTGCCCTGGCCAGGGCGGCGACATTTTCGGTCGCCGATTTATCGAGATCGACGATGCCGTCGGGATAGCCGGGGCCAATGGCGATTTTTTCCATATAGGCATCGGGGACGCGAAGCAGCGCGCCCCTCTCGGCAAATGCCATGACGGAAAGGGAATCGGAGAGATTCTTGGCGCAGCCGGTCACGCCCTCGAGCGGGTCGACGGCAACCTCAATTTCCGGCCCGTTGCCTGTCCCAACGGCCTCTTCAAAACCCAGTAGGGGCACGTTCCTGCCTTCGCCGATAACAATGGTTCCGGCGATATCGATGTTGTTGAGCGCCAAATGCATGGCCTCAACGGCGGCCTGATCGGCGCGCATCTCGTCACCGCGCCCACGCCAACCTGCGGCCGCAATGGCGGCCCGTTCAGTGATGCGGGCGATCTCAAGGGTAAGATTGCCATCGACCTTGGCGTGGATCGGCTCGGGTTTGGCCACGGGTCAGAACTCCTCGATACGGATCAATTGAGGCTGTCCCACGATAAACCCGTCCCTGGCAATCCGTTCGAGCGCTTCGCGCACAGCACTTTCGATCGTTTCATGGGTGATAAGGACCACGGTGCGCGAGGTTTCTTCCTCGACGCCGGGCTCGCTGGCGCGCAGATCGGGGCGCTGGATGACGCTTTCGAGCGAGATGTTGCCCTCGCCCATGCGGGTGGCGATGGCCGCAAGCGCGCCGGGAACGTCTCTTGCGTTCAGCCTTATATAATAGCCACCTTCATGAATGCGCATGGGCGCGCGTTCGCAGGGCCTGAGCTCGGAACTGGGCACGCCGAGTGGCGGAACCTGGGTGCCACGGGCGATGTCGAGGATGTCGGAAAGGACCGAGGCCGCCGTGGCCTCGCCGCCGGCGCCGGGACCAGCCAGGAGCAATTCCTGGACGTGGTTGGTTTCCAGAGCCACGGCGTTCAGAACGCCGTCCACGCCGGCGATGGCGCTCGACTTTCTGACAAGCGTCGGATGCACGCGCTGCTCGATTCCGCTTTCAACCTTGCGGGCCATGCCCAGAAGCTTGATCTTGTATCCGAGGTCTGCGGCTACTTTTATGTCAGCCTGCGTAATGCGCGAAATACCCTCGACAAACACCTGATCGGCGGAAATTTCGGTTTCAAAGCATAGGCTTGCAAGGATCGCCAGCTTGTGCGCGGTATCGAAGCCTTCAACGTCGAATGTGGGATCGGCCTCGGCATAGCCGAGCGCCTGGGCGTCCTTGAGGCATTCCTCAAAGCCGATTCCCTCGTTGCCCATGCGGGTGAGGATGTAGTTGCAGGTGCCGTTCATAATGCCATAGACGCGCGTGATGGCGGCAGAGCCGAGCCCTTCGCGCAGTGTCTTGATGACCGGAATGCCGCCGGCTACCGCGGCCTCAAAGCCCAACTGGGCATGGGCAGCCTCGGCGGCAGCGGCCAGCGCAACCCCGTGACGGGCCAGCAAGGCCTTGTTTGCGGTGACGACCGGGCAACCGTTTTCGAGCGCAGCGGTGACCGATGCGAGGGCGGGACCGTCCTCACCGCCGATCAGTTCGACATAGAGGTCGATTTCACCTGACCGCGCCAGGGCTACCGGATCGTCGAACCATTTGAAGGGCGAGATGTCCACGCCCCTGTCGCGCGAACGCGAGCGGGCGGATACGGCCGATACAATCAGCCTGCGGCCCAGCTTGCGCGCGATGGCGTCACCATCTTCGGTCAGGATGCGGATGAGCGCCGCACCGACGGTACCCAGTCCGGCGATTCCGATGCGCAGGGGACGCATGTCCTCGCCTTCGCCGCTTGCATAAACCTGCATGGCGCGGGCGATACGCTGGCGCGTTTCGCTCCGCGGCTCACGGCCGTCACGCAGATCGAAAACGAAAAGCGGATCTCCGGCGATTTCCCGGCCGAACCGGGTCGGAGTCCAGCTTCGCTCTGAAATGAAGGTTTCGATTGAAGACTTGAAGCTGTCTATATCATTCATGATCGCACGCAGGTTTGATGTTGCGCGCGACCATGAATAGGAATTTGCCTACACGTCAACCCTTGTGAGGGTCAAACGTCAGACTTTAGCAAGGGGAACCACGTTGCCATTGCTGGCTGAACCGCCAAGAAACTTCTTGATGGCACGCGCCGCCTGACGGATGCGCTGCTCGTTCTCGACGAAGGCGAGGCGGACATACTGATCGCCATACTCGCCAAAACCGACCCCGGGCGCCACGGCTACACCGGTTTCGCGGATCAGGAGCTTGGCAAATTCAAGCGAGCCCAGATCGGCGAACTGGTCGGGGATGGGCGCCCAGGCAAACATGGTGGCGGCAGGGCTCGGGATGTGCCAACCGGCACGGCCAAAACTCTCGACCATCACATCGCGGCGGTGGCGGTAGATACCGCGCACCTCCTCGATGCAGGAGTCATCGCCATTGAGGGCCGAGGCAGCGGCAACCTGAATGGGGGTGAAGGCGCCATAGTCGAGATAGGATTTGACCCGGGCCAGGGCCGCGATCAACCGCTCATTGCCCACGGCAAAGCCCATGCGCCACCCGGGCATGGAAAAGGTTTTCGACATGGAGGTGAATTCAACGGTCACCTCCATTGCACCAGGCACTTCGAGTACCGAATGGGGTGGCTCGTCCTCGAAATAGATCTCGGAATAGGCCAGATCGGAGAGAATGAAGATTTCATTCCGGCGGCAGTAATCGACCACTTCCTTGTAGAAATCGAACGATGCGACATAGGCGGTGGGATTGGCCGGGTAATTGAGGATCAGCGCGATCGGCTTGGGGATAGAATGACGCACGGCCCTGTCGAGCGAGCGCATGAAATCCTCGTTGGGATCGGCAGGCATGGAGCGCACGACACCGCCCGACATGATGAAGCCGAACGAATGGATGGGATAGGTGGGGTTGGGGACCAGTACAACGTCGCCCGGCGCGGTGATCGCCTGGGCCATGTTGGCAAAGCCTTCCTTGGAGCCCAGCGTTGCGACCACCTGGGTGTTGGGATCGAGCTTCACGCCGAACCGGCGGCCGTAATAGGAGGCCTGAGCCTTGCGCAGGCCGGGAATGCCGCGCGATGTCGAATAGCGATGGGTGCGCGGGTCCTTGACGGTTTCCTTGAGCTTTTCGACGATGTGGGTCGGTGTGGGCAGGTCCGGATTGCCCATGCCCAGGTCGATGACGTCGACGCCTTCGGCGCGCGCCTTGGCCTTGATCGGGTTGATGTGCTCGAACACATAGGGCGGCAGGCGGCGGATGCGATGAAATTCTTCGCTCATTTTGTCCTCGATGGGATCGGGTTCGATCCCGTTGTGACCCGATGCTGGCGCGCAATTGAGGCGCGCGGCGCGCATGGGATATTATCTGGCTATCATGGTGTTCAAAGTATGAACGGGGGTCCGCTTCAAAACAAAAGACCGGCCCGCGCCGTGGTCTTTACCGGCCCTGGCGCTCTTAAGGAAAGAGCGGCAGAGCCTCGATAGCGGTCGCCTCGGGATAGCCGAAGGCCACGTTGAAGTTCTGGATCGCCTGCCCGGCGCTCCCTTTCACCAGATTGTCGATGGCGGCAATGACGATGACCCGGCCGGGAATGCGGTCGTCAAAGACATTGATAACGCAATAGTTGGATCCGCGCACATGGCCGGTCGAGGGGATGACGCCCTTTTCGGCCACGCGGATGAAGGGCTCGCCGGCGTAGGCATCGGCGAGAACCTTGCGCACCTCGTCGGCGTTTTTGGCGCCGTCGAGCTTTACATGAGCTGTAATCAACTCGCCACGGCTCATCGGGATGAGATGGGGCGTGAAATTGACGGCGACTTTCCTGCCGGCCGCCAGGCCGATTTCCTGTTCGATCTCGGGAGCATGCCGGTGCACGCCGACCCCATAGGGTGTCAGGCTCTCGCCGGCCTCGGCAAGAAGGGTATTCTGCTTGGGCGCCCTGCCCGCTCCGGTGACACCGGATTTGGCGTCGATGATCATGTCATCTGTCGAAATCGTGCCGGATTTGACCAGCGGCAGCAGCGCCAGAAGTGTCGCAGTGGGGTAGCAGCCGGGGCACGCGATGATCTGGGCATCGCGAATGGCTTCACGATTGTGCTCGGTCAGCCCGTAAGCCGCTTTTTCCTGCAAATGGGGCGCCACATGGTCCGCACCATAGACCGGTCCGTAGTCCTCGGCATTGCGGAACCGAAAGTCGGCCCCCATATCGATGACACGCAGGGAGGAATTTTCTTGGGCGATATCGGCAACCAGTTTCTGGCTCGTTCCATGCGGGAGCCCGCAGAACACCACGTCGATATCGGAAAAATCCACAGCCTCGTTGGCCACAAGGTCGGGCAGTTCGGCCACGGCCAGATGCGGAAACACCGAAGCCATGGGCTTGCCCGCATGGGTGTTGGCGGTCAGGGCAACAAATTTGAGGCCCGGGTGACGCACGCCAAGTCGCAAAAGATCAGCTCCGGTATAGCCGGAAGCACCAAGAAGTGCGGCTGTCTTAGGCGATTGCATCTGACTTGCCCTCGTTGTCCGATTGTGTAAATGAAACACGCGAGGGGTCGTCATAATGCTCTGTAACGACAATGTAAATGACCCACGCGCCATGGGCGCACCCGCCGCGGCAGGGGTATTGAGGTGAAGATGACAAAGCGCATTGCGATGGCCACCCTGGGCACGCAAGGTGACGTTCAGCCTTATGTTGCCCTGGCGCGCGATATGATCGCTCAAGGCTATTCGGTCGTCATCGGCACCACTGACGATTTCGAGCCCATGGTCACCGGATACGGCATCGAGTTCTGGAGCCTTGGCCCCTCGATGCAGGAGTTCGTCAAGCAGAGCCAGTTCGAGCGCGCGATGAACCAGAACCTTCTGGTCAACGCCCCCGCCCTGCTCCGCCAGGGCCAGAAGATCGTGGACCGTGCGGCGCGCGCCGCCTGGGACATGGCCCAGGGCGCCGACTGCATCATGCTCAACATGAATACGAGCTTTTCGATCGATATCGCCGAAGCCCTCGATATTCCGGCGATCGTCGCGGCGCTGCAGCCGCTCAATTCGACGAGCGAATTTCCGCTGTGCATCTATTACGGGCCGACCTTCGGAAAAACCATCAACCGGCTGACCTATTCGACGATGACCGTGCAGCAGATCTACTACAATCTGCCACGCAACAAACTGCGCCGGGAACTGATGGGACTGGGGCCGCGCAAGAATGGCGGGTTCTTCAAGGATACCGACGGCACCCCGCTGTGGACTCTTAACGCCTATTCCGAGATCGTTTCGCCGCGTCCGCGCGACTGGCCGAAAACCTCCATCGTCACCGGTTACTGGATGCTGCCCGACAATTCGGGCTGGCAGCCCTCCGAAGAGTTCAAAACCTTCCTCGATGAAGGCCCTCTGCCGATCTATGTGGGGTTCGGGTCAATGCCATGGGGCGCGGATCGCAACACCGACATTTTGCGCGAGGCGCTCAAATCCTGGGGCGGCCGCGTGGTGGTGGGACGTGGTTGGGGTGGCATCAAGCCCGACGACCTGCCCGCCGACCGGGTTTATGTCATCGACCGGGCACCGCACGACCAGCTTTTCAAATATGTGAAAGCCGTGGTCCATCACGGGGGGGCGGGCACTACCGCGTCCGGACTGATGCTGGGTAAACCGACTTTCATTGTGCCGCAGATGGTCGATCAGCCCTATTGGGGCGGGCGGGTCAATGAAATGGGATGCGGACCCAAGCCGGTGCGGCGGCGCAAGCTGACCGCCGAGGCTCTTGCCGATGCATTGAGCCAGCTCGATTCCAACCCCGGTTTCGCCCGCAATGCCGAGAAAATCGGCGAGCAGTTGCGCGCCGAGGATGGCACAGGCAAGGCGATCAAGGTCATCGAGAGGGTGATGGCCAATTACCAGCCGCGCAGCGCGCGCAAGCTGGCATAAAAAAGCCGCCAGCGCCCGCTCGAGGCTGATCCGGCGGCCCGTTTTCTTTTCCGATCAGGCCCGAAGCTTGTACCCGGTCCTGAAGATCCAGGTGATGATGACGAGCGATACGGCCATGAACACAAGCGTCATGCCCAGACTGATCCAGACATCGACATCGGCCACGCCGTAAAAACTCCAGCGGAACCCGCTCACCAGATAGACCACCGGATTGAAAAGGGCGATGGTCTGCCAGGTCTCGGGCAGCATGGTGATCGAATAGAAGGTGCCGCCAAGGAAGGCCAGCGGGGTGACGATGAGCAGCGGGATGAGCTGCAATTTCTCGAACCCATCAGCCCAGATGCCGATAATGAAACCGATCAGCGAGAAGGTGATTGCGGTCAGCACCATGAATGCCACCATCCAGACCGGATGCTGAATCTGGAGGTCCACAAAGAAGCTGGCGGTCAGAAGGATGATCAGCGCCAGAATGACCGATTTGGTCGCGGCCGCACCGACAAAGGCGATAACCGTTTCCACATGCGAGATCGGGGCGGTCAGGATCTCATAGACCGTGCCGGCGAATTTGGGGAAATAGATGCCGAACGAGGCGTTCGAAAGCGATTGCTGGAGCAGCGAGAGCATGATGAGCCCCGGCACGATGAAGGCCGCGTAGCTGACGCCTTCAACCGATTGGATGCGCGAGCCGATCGCCGCGCCAAACACCACGAAATAGAGCGAGGTCGAAACGACCGGGGAAATAATTGACTGGGTGACGGTTCGCCACCAGCGCGCCATTTCGAAGGTATAGATGGCCTTGATCGCGTAATAGTTCATGTCCGGTCCCTCAAAAGGCCAATGAAGATTTCCTCGAGCGACGACTGGTGGGTCGACAGATCCTTGACACTGATGCCTTCTGCGTTGAGGGCCCCGATCAATGTCGCGATCCCCGTACGGTCGGCCTGGCTGTCATAACTGTAGCGCAGTACCTCGCCGTCATCGGACAGCCTCAGCCCGAGCTCAGTCAGCGACTGCGGCAGGGATTGGAGAGGCTCCTGGAGCTGGACGGCAAGGTCCTTCTTGCCGAGCTTGCGCATCAGTTCGTTTTTTTCCTCGACCAGAATGATCTCACCGTTGGAGATGACCCCGATGCGGTCGGCCATTTCCTCGGCTTCTTCGATGTAGTGGGTGGTGAGGATGATCGTGACGCCGTTCTCGCGCAACTCGCGCACGACGTTCCACATGTCGCGCCGCAGTTCGACGTCGACGCCGGCCGTGGGCTCGTCGAGAAACAGGATTTCCGGCTCATGGCTGAGCGCCTTGGCGATCAGCACGCGCCGCTTCATGCCGCCCGAAAGCGTAATCAGCTTGTCGTTGCGCTTGTCCCAAAGCGAGAGGTCACGCAGGATCTTTTCGATCACCTTGTCGTTGCGCGGCTTGCCGAACAGCCCGCGGGTGAAAGAAACGGTCGCCCACACGGTCTCGAAGCGATCCGCACTCAATTCCTGGGGCACCATGCCAATCATGGCGCGCGTCTTGCGGAACTCGGTGACGACATCGTGTCCGCCAACCAGAATCTGCCCGCCAGTGGGACGGACCATTCCGCAGATCGTGCCGATCAGCGTGGTCTTTCCCGCGCCATTTGGCCCGAGCAGAGCGAAAATTTCGCCCGCCCTTATATCGAGATTGATGTTCTTGAGGGCTTGAAAGCCCGTGTCATAGGTCTTGTCGAGACCCAGAACCGCAACCGCCGGTTCAGCGGTCGTTATCTGCATATTCATGGAAATTCGCCCTCCGGCCAGAGGTGCCTATATAAGATGCAATCAGTCGATGACCAGACCCGCGCAAACAAAAAAGGCCCGCCAGAAGCGGGCCTTTCGAGTTTTTCGAAACGATGAATCAGCGCTTGGAGAACTGGAACGAACGACGGGCCTTGGCCTTGCCGTACTTCTTACGTTCAACCACACGGCTGTCGCGGGTCAGGAAGCCACCCTTCTTGAGCACGGAGCGCAGCTCGGGCTCGTAGTGGGTCAGGGCCTGGGACAGACCGTGACGAATGGCGCCGGCCTGGCCGGACAGACCGCCGCCAGCGACGGTTGCGATCACGTCATACTGGTCCACACGCTCGGTCGCCACGATGGGCTGCTGCAGGATCATCTGCAGAACCGGGCGGGCGAAATAGGCAGTGAATTCCTTGCCGTTGACGGTGATCTTGCCCGAACCGGGCTTGACCCACACGCGGGCAACGGCGTCCTTGCGCTTGCCGGTGGCATAAGCGCGGCCATAGCTGTCGAGCTTCTGGGTATAAACCGGCGCTGCCTCGACGCTGGAATCGGTGGCCGTGCCGAGGTCTTCGAGGGAGTTGATGGTCTCGGACATATTACTTCACCCTCACATTCTTGGTGTTGAGCGCGGCAACATCGAGCGTTTCGGGCTGCTGGGCTTCATGGGGATGCTCGGCACCGGCGTAAACGCGCAGGTTTTTGAGCTGGGCACGGGTCAGCGGGCCACCAGGCATCATGCGGCGCACGGCGTTTTCAACAACGCGCTCGGGGAAACGGCCCTCGAGCAACTCGCGCATGGTGCGGTCCTTGATGCCGCCGGGGTAGCCGGTGTGCCAGTAGAAACGCTTGTCATCGAGCTTCTTGCCAGTGAACTTCACCTTGTCGGCATTGATGACAATGACATTGTCGCCCATGTCCTGATTGGGAGTGAAGGTCGGCAGGTGCTTGCCGCGCAGGCGGGTGGCGATGATCGCAGCAAGGCGGCCTACCACGAGGCCTTCCGCGTCGATCAAAACCCACTTCTTGTCGATCTCGCCAGCCTTGGCCGAGTAGGTTTTCATTGTTCTTGATCCTTTTGGATATCTCTTACGAGACAAGGCCGCCACACAGGACGGCCCATCCCCGGCCAGACTTGCGAATGGCCATTTCGGAGCGGGTGATACAGGCGAGCGGCAGAGCCGTCAAGCGCAAAGTATTTCCGGCTTAAAAACAACGACTTACGGATGCGGTATAATTTTACCGCAAGGAAAGTCTACGCATATCAGAGAGATAGGCGACAACCATTGAGACAAGGGTGAATGCCAGGGCCTGGTGAACCAGCGCAATGGGAATATTGACCACCGAGAGAAGCGTGGTGATGCCCACGACAACCTGAAGCGCAATAAGCACAGCAATGCGGGGCAACCAGGCGTGAACGTCCGCAAACCCGGGGCTTTTGCGGCCGCGCCACCACAGGACCAGCGCATAGATGGTAATCAGATAGCCAAGGTTGCGGTGGTTGAATTGAACCGTGAGGATGTTCTCGAAAAGGTTTCGCCAGGCCGGATCGATCGTGAACAGGCCACTCGGGACGATCGCGCCGTCGATCAGCGGCCATGTGTTGTAAATGAAGCCCGCATCGAGGCCGGCCACGAGAGCCCCTGCCCCGATCTGGACAAACAGCAATCCAACCAGAACCCAGTTGGCCAACAGCCATCCTCTGGACGGCGCCACACCGGCCGCAGGTGGCTCAAGCGTTCTCGCCACCCACACGAGCGCCATCATCAATATGCTGGCGGCGCACAGATGGGCAGCAAGGCGATATTGCGAAACCGATGTCAGCTCCGAAAGGCCGGATGACACCATCCACCAGCCCAGAAATCCCTGGAAGGCGCCTGCGACAAACAGACCCGCCATCGGCCAGACCAGGCTTTTGGGAATGCGGCGCTGGATGAGGAAGATCACAAAGGGAATGGCAAAGGCAAACCCCAGCATACGGGCAAGGAACCGATGGCCCCACTCCCACCAGAAGATGGTTTTGAACTCATCTACGCCCATCCAGCTTTCGACCAGGCGATATTGGGGAATCTGCTGATATGCCTCAAATTCCGCCTGCCAGTCGGCGTCGGAAAGCGGCGGGACGATGCCGGAAATCGGCTTCCAGCTGGTGATCGAAAGGCCGGACTCGGTCAGCCGCGTGCCGCCGCCCACCACCACGATCAACAGGACGAACGCTGCAAGGCAATAGAGCCAGATGCGGACGGGCCTTATGCGATCGTAATCGAGAGGCGCGGAACCAGCGGAGGCGATGGCAGACACAGTGAGCGTACCGGAGTTGTCAATCCTGACCGAACTGCTAATGGGGAGCCCGGCAATTGGCAATGATAACAAACGCCGCAGCGGAGCGACAGCAATGAACCAGCGCCAGCGCAAGGCCGTCGGCATCGGACTGACTCTTTTAACGCTCGTCGTATGGATGGCACTGGGCATGTGGATCTACGAATTGTGGCTCGTCGGCGCCCACAATCTCGTCCACCTCGCCTTTTTCGTCTTTTTCGGGCTGGCCTGGGTGTTTCCGGCCATGGTGGTCATCCGCTGGATGCAGCGCCCCGACCCCTGACGCTTAGTCCACGTCGAGCCGACGGCCACGCCGCATCAGGGTGAACACTTCGGCGGTCAGGAACACGTCAATGAAGCGCTTTTCCTGAAACAGGCCATTGAGCGAAACGCGGGGCAGCGCGTTGAGTTGGCTGGCGTGTTCGGTATACAGGCCGCCCGGCCGCGTGGTTACAGCGGTGGAAAATCCCAGATCCCGGGCGGCGGCAAACTCACGCGGCCCAGCAGCGGCAACGCCGCCGATGGGATAGGACAAATGCCGCGGGCGTTTGCCGAACTGGGCTCCGAGCACATTGGCCGATTGTTCGATCTCGGCCCGCATCTGATCTTCTGGCAGTTTTGACAATTCGTAGTGGTAGACCGTGTGCGCGCCGATGGTGCAGAGCGGCTCGTCGGCGAAAGTCTTGAGTTCGGACCAGTCCATGATGAGGTCGCGGCAATGAACCGCGAGGTCGAACCCATAGCGCTGCGCCAGCGTCCGGATCGACGCCTCGCGCTGGGGTTCGGGCATTTTGCGGTAGCGTTGGTAGATGTGGGCAAAAGTCGCATTCTTTTGCTCCAGCGTTCCCGCATCGCCATAGTGCGGGCCTTCGGGCATCTCAACGACAACGACGTCATTGGCCGCGATGATATCTTCGAGCGCCTGCCACCAGACAAGCCCGACCCCATCGATCAGCCCGGTCGGAACATAGAGCGTGAAGGGCGCTGCGTGCTTGCGCAGGATGGGCAGGGCGTGGACGAGGTTGTCGCGATATCCGTCATCGAAGGTCAGAACGATAAAGGGTTTTGCCTCCTCGGCGCCGATCCGCCCGACGGCTTCATCGAGATCGACGATATCGAAACCGGTGTCGCGTGCCCGCACGATCACGGCTTCAAGGAAATCGGGCCGGACCTGGAGGATGGAGTTGGGCGCGAAGGCGGCCGGCTCGTCGGGCAAGACGCGGTGGAGCGTAAAGATGAGACCGCGCGCGGCGGAAAACCGCCGAAGGACGCGCGACACACCGGGCAACGCCAACGCCTCGAAGGCGGCTTTATATAGTCCGTAACGTGGCACTGGAGGGCTCTCAGGCGACTTCGGATTGCCGCTCGGCTGTGACAACAACCCGGACGTCGTCAAAACCCAGTGCGGCGATTTCCCGCGCTGCCGATGCGCTGTTTGGTCCGGTCGACGAGAGCAGTACGCATTTACCCTCCACGCCGGCGAAAAGCGGCAGGCTCGAGGTCATGCCGACCCGGCCCGTGACAATGACGATGACCTCATAGATATCAGAGAGCGCATCGACCAGAGTAGCCATGCGTTCGGTATTGCGGTTGAGGCGGGCACCCTGCCCCCATGGCACGAAGGCAAACCGTTCGTCGGCGCCCCTGTGCACGACATCACCAAATTCGGCGCCTTCCGCGCATAGATCGGTGAGGCCCAACTCGATGCCCTGCCGACCGCTGGCCGCATCGATTTCCGCAACGCTTTGGCCATTGTTCACAAATGCAGCTGTCAGGCGCTCGGCAAAATCGAGGCTTTCCTGTTCGTTGTTGTCGGACGCGACGATAATCAGCCGGTCCAGCCCTGCCAACACACTGGCGGCCAGGGCCTCGATTTCCGTGTCGACCAGGGTGACCGGAGGCCGGTGACCCGAAATTGGGAGGGGTGGCTGGGGCGCCGGCAGGTCGGCAATCTCGGCATCGACCGACATGGCCTCGGCCAGATCTTCCCGATCAGTCTCCGGCTCGGCCCGGCGGGCAGGACGTTCAACGAGCGCGCGCCCCGACAACAGCTCGGAAAAGATGACCCCGCCAACCTGAAGCACCATGGCAACACCGCCAACGGCGAGGAGCACGAGGGCCGTTCTTGGCGACGCCGGTGTGGTGGCAGGCACAGCCGCGCTGACGATGCGCACATCGGGGAGCGCCGAACTCATGTCCGAGCGTGCCGAGGCCTCGGTGAACCGCAACAGGTAGGCGTTAAGCAATTCGCGCTGGGCGGCGGCTTCACGTTCGAGCTCGGCAAGGGTCACACCTTCGATCGTATTGGTGCCGGCTGTAACCTTGACCCGCTCAAGCTCGGCCTGCAGGGACCGCTCGAGATCGGCTTCGATCTGGGCCTGCGCCTCAAGCGCCTGGGCGACCCGGCGACCTTCATCGGAAATCTGGGTGTTGATTTCGGCGATCTGGGCATCCAGTGCCCGGATTGTGGGGTGGCTGGGCAGGAAAGTTGCCGCCTGCTGGGCGCGTTCTCCCTGCAGTCGCGCCATCTCCTGGCTCAATTGCTGGACGATGGTCGATGCCTGAACATCGGAGACGCCACCGACCGGCTGCCCCGATTCGAGCAGGCTGCGGATCAGTTGGGCGCGGGACTGGGCCGCGTTGCGACGCTCATTGGCCGCGGTGATCTGGGCCGAGAAATTGGAGAGCTGCTGATTGGTCAGGCTCTCATTGTTCGAGCCCGTGAACAGATCGTTCTGGACGCGGAAATCGGCGATGGCGCGCTCGGCGCCAACAACGCTTTCGCGAAGCCGATCGATTTCCTGTTCAAGCCAGGCGGTTGCATCGACGGTGTCGGAAATCTGCTGGCCGGCCCGCCTCTGGACGTGAGCCTGAGCGATGGCATTGGCCACGCGGGCTGCCAGGTCGGGATCGGTATGGAGATAGGCCACGGAGATCAGTCGCGAGGCGCGCTCCTGGGTCACCGCAAGATTTTCGACGATGTCGGTAATGACCTCACTGTCGCTCATGCCCGCGAATGCAGGCTCGTCGCGCAGCGCCGCGGCATCGAGGGCAGCAAGGATAGTATCGCGCGACTTGATCAGTTCGATCTGGCTCGCGACGGTTGCGATGTCGATATAGTAGGTCTCGGCGTTCTGGTTGCTGGCGGCGCTCGTGTAGGCGGTGCTGCGCGGCTCAACCAGCAATTCGGCCCGCGATTCGTAGAGTTTGGGCACAAAGAGCAGAACCGCATATGCCGCTGCGAGAAGCAGCACGGTCACGAAACCGATGCGCAACAGCTTGGAGACAAGGGCCCTGAATATGACGCTGACGTCGATGTTTTCCTCGGCCTTGTCTGCCCCGGATGCAAAATCGTTCATTTCGTCGCCCCTTCGTCGTCGAAGGCTTATCGCCCCGCTATAGTAAGCATTCGGTTAAGCGCGGCACGAAGCCGGTCACGATAAGGGCTTTTTAACCATGACGTGGGAGACCTAGCACTACTGTATAAAACGGGACGGATATGATGGGTCGGCTGCGCCTTGCCTTGCTTTTGTTGCCGCTCTTTCTGGGAGCGTGCGCACATACGGTACGTCCCGCCACCTATCTTGTGGAACAGAGCGGTCCCTATCTGTTGGACAGCGGCGACGTACTGCGCATCAGCGTGTATGGCGATGCCAACCTCACCAACACCTACCGGGTCGACGATTCGGGCGCGATCTCGATGCCGCTGGTCGGGGCGGTGCCGGCTCGGGGCGGTACGACTGAAGCGCTATCGCGCAAGGTGGCCTCGGCGCTGGCCGCCGGCTACATGCGAAACCCGAATGTCGCGGTGGAAGTTGCTGAATACAGGCCCTTTTTCATCCAGGGTGCCGTGGGCTCATCGGGGCAATATTCCTATTCATACGGAATGACGGTCCGCGCGGCGATAAGCGCCGCGGGCGGCTTTACCGATACGGCAAACCGCAACACGGCAACGATCTATCGCCGGCAAGGCAACGAGATGGTGAAGGGGAGCGTCGAACTCGACTTCCCAATCCTTCCGGGCGACACCATCGTCATCTCCGAGCGCTGGATCTAAGCTGTGACGAGGGACAATCTGCGGGTTCTCCAGGTGATGCGGGCGCCAGTCGGCGGGCTGTTCCGGCACGTTGCCGACCTCACGCGGACGCTGGCCGAACGCGGGCATGAAGTCGGAATCGTCGTCGATGAAAACGGCGACGGACAATCGGATTCCAAACTCGCGATCCTGGAGCCGTTTGCCGCGCTGGGCATACACAGGTTCCCCATTCCGCGCCTCTTGGGGCCGCAGGACATCGCCACTCCCGCCAAGATCCGGGCCCTGGCGAAATCGACCGGCGCCGATATCGTGCACGGGCACGGCGCCAAGGGCGGGTTCGGGGCGCGGCTGGCGCGCATCGGGCGAAAACGCACGGGCGCGGTTTATACGCCCCATGGCGGAGCGTTGCACTTCGACCCGCGGTCTATGTCCGGCGGGCTCTTCATGACCATCGAGCGCTCTCTTTTGCGGCTGACCGATGCCCTGATCTTTGAAAGCCGCTACGCCCAGAAAACCTTCTCTGCGCATGTCGCCCGGCCCCGGGGCCGTCAGGAAGTAATTCATAACGGGCTGGCCGAGGCCGAGTTCGTTCCGATACAGCCAGGCGCCGACGCCGCCGATTTCGCCTTTGTCGGTGAATTGCGGACGCTCAAGGGGATCGATCTGATCGTCGAGGCGCTGGCGCCGCTGCGGGCGCCCGATGGCCGTCCGGCCAGCATTGTCATGGCTGGCGACGGGCCGGATGCCGCCGCTTTGCGTGAGCGGATCGATCAGTTGGGGCTCACCGGTCGCGTGAGGCTGGCCGGGATCCAGCCTGCGCGGAAAATTTTCGCGAGCGGGCGGTGCGTTCTGGTCCCCTCCCGCGCCGAATCTCTGCCCTATGTGGTGATGGAGGCCGCGGCCGCCGGACGGCCGATCATCGCGACCAATGTCGGTGGCATAGGCGAAATTTTCGGCCCGACCGCGCAGAGCCTGATTCCCCCTAACGACGTGGGGCCGCTCAGGGAAGCCATGGCCGGGTTCCTTGCTGCGCCGGCGCCCCTTGAAACCGAGGCCGATTCGCGGCGTGATTTCGTTCGATCGCGGTTCTCGCTCACCCGGATGGTGGACGAAATCGAGGCTCTCTACCAGTCGCTAACCATTTGACCAAATGCCGGGGTCCGCTTTAACCCCTCTTCATCCTGAACACCCCATAGTCCCGGGCACGAAATCCATTATGATCAGTGCGAGGCAAGCCCCGTGTTCAGGGTCGATCCCAAACAAGCCGTGCTCACCCACATTTCCGTTAACGCCGAACAAGCAGATGGCACCCTTGGCGCCGAAGCGGAGACTGCGGCGCGCGCGCCCATCGCTGCGGCACTCTCGCACAAATTGATCTCGGGCTTTGCGCAACTGACCGAAGCGGGCATGCTTTTGGCCCTCGGGCTGGGCATCTACCTCTTCTATCTGGGCGGGGTCGATGCGATGCTCTATGTGCCGCTTACGCTCGGCATCGTGGCGGCAGCCAACATCGCCTTCAATATCGCCCGCACCCACCGGATCGCAGCTTACAGAACGCTTTTCAAACAGCTCCTGCAGGTTCTGGGGGGCTGGGCCTGTGTCTTTCTTGTCGTCGTCGCCGGGCTGTTTCTGTTCAAGGCCGGCGATCTGGTGTCGCGCGTCTGGCTGGGCGGCTGGGCCCTCTCGGGCGGCATCGCCCTGATCGCCTACCGGCTTGCGCTGCGGGCGCTTGTTCTCGACTGGTCGGCCAAGGGCCGCCTGCGACGGCGCACTGTGATCGTGGGCGGCGGCGCGGGTGCCGATGCCCTTGTTACCGCAATCGAAAAGAGCGCGACCAGCGATATCGAACTGATCGGCCTGTTCGACGATCGCGATGACGAGCGGTCCCCCGACGCTGTCGCTGGCCTTAAAAAACTGGGCAAGGTGGCCGACCTTGTCGAATTCGCCCGCCGGGCGCGGATCGACCTGGTGATCGTCTCGATGCCACTTTCAGCCGAATCGCGGCTGCTCGAAATGTTGGGCCAGCTCTGGGTGCTGCCGGTCGATATCCGGCTCAGCGCGCATATGAGCAAGCTGCGCTTTACCGACAAGACCTATTCCTATGTGGGCGACCTGCCGGTGTTCGAGATGGCCGACCGGCCGATATCGGACTGGAATCTGGTCTTCAAATGGGTATTCGACAAACTCGTCGCGCTGTTTGCTCTCATCGTGCTCTCGCCGGTCATGCTGGTAACCGCCATTGCCATCAAAGCCACGAGCAAGGGGCCTGTTCTCTTCAAGCAGAATCGGCACGGCTTTAACAACGAGCTTATCGCGGTCTATAAATTCCGCTCCATGTACACAGACATGAGCGACGCCAAGGCGGCCAAGCTCGTAACGCGGGACGATCCGCGCGTCACCCGCGTCGGGCGCTTCATCCGAAAGACCTCGATCGACGAACTGCCCCAGCTTTTCAATGTGCTCAAGGGCGAGCTTTCCATCGTCGGGCCGCGTCCGCATGCGCTGGAAGCCAAGGCGGCGAACCGGCTCTATCACGATGCGGTCGATGGCTATTTCGCGCGGCACAAGGTGAAGCCGGGCATCACCGGCTGGGCGCAGATCAATGGCTGGCGCGGCGAGACCGACACCGTTGAGAAGCTGACAGCCCGCGTCGATCACGATCTTTACTACATCGAAAACTGGTCGATCCTGCTCGATCTCTACATTCTGGTGATGACGCCTTTCAGTCTGTTCAATTCAGAGAACGCCTACTGAGGGGTCGACATGAACCATGGTGTGCTGCGAATCGCCGGTCTTGCCGTCGTCACCTTTGTCGGTGTGCCGGCGATCGCTGAAACCGTCCCGGTCGACGCCGAATTCTGCATCGAGTGTGTGCAGGTACGGGTCGGGCCGCCCGTTGTCGTGCGGGGACCATTCCCCGACGAACTCGATGCGCCCTTCACCGCCCTGCGACTCGCAGACGGATCGTTCCGCGGGTTCAGCGCGAACGGCTCGACCTATGCCATTGAAGGGGCCAGCCTCTTGGACCTGGATGGCCCTCGCCGGGAGGTTCTGCGGGCGGGCAATTCCGGGCAGGAGAGCGAGTGCGGACGCTGGCTGACCTCTGCGGTGCGGTCCGGGAACGCGGTTCTCGGCTTTGTGCACCAGGAAAGCATTTGCGATTATGGCCCCCAGGGCCAGACCGACAAGACGATGGCCATCGCGACATCGTCTGACGACGGGCTGACATGGATCGATCTGGGCACAGTCATCAGCGGACGGGATTCGCCACGGCCGGGAACGACCTCCGGCGAGGGTGACTGCACAATGATCGACGGGACGGATGGCTATCTTTACGCCTACTGTCTGCGAAACTCCGACTGGCAGACAATTGTTGCCCGGGCCCGGGCGTCCGAACCGGCGGTGTGGCACAAATTCTACCAGGGTAGCTGGAATGAACCGGGACTGGACGGCGAGGCGACGGCTATCGGCTTTTTGGGGCCGGGCGCAGGCTACCTTCAGCAACACGACCGGGTTGCCACCGTTACCAACGACCCCTGGTTCGGCGGGGTGCGGTTGTCATTTTCGGCCGATAAGGTTTCGTTCGTCGATCTTGAAGAGCCACTCATCGCCGTTGACGGTTCTGACTGGAACCGCCCGGCCGACACCGATCTGATCGCCTATGTCACCATCTTGAACCCCGAAACCGGAAGCAACGCCGTCAATGATCGGTTCTTGCTGAGCTACGTCTATGTGCCCCCCGGAAAGGGGTTCGAAAACCGCTATCTTGTCCACCACGAGGTGGCGCTGTCGATCGAGACCGCGCCCGTGCCCGTTCAGTCCAGCCTGGCGCTGACCCGCTGGGCCGATCCCACCCAAGAGGCTTACCTCGCGTCCTCCGGGCCATTGACGGGCGAGAGACTCGGGTACCGGCAAGACAGCATTGTGGCCTATTTGATGACCCGCGCGCCCGACGGCGCGGCCAGCGTCAAGGTCGCCGAGTGTTCAAGAGATTGGTCCGGGCAACTGGGCCATCAGCTCGCCGAGGATGACGGGTGTGGAAACGGCTACGTCCGTCAGCGGACGGCGGGCTGGCTCTATCGGGACGAGCAGCCGGGCACGGTGCCCGTCTATCGCTGCATCAGCGAAACAAGGCAAAGCCATTTTGCTTCAAGCAAACCGGACTGTGAGAGGCTTGGTGTCATGGAATTTCGGCTTGGCTATGGATTTGCCCCATGAGCGGAAGCATGCGGTCATACAGCGGCCCTCTCAACTCGGGTTTGACGGTCAGTCTCAAGAATTTGAGACATGTCACTTTCTCAACGCGCAACCTGGTCTTTCTGATCGCCATATTGGCGATGAACTACACGCTTATGCGCCCCTCTCCCGTCGATCTGCTGTTCATCGGGTCGCTGCTGATCACCCTCTTGTACCTGACGGTATCTGAAACAACGGTGATCACACGCAGAGCGATCTATCTGATGCTGATTTTGGGCGCGTGGGCGGTGTCCTATTTCCTGGCCTCACTGCCTCATCTTGGCGAGGAATTCGTGGCCTTTGAGCTTTTGGCCAAGAGCTTTGCCATATCGATCGGCTTCATCGGTGGCGCCGTGTCGATGAGTTGGGGTCGCCAAAACTTCGAGACCTTCATCAAGATCTATGTCGTATCGTGCGTGATTGCCTCGATACTGGGGACTATCGGCTTTCTGATACAACATCCGTTGCTGACCTGGGACGGTCGCGCGAAGGGTTTGATCGACGACCCCAACATGTACGGGTCTTTCCTGATCCCGGGCCTTATTTTCTGCGCCTATCTGATACCGCGCGCTCGAATCAGCAAATGGCTTGTGCTTGGTGCCATGGGCATCATCCTGCTTGGCATCATGCTCTCCTTCTCGCGCATCGCGCTTGTCGCGGCGCTGCTTTGCCTGTTTGCCTACATTTTCTTTGAGAACCGCAAGCGGCCGCGGCGGCTGATCCTGATCGTTGGCGGGTTTTTGCTCGCTGGCCTCACGCTCTTTTTGATTGCCAGCCTCACCTCGGCCGATTTCACGGAAAAGCTTCTGGACCGCCTGACCTTCGCCAAGGCCTACGACCTTGGAGAGGATGGCAGATACGGACGCTATCTGCAGGTCTTGCCGATGATAATTCAGGATCCGATCGGGGTTGGCGTGCTCCAGCTCGAGAAAATCTTCCCCGAGCCCATCCACAACATCTGGTTGAGTTCGTTCGTCAACTATGGTTGGGGCGGTGGCATCGCCTGGGTCACGCTGGTCGTCGGAAGCTTCGTGGTGTCCATACGCAACTATCGGCGAACGCGCGAGCCGATCGTTATCGCCCTGTTGTGGTCGCTGATCGGCGTTATCCTGTGCGCCTCGCTGCACGAGGGCGAACACTGGCGCCATATGTGGCTGATGTTCGGAATGATCTGGGGCCTCAATATTTCCAATTCAGGCTTCGGTCCGAAGCACTCATCCGTACAAAAGCGCCAACGCCCCACGGGAAGCGCCGCTTAGCGCCCTAGAATATTTTCCGGAACAGCCACACTGCGGCGATGATTCCCGTTATCGCGACCAGCACCCAGAACAGCACCAGCAGCGCCACGGCGCCGAGCAACGCCCCCAGTGCGTCCCAGAAGCCGACGGCCCCGATCAGTATGGCAAGCAGAACGATCAAAAGTATTGGCATCGGATAAACCCTCGCTCAATTGTGCGGAAACGGCATAAGCGGGAACATGTTCCAGCCTCACCGCTTTTTGGCCATCGAACCCCTTGCGCTCCGAAGCGCTATTATATAGGTGAGAGGCCAATCGGGGCGTAGCGCAGCCTGGTAGCGCATTTGTCTGGGGGACAAAGGGTCGTCGGTTCAAATCCGGCCGCTCCGACCATTTTAAAAAGGCCCGCGCGATGCATCGCGCGGGCCTTTTTCATTACGCAGCCCGCCACATATGTGGCAAAATTGGTGTCCGCCTGTCGGGCGCAGTGTGCGTTCGTCCCGGGAAGTCCGGGTTCACATTCCTGAAAGCCCTATAACAAGGCGGTTCAGAGGGCGTTCAGCCGTCAAGCGATACCGATGTGGAATGTGGCGCCAAGGTGGCGCTCACCGCACTCAGGAGGCTACCGTGACGACTTTCAAGACGATTATCGCAATGGCAATCGGACTGACGGGTATTGTTTCGTCGGCGACTGCAGTATCGGCCGCGCCAGCGGCGTCCACAACAACACTCAATGTTCGCTCCGGCCCGGGCACCAGCTTCGGCGTCCTCGACACGCTCGCACCGGGCGAAGTCGTTGACGTTACCGAATGCGTTCCCAGCGGCTGGTGTCACATCACTCATACCGGCCCCAATGGCTGGGTCAGCGGCAGCTATCTGGCGCCCGTGGAGCCGGCTCCGACGCCCCCCAGCCCGGATTGCAGCTTCGGGATCACCATTGGGCCGTCGGGTCCGGACTTTTCGATCAACTGCGGCGGAGCGCCTGCCCCGACCCCAACGCCGCCGCCACCTCCTACCCCGCCTGAGGGCGACGAGGCGTGCTTTTATACGGGCATCAATTATGGCGGGGACGAGTTTTGCTATGGCGTGGGTATCCGCAACACGCTGAACGCAACCTTTAACGACGAAATTTCGTCGGTCCGGCTGTTCGGGGCGGCAAAGGCCCGGTTGTGCACCAATGTCAATCTGACCGGTTCGTGCGTCAATCTGACGGCCAGTTCGCCGATTCTCGAGCCAGCCATTGCCAATCAGGCGTCGTCACTTCGGGTCTATACGGGACTGCTGCCGCTGCCCTTGCCCTTGCCGGTACCCTTGCCGACCCCGATTCCCGCGTTCTCCACCTATTCGACGGGGCCAATCGACCTGCCGCAGACCTTCCGGGCCAATCTCGACAATGGCGCGGTTGGCGGCTCGGGGACAGACATCTGGTTCAGGGCGGTTACCCCCTCGAGCCGCTTCATCACACCGGTCAATGGTGCCAGCCTTGCTCTGGGCGATGGCAGCAATCGCGGATTTGCCGGATGCTTCACGGAAAGCTTCACCGCTGATCCGGTTCCGCTCGAAGCGATTTCGGTGGGCACCTATGTCTGCGCCAAGACTGGCGCGGGTCGCATCAGCCAGTTCCGTATCAACGCCATAGCGCCCTCTTCGCTGGCGATCGGATATACGACCTGGTCGCACTGATCCTTGCCCGGGCCCGGCGCGTTCATTGCCGGGCCCTTTTTATATTCTTGCGTGGACATTTCCCCCTGCCTTGACCCATAAGGCGGTCATGCAGGGGGAAATGCATGACTGACGACTGGACGGGGCTGAGCGAGGCCCTTTTGCTTTGGCCCGGCCTGGAGCAGGGCGCCGCAACGCTTATCAATCTTTCCGAGAACCACACCTTCCGCATCGACCGCACAGACGGCGGTAAAACCATCGTTCGGGTGCACCGGCCCGGCTACCACTCGCGGCTGGCCATCGAGAGCGAGTTGGCATGGATGCAGGCACTGCGGCGCGACGCTGGCCTTTTTACCCCGCAACCATTGCCCGGAAAGAATGGCGCGCTGGTTCAACAGGCACATTTTCGTGGCGAGACCCGCCATATGGTGGCCTTCGCTTTCGAAGAGGGCGCAGAACCGCAGGTCGGTGAAGACCTTTCCGCCGTGTTCCTGCAATTGGGCTCGCTTGCGGCGCGGTGTCATTCCCATGTGACCGGCTGGACGCCGCCCCAAACGTTCGAGCGGCAGGTCTGGACGGACGGGGCCATCCTTGATCGCGATGCCATATGGGGCGACTGGCGGTCCGCGCCGGGGGTTGCCGGCACAGTCCGTTCCACACTGGACCGCCTCGACGCCAATCTGCGCACGCAACTGGCCGGTTATGGCATGGCGCGCGACCGTTTCGGGCTCATTCACGCCGATATGCGGCTGGCCAATCTTTTGGTGTCGGACGGTGTCACCCGGCTGATCGATTTTGATGACTGCGGATTTTGCTGGTTCGGCTATGATTTCGGGGCGGCGGTCTCATTTTTCGAGGACAGCGATGCCGTCCCTGCCCTGCGCGCCGCCTGGCTTAAGGGTTACCGCTTGTATCGGGATTATGGGCCCGAGCACGAGGCGATGCTGGACGCCATGGTCATGCTGCGCCGCATGGCGCTTCTCGCCTGGACCGGCTCTCATGCCGAGACCGAGCTGGCCCAAAGCCTGCATTCCAGCTTTGCGACCGGAACCGCGGAGATGGCGGAGCGCTATCTGGCGACCGGCACGATCGACCGATAGCGCTCAGTCGTAGAACAGGGAGACCCGGTGGCCCCCGATTTCATGGACATTGATGTCCATGTCATAGATTTCCTTGAGCGCTTCTGGAGTGATGATGTCGTTCTTTGTGCCGTGGCGGATCACCCGGCCGCTTTTCATGGCGATGATGTAGTCCGAATACCATGAAGCGAAATTGATGTCGTGGAGGACCAGAACGACCGTCTTTCCCAACTCGTGGCAGGCCCGCTGCATGAGCTTCATCATGCCCATGGCATGCTTCATGTCGAGATTGTTCAGCGGTTCATCGAGCAGCACATAATCGGTGTCCTGGCAGAGCACCATGGCCACGAAGGCCCGCTGGCGCTGGCCGCCCGAAAGCTCGTCGAGAAACCGGTCCCTGAGATCATCGAGATTGAGATATGAGATGGATTGGTCGATATGGGCCTTGTCCTCGACGGTCAAACGGCCCTTGGAATAGGGATAGCGACCGAAGGCCACCAGATCGTGCACGGTCAGGCGCGCGGTCATGTGGTTGTCCTGCCGCAGGATCGACAGGCGCTTGGCCAGAACGTCGCTCGGCACCCTGGATACGTCCAGCCCATCGACAGTCACCGACCCGGCATCCATGCCCAGAAGACGCGAAACGATGGACAACATGGTCGACTTGCCGGCGCCGTTCGGTCCGATGATCGAGGTGATCCCGCCCGCCGGAAGGGAGATGGAGACATCGTCGACGACGGCGGTCTCGCCGTAATATTTCTTGAGGCCGGTGGTGATGATCATCGGGCCGCTCCTCGTAGGATGAGAATGATAAAGACGAGGCCACCAAGGAACTCGACGATGATGGAGAGCGCGGTGTCGAACTCAAAGACGCGCTCGAACAGCGTCTGACCGCCCACCAGGGCGATAACGCCGAGCAGCGCCGCCGCGGGCAGGATATAGCGGTGCTTGGACGTTCCCACCAAACCGTGGGCCAGACTGGCCACCAGCAGCCCAAAGAAGGTGATCGGCCCGACCAACGCGGTCGAGACGGATACCAGCACGGACACCATCACGAGGATAATGACGACGCTGCGCTTGTATTCCACGCCAAGATTGATGGCCGTATCCCGGCCCAGCGACAGCACGTCGAATGTATGTCCCATTCGCCACAGCACAAGGGTGACCACACCAACGATCGCCATCGCGACACCGAGCAGCGTCGTGTCGATGGTTGAAAAGCTGGCAAAGAAACTGTCCTGGAGCACCTGAAACGCATTGGGATCGAGCATGCGCTGCATGAAGTTCGACAATGACCGGAAAAATATCCCGAAGACGATGCCCACCAGCACCAGCAGGTGAAGGCTTCTGCCTTCGCTCAGGAAGAGCCACTGGAACAAAAGCCAGGAAAAGCCCACCATCAAAACCAGTTCGATGCTGAACTGCATGTAGGGATTCATCAGGGCCAGCATGTGCGGTCCGATGAAAAAGACAATGGACGTCTGGAGCAGGATATAGAGAGCATCGAACCCCATTATTGATGGGGTTAGAATGCGATTGTTGGTTACGGTCTGGAACAGGACCGTGGAAACGGCCACCGAATAGGCGACCAGTAGCAAACCGATCAGCTTGCGACCCCGAAAGGGGATAACGAAGCTCCAGCTTCCTCTCGCCCCCAGCGTCATGAAGCAGACGACGGACACAAGGGCCAGCGCGGCAAGGATGGCGAGAACAATGGTCGGGCGCGACCAGCGCAAGCTAGGCATTGTGGCGCTTCCTCAACAAAAGATAGAGGAACAGCCCGCTGCCGATGGTCCCGACGACCACGCTGATCGGGATTTCATAGGGAAAGCGAAGCACACGGCCCAAGATATCGCAGGCGAGGACGAAAGCGGCGCCCAGAACAGCCACCCAAGGGACCGTCCTGCGCATGTTGTCGCCAATCATCAGGCTGACGACATTGGGAACAATGAGTCCCAGGAAAGGAATGGAGCCCACCGAGACCAGCACGACCGCGCTGACGATCGATACGATGACCAGCCCCAGACGCATCACCAGCTTGTAATTGAGCCCCAGATTGGTCGTGAAATCCTGCCCCATCCCGGCAACCGTGAACCGGTCTGCGGCAACATAGGCCATGATGGTCCCAGCCAGGCCGAACCACAGCAACTCATAGCGGCCACGCAGAACGCCGGAAAAATCGCCCATGCTCCAGGCCAAAAGCGACGGCATGAGATTGAAGCGATAGCCAAAAAATGTCGTAACCGCCCCGATCACGCCGCCCAGCATGATGCCGACAAGAGGAACAAGAAGCACGTCGCGCAGCGGCACAAAGCGCAACAGCCGCAGGAACAGAGCCGTACCGGCCAGCGCGAACATCGCGGAAACCGCCATCTTGGCCATCAGAGGCCATCCGGGGGCAAACAGGGTGACGACGAGAAAGCCCAGGGTCGCGGATTCGGTCGTTCCGGCCGTCGAGGGTTCAACGAACCGGTTGCGCACGATCATCTGCATCACCATACCGGCGATGGCCAGGGACGACCCGGCCAACAGAATGGCCAGTGTCCGCGGAATGCGGCTGATCAGGAGAATTTGGATGGCTCGCCCCTCGGCATCGGAGGACAGCAGAGTCTGGAGAGACACATCGCTGACCCCGACAAACAGGCTGACGATCGCGAGAACGAAGGTCAGGGCGATCGCCGCAAAAAGAAGCCGCACTGGCGCCTGCCCCTTAAACGAAGCGGCCCATTCGGGCCGAAAAAAGAAAAGGCCCGGCGGGAAACCCGCCGGGCATACCGGATGAACCGAGCCTATTGGGCGGCGTTGTAGCCTTCGATAACCTGATCGAGCATGGTCATCAGGCCAGTGTAGCCGTGCATGGTGATATAGGCGGCCTGGGGATCGAGATAGATGATCTGGTCATTCTGCCAGGCCGTGGTCTGGTGCATGAGTTCGTTGTCGAGCAGCGCCGCAGCGGCGCCTTCATTGCCGATACCCGCGTCGCGGTCGACCACAAACAGCCAGTCGGGATTGGCTTCGAGCAGGAACTCGAACGAGACACCATCGCCGCCATGATCTCCGTCTTCCACATCATCCATGACGGAGGGAATGGCGAGTTCGTTGTATATCCAGGCCACGCGGGAATCGGGACCATAAACGCCGAGGTTGCCGGCATTGGTCACAAGAACAAGGCCGGTGCCCTGCCCTGCGGCGGCAGCCGTGGCCTCTTGGACCTTGGCATCGAGCTCTGCGACCAGCTCAGCCGCGCGATCCTGAATGCCGAAGATTTCGCCGAGTTGCACGATATTGGCTTCAACGCCGGCGACCAGATCGGTGTTGTTGATCGACATGTCGATAGTCGGCGCGATTTCCGACAGTGTTGGGTATGTGGACGCTGAACGGGAAGCCACGATCACCAGATCAGGCTGCTCGGCGGCAATGCCTTCAAAGTCGGGTTCGAAGAGGGAGCCGACATTGAACAGGTTTTCGCTCACGGAGTCGGCCAGGTAGCCCGGCACGTTCGAGCCCGGAGTACCGGACACCTCAACGCCAAGCGCTGTGAGGTTGTCATAAGCGGCCCAGTCGATGACGAAAACTTTCTCGGGAACCCCCGAAATCGCGGTTTCACCCTGCGGGTGGGTGACTGTGACGTCCTGTGCGGACGCTCCAGCGGTGAGGGCGAGCGAGGCCGCAAGGGCAAGGGCCGCGGTGGCGGTCCGGAAATGGTTAGAAGAAATCACGATCACAATCCAATCGTTGGCTGAAGGTCGGATGTGCAGCCAAATTTGACTGCAAGCATCAGGTTTCTAGCCAGCCGGAAAGTTCGCGTCAATATAGTTGATTGTTGCAATCAGGTTAAGTTGTCGCAGGGGCGTTTAGGGCGTGTTCAGCAAAAGCATGTCCTCGACCCGATCGGGGACAGAAACGGCTTTGCGGTCCGGACACGCAACAAAACAAAGGTTTAGAGCCGAGGATTTGACAATTAAATCCTGGACGGCGCTAGCCGCGCGCTTTTTCCAGCAGGATACGGCACTGCTCGAGCGTCTCGAGAGCAGAGGCGAGCGTTTCGCGCTGCTCGCCAGAAAGCCCTGCCGGCACCGGAACATTTCGTTCTCCATAGCTCGCGGGCGCCGCCAGAGCTTGGCCGGCCTCGATTTCCACGAACTCCACGGCGTCGACGGTTTCGGCAGCTTCGACATGGGGCTGGGGCGCTATGGGACGGATAGACCCGGTTTCACCAATGGCCACCACATGTTTGGCGCCCTGCTCCTTGAGGATGCGCTGGACGCCCTTGATGGTGAAGCCCTGATCGTAGAGGAGGTGCCGGATACCCTTGAGAAGCTGAACGTCATCGGGACGGTAATAGCGTCGCCCGCCGCCCCGCTTGAGCGGCTTGATCTGCGTGAACCGCGTTTCCCAGAAACGCAGGACATGCTGAGGTAGGTCGAGTTCGTCTGCCGCTTCGGATATCGTCCGGAAGGCGTCTGGCGATTTGTCCAACGCAAGTGCCCCGGTAAAAGTTGTTATTTTCCAGATCGAACCATAGATTTGTTGATCTTGGATTTCAAGACATTGGATGGTTTGAACACAAGAACCTGCCTGGGCAGGATCGGAACTTCCTCACCGGTCTTGGGATTCCGGCCGATTCGCTCGTTTTTGGAGCGCACCTGAAACGACCCGAAGGACGACAATTTCACGTTGTCGCCAGATGCCAGAGCGTCGCTGACGATCTGAAGAACGCGCTCCACAAGCTCCGCCGATTCGGTGCGCGACAGGCCGACGGATTGATAGACTGACTCGGCCAGATCGGCACGAGTCACGGTTTTTCCCGACATGGTGTTCCCCTCAATCTCATTGAGACCCGCAACAGCCCCCAAGATTTCAACCACTTAACGCCCAAAATAAAGCTGGGTCAACGCCTACCAACGAATGAGGGCAGCCCCCCAGGTGAAGCCACCGCCCATCGCTTCGATCATCACGAGATCGCCCTTCTTGATTCGCCCGTCCTCGTTGGCCACCCACAGCGCCAGCGGAACAGAGGCCGCCGAGGTGTTGGCGTGCTTGTCCACGGTCACGATGGTCTTGGCCTCGGGAATGCCCAGCTTCCGGCCGGCGCCATCGATGATGCGCTTGTTGGCCTGATGGGGAACGAACCAGTCGAGATCTTCGGTTGTCTTGCCGGTCTTGGCCAGCACCTCTTCGACAACGTCGGAAATCATGCCCACTGCATGCTTGAACACTTCGCGACCTTCCATGCGCAGATGGCCGATCGACTGGGTGGTGGAAACGCCGCCATCGACATAGAGCTTGTCCCAATGGCTGCCATCTGTGCGAAGGCTCGACACCAGGATGCCGTTCTCGGGAGCATCGTCGGGCACGTCCTGCGCTTCGAGGATTATGGCCCCTGCTCCGTCGCCGAACAGCACGCATGTGGTTCGGTCGTTCCAATCGAGGATGCGCGAGGCCGTCTCGGCGCCGATCACCAGCGCCCGCCTTGCCATGCCTGTCTTGAGATAGCTGTCCGCCGTCGCTACGCCGAACACGAATCCGGAACATACCGCCTGCACGTCAAAGGCCGAGCCTTTGGTGATGCCGAGCTTCTGCTGGAGGATGGCAGCCGTCGCCGGAAAGGTACGATCGGGCGTGGTCGTTCCCACGACGATAAGGTCGATCTCGCTGGCGTCCATCCCGGCATTTTCGAGCGCGCGCTGCGCAGCAACAAGGGCGAGATCGGAGGTGTATTCGCCTTCCGCGGCGATGTGGCGCTGCCGGATACCGGTGCGCTGGACGATCCATTCGTCCGACGTATCGACGATTTTGGCCAGATCGTCATTGGACATAACGCGTTCAGGCAGATATCCGCCAACGCCACGCACAACAGATTGGATTTTGGTCACGCGGAAGGTGCCTCCAGATTGGACGGTTCTGCCGGCAGGGCCAGCGCGGGGAAGCGTTTCATGCCCTCCCCGATCTTTGCGAGGAGATCGTTGCGGGCCATCTCGTAGGCGACGCTGAGGGCGCTTTTATAGCCGATCTCGTCGGTACTACCATGGCTCTTGATAACGACACCATTGAGGCCGAGGAAAACGCCACCGTTCACGGTGCGCGGGTCCATCTTGGAGCTGATTGCGTTCAGCGCCCCGCGGGCGAACAGGGCCCCGATCTTGCTCATCAGTGACGACGTCATGGCGTTGCGAAGATACGTGCCGACCTGCCGGGCCGTGCCTTCGGCGGTCTTGAGCGCGATATTGCCGGTGAACCCTTCGGTGACCACGACATCGACGGTGCCCTTGCCCAGATCGTCGCCCTCGACAAAGCCCTTGTAGGTAAAGCCGGCGCCCGAGGTTTCGGCCAGGATCTTACCCGCGTCCTTGACCCATTCATTGCCCTTGGCTTCCTCGACGCCGACGTTCAAAAGCCCGATCGTGGGGCTTTCGATGTCGAACAGGGCCCGCGCGAGAGCCGAACCGAGAATCGAAAAATCGACGAGCTGCTGGGCATCCGCCCCGATCGTGGCACCAACGTCGAGCACGACGATGTCGGACCGAAGCGTCGGCCAGATCGCGGAAATCGCCGGGCGGGAAATGCCTTCCATGGTGCGCAGGCAGAAGGTCGCCATTGCCATCAGCGCGCCGGTGTTGCCGCCCGAGATCGCCACATCGGCCTCACCGTCCTTAACCGACTGGATGGTCGCCCACATTGAGGAGGTGCCCCTGCCCTTGCGCAGCGCCTGGCTGGGCTTGTCATCCATGGTGATGACATTCTCGCTGTGCCGGACCTCCGACACGGGCTTGAGTTCGGAAAATTCTTCGAGCAGCGGGGCCAGGACCTCTTGCCGTCCGTGAAAAATGAACCTGGCGTCGGGATGTTCGCGAAGCAGCAGTTTGGCGCCGTGCAAGGGTGCGCGCGGCGCATTGTCCCCGCCCATTGCGTCGACGGAGATCGTTATGGTTTCAGTCATTGCCTGCCTTGAAACGTTCCCGAAAATCGGCGCTCACCATAGTCAATGGAGCCTCCCATGCAAGCCCGTCAATCCTTCTTGAGCGACTTGAGAGCAGCGAACGGCGAGAGTTCGGCCGGATCGTCGCCGGTCTGATCCTCGGTCAGTTCAGCACCGGGCTTGCGGGGATAAAGGTCGATGGCGAGCGCAAAAACTTCAAGGACGAGATCGGCCAGGTCGATTTCGTCGCCCTCGAAATAATCGGGGAGATCGTCGTCCTCGAGATTCACAAAAACTTCGGCGCCGGCAGTGGCTTCGCTCGCCTCGTCGCGGCCGGGCAGAAAAACCCGATCGATCGGCTCGCTGATCGTCTGGATCACCGGATCGCCACTCACCACGCAGGGCTGCACCACGGCGCCCTCGACATGGCCCTTGGCCTGGATGCCGCCGCGAAACCGTGTCGCCGTTACTTGCGCGGAAAATGCGGTGACCTCGCTCACTTTGAGACGATCGGCCAACACCGCCCGCTGTTCCGGGTCGGTCTGGATGGAAACGACCCGGCCCGCTGCCGGAATCTTGTCGACCCGAATTTTAGCATCGAGATCGAATTCGTCAGGTCTTTGGGTCATACGGGCTCTCCGAAACTTACGCTGCCGGCCATGATCTTCTCGACAGGCTGGGCGTTGAGCGTCTTGTCGCACTTCACAATATAGTCGGCAAACCGCTCGGCCATCGGATGGGTTGCGCCGGCATGGAAGTTTCTCGAAACGAAATCGATGAGCCGCCCCCGGTCACCGGCATCCAGAATCGAGGAGATATTGGAAAGCATGCCGTAAAAAAGGCCCCCCATCTTTTCGATCCGCTTGCCAACTGAAAGGTCGCCTACCCCCATTTCGCGCAGTGAGCGGTCCATGTCATGAAAAAAGCAGTCGAATACGCTCTGGGAAAAATCCTTGCTGTGCTTTTCGCTCGACCGCAACCGCCGGAAAACCAGAGCGGCGTGAAGCGAAATCATGTCGAAACGCCCGGTCATCGTATCTGCAACACCCCACTCCGCATAGAAAATCTCGCGCCGGGATTGCGCCACAATGGCATTATAGACGGCATAAACGGGCTCGGAGAGCTTAGGCTTGCGAAATAAGGAGAGGATCATTTTCTTGAGGTCTCACAACGAGAAAAGCTGGCCGGACGCAAGCGTAATTCGATTGGCGGCTTGCCAGAGTCGGGCCCGGACGGCTAAACAACACCAAAATCCCTGGCGCTTTGTCGCGAGGCTATAGTCGAGAGAGCTGAGGAAAGTCAATTCCATGACCCTGCGTCCCGCCCTTGTCCGCCTGTCCCCTATTGCCGCGGCAATTGCCCTTGGCCTGACCCTGTCGGCCTGCTCGGGATCGGGCCTGGTTTCCCAACGCACCCAGGGCTACGTGCTGCCCGATGATGCCATCGCCCAGGTCCGGCCGGGCTCGAGCCAGGATTTTGTTCGCGTCGTTCTCGGATCACCGCAAACCACAAGCACCTTCGGTGGCGAAACGGCGTGGTACTATGTCGAAACGAAAGTGACCCAGACAGCGTTCGGCCTGACCAGCATTCAGGAACGTACGGTGCTGGCCGTCTATTTCGGCGCCGACGGGCGCGTCACCGACCGGGCGATCTATTCGCTGCAGGACGGGCGGGCCTTTGCCATCGAACAGCGGCGCACCGGATCGTTCGGCGAGGACCGCAATTTCGTGGAATCGCTGCTGGCCTCAATCTGAGGCCAGCGCCTGCCGTCCGATGCGGCGGGTGCGCAGATCGTCCCAGCCCAAAAGCAGGATGGTCGCCACGGCGATCGGCAGCGCGATCATGTTGACGGCCTCCCAGCCAAAAAAGTTCAGCGCCAGTCCCGCTCCGATCGAGCCTATCGCGTTCGAGCCGAACACCAATTGCTCGTTGAGCGCCTGAACCCTGGCGCCCTCCTCGGGCCGATAGCTCTTGGTCAGCATCACCGTCGAGCCGATAAAACCGAAATTCCAGCCCACACCAAGCAGCACTAGGCCGATATCGAAATGGAGCGTGGTGGTGCCGATTAGCGCCGTGCTCACGCTGCCGATAATCAGGAGCATGCCGATGGCTGCCGTCAGGTGGGTGCCGATCCGCCTGATGATTTCGCCAGTGATAAAGCTCGGCGCGAACATAGCCACGATGTGCCACTGAATGGCGTTCGCCGCCTCTGCGGGGGCGTGCCCACCGATATGGACCATGGCGAGCGGCGCGGCGACCATCACGAAGGTCATTAGCGAAAAGCTCGCCATCCCCGTCAGCACCGGCACGAAGACCGCCGGCATGCGGATCATCTGGTTTAACGGCCGCCCCTGTTCGGATACGGGCCGTTTGGCTTCGCCTCTGGGCAGGCGGGTAAAGCTGAGCAGGAGCATGGAGACGAGCGACAGGCCCGCCAGCGCAATGAACGAACCGGCATAGAGCGCGTCCGGTATTGCTTCGGAGGTCATCGAGGCCAGACGCGGGCCCAGAAAGCCGGCGAGCACGCCGCCGAACAGCACCCAGGACACCGCACGCGCCTTGGCGCTTTCCGGCACGCTGTCGGCCGCCGCAAACCGGTATTGCTGGCCAAAGGCCCCAGCCGCGCCGATCAGCAGCATCGAGGCCGAAAAGAACAGGAAGCTGTGGAGGTAAATGCCCAAAGCGGCCAAAAGGCCGCCACATCCGGCAATCGCGGCCCCGAGCAGGAAGCCGCGGGTGCGGCCCAACCGGTGAAGCGCGATGGCGGCCGGGCCGGCCATCAGGGCCACGCCGAGAATCATCGCAGTTGTCGGCAAGGTTGCAAAGGCCGGATCGAAGGCGAGATAAGCGCCGGCCAGCGCCCCGACCGCCATCACCATGCCTTGCGATGACCCCGCTATGGCCTGCGCGCCGGAAAGAAGGAAGATGTTGCGCATACTGGCCATGGCGATGCTTTCAGGACTCAGCCGTTGGGTTTCTCCCCGCCAGCATACCCTTCCGAATATTTTCGCGCCACGGCGTCGAGCACGCCATTGACCATGCCGGGCACTTCGTCCTCGTAAAAGGCATTGGCGACATCAACATATTCGCGGATCACCACCTTGAAGGGGATATCCTTGCGCATGGTCAATTCGAACACTCCGGCGCGCAGCAGGGCGCGCAGCGTGGCGTCGATACGTGTCATGGGCCAGCCGCCTTGCAGCGCACTGTTGATGACCGGGTCGAGCTTGACCTGGTTGGTGACCACGCCGCGCACGATATGGCGGAAATAGTCGGCGTCGGCGGGCAGGTATTCGTCGCCCTCCAGTTCGCGGCCCAGCCGGAAGCTCTCGAACTGGCTCAGCGTCTCTTCAAGCGTCTGCTCGCCCACATCCATCTGATAGAGGGCCTGCACTGCCGCGAGGCGGGCCGAACCGCGCTGATTGGCCGGTTTGATCTCGTTGGGTTCAGTCATGACGCTCAGTCCTCGGTCAACAGGGCGCGCAGCGCGGCCATGGTCATGGCGGCAATTGCCGCCCCTCCGCCCTTGTCCTGCTCGGAAATCTTTGCGCGTGCCCAGGCCTGCGCCTCGTTCTCCACGGTCAGGATGCCATTGCCAAGCGCGATGCCGTCGGCGACAGAGAGATCCATCAGCGCCCGCGCGCTTTCGCCCGAGACGATCTCGTAATGGGTGGTCTCGCCCCGGATGACGCAGCCGAGCGCGACATAGCCATCATATTGATCGCCCTTGAGTTCGGAGGCCATGGCAATCGCCGCGGGTATCTCCAGCGCACCGGGAACGGTAACCACCTCGTAGGTGGCTCCGGCCTTGTCAAAGGCGGTCGTTGCGCCTTCGAGCAATGCATCGGCGAGTTCGGTGTAAAAGCGGGCCTCAACGATGAGGTAGTGCTGGCCTTCGGCCGAGCCGGGCGCAATCGCGAAAATGTCGCCAGAACTGGCCATTGTTTGATCCTGTCGGGTTCAAAATGCATCGCGCCATGCGGTTGCAGGCGCCACGCCAAACTATTGAGATCTCTCCATGAGGCGCGCGGCATAGCGCGCCATCAGGTCAACTTCAAGATTTACCGCGTCGCCCTCGCCATAGTCGGGCCAGTTTGTCGCGGAAAGGGTGTGTGGGATCAGATGGACCGAAAAACGGTTTCCGTCCACCCAATTGACGGTCAGGGAGGTGCCGTTCAGTGCCACACCGCCCTTTTTGGCGATGAAATGGGACAAATGATCCGGCGCTTCGAAGGTAAAGGTGATCTGCTCGCCGATATCCTTGCGCTCCACGATGGTGGCGAGGCCATCGACATGGCCCGACACGATGTGTCCGCCGAGCTCGTCACCAACCTTGAGTGAGCGTTCGAGATTTACGCGCCGGCCCTCGGCCCATTGTCCCACGCGGGTCACGTCGAGCGTTTCGCGGGCCGCGAACACGTCAAACCAGTTCTGTCCGGCGTCGCTGCCCTTGTCGGTCACCGTGAGGCAGATGCCTTCGCACATGATCGAGGCGCCCAGATCGATGGCCTGCGGCTCGTAGCGCGTGCCGATGCGCAGCTTGCGCCCGTCATTGCGGTCCTCGACCGCTAACAGCACGCCGATGTCGGTGATGATGCCGGTGAACATGGGGATCAGACTTTCTCGAATGTGGTCAGCATATCGCACCCCAGCGCCCGGCTTTCAACCGCGCTGAACCCCAGCTCGGCCAAACGCTCCGGCAAGGATGAGTGAACAGTGGCGGGGACTCCGCGCGCGCCGACTTCGACATCGCCTTGGAGCAGATGAAACCGATCGATCAGCCCCGCGTCGAGCAGGGCATCGTTGAGCCCTGCCCCGCCCTCGACAAGCACGCGGCCAATGCCTCTGCCGGCCAATGCGGCAAGCGCCGAACCCAGATCGGGACGTCCGCCCTGCCCGACAACGCCGGTGACACCAGCATGCTGAGAAAATGAATCAAGGCAGGTGTTTTCTGCAATGATTGCAGTCTGTTCTCGCAAACTCGTCGCGAACAGATTCGGGCCCACCGGCAGTTCGGTCCGGCCCGCAACGACAACTCTAAGGGGCGCTCTGACCTCGAGCCCGGCAAGCCGGACGTTCAGTCTTGGATCGTCCAGCCGGGCGGTTGCGGCGCCGACCATCACCGCGTCGGACAACGCCCTTTGCATATGCGTCCAGCGCCGCGCGTCTTCGCCTGTGATCGCTACATTTCCTTGGCCGGTGCGCCCGATCATGCCATCGCGTGACACCGCCAGCTTGGCAGTGACAAATGGTCGTCCGCGCCGAACGCGCGAGAAAAATCCCTCGTGCAGCCGTTCAACGACCTGCAAATTTTCACCGACAGCAACCTCGATCCCGGCGGCGCGCATCTTCGATATGCTCTGGCCGGCGGTACGCGGGTCGGGGTCGGATGCACCGCAGACGACCCGGGATACACCCGAAGCGATAGCGGCATCGACGCAGGGCGGGGTCCGGCCCCAGTGAGTGCAGGGTTCGAGCGTCACATAGAGCGTCGCCCCCTTCGCCTCTTGCCCGGCCATCGCCAGAGCTTGAGGCTCGGCATGAGGCCGCCCGCCCACAGCCGTGACGCCACGCCCCATCACCCTCCCGTCAGGACAAACCACAATGGCACCGACTGTGGGATTTTCCGCCGTTGTGCCGCGATATGGCATGGCGATACGGGCGGCGGCCTCGAGCCAGCGCAGATCGGCTGGCGCGAGTTGGGTCATCCTCGTTCCTCGGGATCGTCACCGCCCATTTCGGTCAGAAAGGACTGGAAATCATCGGCGCTTGAGAAGTTCTTGTAGACCGACGCAAAGCGCACGAAGGCGACATCATCCAGGCCCTTGAGCCCTTCCATGACGTATTCGCCGATCTGATCGGATGTCACTTCTACTTCGCCCACGCTTTCAAGCTGCCGCACCACACCCGAAATCATGCGCTCGGCGACCTCTGGGTCGACCTGACGCTTGCGCAACGCCGTGTTGACCGACCGCGCCAGCTTTTCGCGGTCGAATGGCACCCTGCGGCCCGACTTCTTGACCACGACCAGATCGCGCAATTGCACGCGCTCGAATGTGGTGAACCGGCCGCCGCAGCCGTTACAGACGCGGCGGCGGCGGATGGCGTTGGAATCCTCGGTGGGCCGGGAATCCTTGACCTGCGTATCGTCGTTCCCGCAATAGGGGCAGCGCATGGGCTTATCCGTAAATGGGGAATCTGGCCGTCAGCTCAAGGACCTTTTCCTTGACCTGGGCTTCGACGGCGCCGTTGTTTTCTTCGCCATTGGCCGCCAGTCCGTCGACCACTTCGACCATGAACTCACCGACCAACCGGAACTCCTCGACGCCAAAGCCCCGCGAGGTCGCCGCCGGGGTCCCGACGCGAATACCCGAAGTGATCGCGGGCTTTTCGGGGTCGAACGGCACAGCGTTCTTGTTGCAGGTGATGTTGGCGCGCTCGAGCGCGGCTTCGGTCGCCTTGCCGGTCACCGATTTGGGCCGCAGATCGACAAGCATCAGATGGTTGTCGGTGCCGCCCGTGGCGATTTCCAGCCCACCCTTGACCAGCGTTTCGGCCAGTGCCTGGGCGTTATCCACGACCTGGCGGGCATACGCCTTGAATTCGGGCGTCAGAGCCTCGCCGAAGGCCACGGCCTTTCCAGCAATGACGTGCATGAGCGGCCCGCCCTGAATACCGGGGAAGATAGCCGAATTGACCTTCTTGGCGATCGCCTCGTCATTGGTGAGGATCAGCCCGCCGCGCGGCCCGCGAAGCGTCTTGTGGGTTGTTGTGGTCGCCACATGGGCATGCGGGAACGGATTGGGATAAACACCCGCCGCCACAAGCCCTGCCACATGGGCCATGTCGACGAACAGATAGGCGCCCACCTCGTCGGCGATGGCGCGGAACGCCGCCCAGTCGAGAATGCGCGAATAGGCCGAAAAGCCCGCCACGATCATTTTGGGCTGATGTTCATGGGCAAGCTGGCGAACCTGGTCCATGTCCACGCGCCCGTCCTGCTGGCGCACACCATACTGGATGGCGTTGAACCACTTGCCCGACTGGTTGGGCTTGGCGCCATGGGTCAGATGGCCGCCAGCGTCGAGGCTCATGCCTAAAATGGTATCGCCGGGTTGCAGCAGCGCCTGATAGACACCCTGATTGGCCTGCGAGCCCGAATTGGGCTGCACATTGGCAAATTCGCACCCGAACAGTTCTTTTGCCCGGTCGATGGCGAGTTGTTCGACCACATCGACAAACTGGCAACCGCCGTAATAGCGCCGCCCCGGATAACCTTCCGCATATTTATTGGTCATCACCGAGCCCTGAGCTTCGAGCACCGCCCTGGAGACGATGTTTTCCGAAGCGATCAGTTCGATCTCGTGCTGCTGGCGGCCGAGTTCGTCGGCAATCGCCTTGGCAACCACCGGATCATGATCGGCAATGGTGCGGGTGAAGAAGTCGGGAAAAAGCGGTGCTGTTGCGGTGGCGCTCATGGGCGGGCCCTCGACCTGTTGCGGAAAGATGCTGGTGGCAAGCAAGCGCGATCCGCATAGCACGGAGGCTCTTGCGATTCCAAGCACAGATCGGGCGTTCAAGTGGGTTTAGCGCCCCTGCGGGGCTTCTCTTTCGATCCGGCGGCGCAGCTTGGCAAGCGCGAGGTTCTTCATCTGCGCCTCGGTGGCCGTGGTCGGCGCTATCGCTATGACCTCGATGCCCGTCTCGACATCGATGGCGGCAACGCGAATCTGGGGGCCGGCCTGACGGAATTCGAAAAGAACCTCGCGGCCCGCCCCCATGTCAAAATCTCCGAACTTGCAGTGTCAGGCACTAATTTCCGGGAAATCAATCTTGCCCTGAGCATCGTATTCGTAAACGTCGTCGCGGAAGCTTACGACGCCGTTCCGGTTGGCCCAAGCTGTAAAATAGGTCATGAAAATCGGAACGGGATTGGATACGTCGGCGTCGATGCGCTCGCCCGAGGCGAAGTTGGCGTTGACGTCGATGATGTCGTACCCGGAGTCACGCAGCACCCAAGCCACGAACTCGGCGACATTGGCGACGCGAACGCAACCGGACGAATGGAACCGCGCGTTTTCCGAGAACAAGCCCTGCTGAGGCGTATCGTGCAGATAGACCGCATGTGGGTTGTAGAAGTTGATCTTGACGTGGCCCATCGAATTCTGCGCGCCCGGATCCTGCCGGAACGTGTAGTTCACGGCCTCTTCGGTCGACCAGTCGATGGCGCTTTGGGGCACCTCGTTGCCGCTGCCGTCGAAGATGCGGATCGAATATTCGTTGAGATAGTTGGGGTTGTCGTTCACCAGCCCGATAATGTCGCGGCGGATGATCGAGACCGGCACCGTCCAGTACGGGTTGAAATTGATCTGGTGAATGCGGCTGCGCAGGATCGGGGTCTGACGGTCGATCTTGCCCACGACGGCCGTATGCCGGCGCGCAACCTGCCCGCCTTCGGTGGCTTCAATGGCGGCGGCCGGAATATTGACGTTGACGTAGCGGTCTTCGAGCCTGCCCTCCAGCCCGCGAACGCGCTCGATGTTGAGCTTGATCTGGTTGAGGCGGGTCGAGGCCGGAACCTTCATCGCCCAATAGGTGTATTCGTCGACCATGCCATTGATCTGCAGGCCGTGCCGCGCCTGAAAGCCGCGAACCGCGCCATCCAGTTGGGCGTCAAACTGATCCGATAATGGCGTGTCGCGCGGCAGGTCGCCGGTATGGGCGAGATAGGTCCGCAGGTCGCGCACCGGGGCGCGATCCGAGCCAAGCCCAAGCCGGAAGATCGATTCGGGCACGTCGGGCCAGCCGCCGATGGCGTTGAGGCGCTCGTAATATTCGGCAACCCGCTGAAGATTGTATTCGGTGTCGACCGAAACGATCGGATCGGTGCCGCCGATGGCGTTCATGGCCGTCGAGGAATTGAGCTCCAGCTCTTCCTGAGTCACCACCTTGCGGCCGCCTGTCAGGCTGCTGAACAGTGATTGAGACAGAGCGGGCATCGGAAAAGCCGCCGTCGCCGCAAGGGCGGACAGGCCCGTCACGACCGAACGCCGATTGAGTTTTCCTTTTAAGTCGCGCATCGCGTAAGTTCACCTATCGAGAGAGCCAGGGAGCCGAGCGGTCTTTTGCCCTATGACGAACAAGACCACAACGCCGCTCACCGGACTTTGGCCACTTTGCAATTGGCCAACCTGATCCACCGGAAATTCCGGAGAGCGTCATATATCGACACTTTGCCAGCTAGAAAGAGTTTGCGGCGCAAATGAGAAACGCCGGCCCTTGAGCCGGCGTTTGCCATGTCAGTGTGGCGGCAATGCCACAATAGCGGGGTGTCAGAGCTTGTAGAGGATCTGATCGACCCAGAAACGCTCAAGACGCGAAAGGGCGGTGTTGAGGCCCGAAAAGTCCGATTCGCCCAGTCCACCGACCTTTTCGATCGAGTTGAGGTGGCGGTCATAGAGTTCGTCGATCACTTCGGCAACCTCCTCGCCCTTGGGGGTGAGGCGGATGCGCACCGAGCGGCGATCGGTCTTGGAACGCTCCTGGAAGATGTAGCCGGTATCGACCAGTTTCTTGAGATTGTAGGAGACGTTCGAGCCCAGATAATAGCCGCGGGTGCGAAGTTCGCCGGCCGTCAATTCGCTGTCGCCGATATTGAACATCAAGAGAGCCTGAACCGGGTTGATGTCGTCCCACCCCATGCGGTCGAACTCATCCTTGACCAGATCGAGGAGCCGGCGGTGCAGGCGTTCGACGCGGGAGACGGCCTCGAGATAGAGCGGCTTTAAGCTCTTGGGTTCATCAGCCTTTGCAGCGGAAAGATTGTTAGCCATTGGTTCTGCCTCACTGTAATTTTTTAGCGCGATTTTTCGCGTCTGTGAGGGCAATCTAGCGGGCTGCCGATAAGATCGGTTTAAGAGACAGGCTTAATGTTATCTTACGGAGAAACTTGAGGTTTTTTGGTTTTCAGTTTCTTACACCCGTATCGAAAACTGTAACCTTTACGGCGCGTTACGCAGGCAAAGCCCCGGATGGCGTGAGACCGAGCGACCCCTTGGTGGACTGTCCAGCGCTGGAGAGGGAACGCCCCAATCCTAATCGGCCAGTTGTCTTTGCGCCCAAAGCTGGGCGATGGCCAGGAGCCCAAAAGTTGCCAGCATGACCCCAAGTTTGAAGATAAAACTCCACAAACTCAAACTAACCCAATTGCTGCCCGTCAGATAAAAGCCGATCTCGATGACCAGTGAGGCCGCGAGCACCACAGCACCCCAGGACGACTGTATCCACAAGCCGACCGCGGCGAACAATCTCATCAGGGTCAGCGCGGAAAGCAGAACGAAGCCCATCGTGCCGATGGTCGCTATCGGACTTGCCGTCCCGGCACCCAGGCCAAGCAGCCGCGCCGCATCGCCGAGCCCGATGAACAGGCTGAGCAGGGCCAATATGCGGGCAAAGAGCCCGAGCGGTTCGTTTCTGAGGTCCATGGAACAATCCCCCGGTCGGCCAGAGCTAACGTGATTTGGGCGAAGGGGACAAGGCTTATTGGCCAACCCCCGCGTCGTCCGGTCCCTTTGCGCAGCGCCCGGGGCCTGATATTGAGCACATCAATATTATGCGGAGTGACCGATAGATGAGTTGGGAAAAGCACGACATGGAATTTCTCGGTGGCCGGCGGCTGCGCAGGCCGCGCATGGCCGGCTGGAGCCGCAACCTGATCGCCGAGAATGTGCTGACTCCCGCTGATCTGATCTGGCCGATCTTTGTGATCGAAGGGCAAAATGAGCGCCAACCGGTCAAGACCATGCCGGGCGTCGAGCGGTTGAGCATCGATCTGGCCGTCGAGGCGGCCAAAGCGGCGCGGGCCGAGGGAATTCCGGCCATGGCGCTGTTTCCCAATACCGATCCCTCAAAGCGCACCGAGGACGGGGCGGAGGCGACCAATCGCGACAATCTTGTGTGCCGCACGCTCTCGGCGATCAAGGATGCGGTTCCCGATATCGGGCTGGTGGCCGACGTTGCGCTCGACCCCTATACCAGCCACGGCCATGACGGGGTGATGGCGGGCGAGGAAATCCTCAACGACGAAACGGTCTCCATCCTCGTCAAGCAGGCGCTGGTTCAGGCGCAATCGGGGGCGGACGTGATCGCGCCGTCCGACATGATGGATGGGCGCATCGGGGCGATCCGGAGGGCGCTGGACGACGCGGGATTTGAAAAGACCATCGTTCTTTCCTATGCCGCCAAATATGCCTCGGCCTTTTACGGCCCGTTCCGGGACGCCGTGGGGTCGGGCGCGCGGCTCAAGGGCACCAAGCTGTCCTACCAGATGGACCCGGCCAATTCCGAAGACGCCATCCGCGAGGTCGAACAGGATCTGGCCGAAGGCGCCGACTGGATCATGGTCAAGCCCGGCATGCCCTATCTCGACATCTGCCGCATGCTCAAAGACCGGTTCGACGTTCCGGTGTTCGCCTACCAGGTGTCCGGCGAATACGCCATGATCGCCCACGCGGCACAGGCGGGCATTGTGGACCGCGAGGCCGCTATGGTCGAAAGCCTGATGGCCTTCAAACGCGCCGGCTGCTCGGGGATACTCACCTATTTCGCGCTGGATATGGCCCGCAAGATCAATGGCTAGCGCTGCCAATACGCCCTGTCAGGGGTTTGTCAGGCAGGGTTGCTAGCCAGCTTTCGGGTCTTGGTCCCCGCCCTCTCTTGCAGCCTCGATCCCATGGCTGCCCTCCCACCGACGTCATCCCGGGCGACGACCCGGGATCCAGTACCCGGCAGGGTTGCGGTTTCTCCCTAGGCGCCCAGTGCGCTGGACTCCGGCACAGAGCCGGGGTGACGGCAGAGATCGATTGATCACATTACAGATTGACCCTAGCCCGCTGACGGGCTCGAAATCGTCTCGATCACGCGGCACTGCCCGATCCTGCCATGCCTGCATTCGTCGAGCATCGTCGCGAGTTCGGCCTTGAGCGCGGTGAGACTGGCGATCCGTTGGTCGATCTCGGCGATCCGATGGGTGGCGATTTCGTCGACGCGGGCGCACGATCGCCCCGGGTCGTCCTGCAAGGCCAGCATGGTGCGGATCGCCTCCATCCCGAAACCGAGCTCGCGGGCATGAAGGATAAAGAAGAGCCGCCGAACCGTCGCCTCGTCATAAAGGCGCCGATTGCCCGCCGTGCGGACCGGCTCGGGCAGCAGGCCGATCTGTTCGTAATAGCGGATGGTGGGGACCTTGACCCCGCTGCGCCGGGCCGCCTCGCCAATCGGGAAATCTTGCATTTCACCCTTGCTCCTCTAGTCGCTGGAGATTCTAGCATCGGGGCGATTTGAATTGAAGGGTATGTCCAAATGAGCGGATCGTGCTGCAACCACAACGAGGCAGATCAGGCAGCCAGAGCCCAGGCCGATAAGATTTATGGTCGCGTCCTGTGGGCCGTGTTGGCAATCAATGCCGTGATGTTCGTTGTCGAAATCGGCGCGGGCATCGCCTCGCGCTCGGCATCGCTGCAGGCCGACGCCGTTGATTTTCTCGGCGACGCGGCCAATTACGGCATCAGCCTTTTCGTCGTTGGCCATGCGCTGCACATCCGGGCGCGGGCGTCGCTGGCCAAAGCGCTGACCATGGGCGCGTTCGGAATATGGGTTCTGGGGGTTGCGGGCTGGAACGCCATGACGGGCGCGACGCCCCATGCCTATACAATGGGGATCGTCGGGATCAGCGCTCTTGCGGCAAACGTCGCCAGTTTCTGGCTGCTGTGGCAATTCCGGAACGGTGACAGCAATATGCGCTCGGCCTGGATCTGCACCCGCAACGACGTACTGAGCAATTTGGCCGTGCTGCTGGCCGCGCTTGGCGTGTTCGGCACCGGCACGGGCTGGCCCGACGTTGTGGTGGCCTCGATCATGGGCATTCTGGCGCTTCAGGGCGCGGCGGCGGTTACCCGGCAGGCCCTTGCGGAACTGCGTCCCCTTAAGGCACGGCCGGCCGAGTAGGTCGCCGCACGCGATATCGCCGTTGCGCCCCTTGCCATTTTGCCCACCGCACCACATGTGTTGGGCGTTAGAGCATTTTCGCTTTTCTTCGAATCGCAAAAATGTCTCTAAGTCCTTGGTTTGTCGCGCTTCCGAACCGGATAAGCGGTACCCACTTATCCTGGAAGCGCTCTTGAGGAGAATTGACCAATGGCAACCGATTTTCTGGGACGCATGTTGCGCGACGACCTTCCCAACCCCAACAGTTCGCCGGAACTGTTCGATGGGATTTTGACGCGGCGGGCCGTGGCCTTTGTGATCGACTGCGTGATCATGGGTGCGGCGATTCTTCTGGTCACGCTTGTCGCTGGCATTCTGGGCTTCTTCACGTTCGGGCTGACCTGGCTGTCGATCCCGGTGATCGTGCCGGTTACCTTCGTTGCCTATTATGCCGTGACGCTGGGCTCGCCCGCGCGCGCTACGCTGGGCATGCGGGCCACCGATATCGTGCTGACCCCGACGCGGGAGACGACGCTGGACGGGTGGATGGCCATGATCCATGTCGTTGTGTTCTGGATTTCGTGTTCCCTTTTAACCCCGTTCATCATCCTGATCGGGCTGTTCACCCCGCGCCGCCAGTTGCTGCACGATGTGATCGTGGGTACGCTGATGGTCCGGCGCTCGCCCATGGTACGGCACTGGCAGGCCTATGCACGCTCAGGCAACGTGCCCGGCTAACCCTTTCAGCGGCTTTGCGATTTGTCGCGTTGCACACCGGGTTCTGTGCGATTATTATCATCTAGAGCGTGTCCAGCAAAAGCATGTCCTCGACCCGATCGGGGATGGAAACGGTTTTGCGGTTCGGACACGCGACTAAACAAAGGTTTAGAGCCGAGGATTTGATTCAATCAAATCCCGAACGGCTCTAGGAGTTGTTCGCGTTTCAGCAAACGGACGGAACGGCTTGAAAGTTTTCGGTTTGCCGCGTGTCATCAGGGCGGCGGACACCCTGCGGGCCAAGCGAGTACCCACATGGATCAGACGCCGGAAAGTGCGCAGTTCTTCCTGACAGCCCCATCGCCCTGCCCCTATCTTGACGGCAGGCAGGAACGCAAGCTTTTCACCCATTTGTCTGGCCGGCGCGCCGCGGCATTGCACCATCTGCTGTCCGACCATGGATTCCGGCGTTCGCAGAACCTGATCTATCGCCCTGCGTGCCTTGATTGCGACGCCTGCCAATCGGTGCGCGTGCGGGCCATCGATTTTCTGCCGGCGACGCGACACCGGCGCAATCTCAAGCTCAATTCCGATATCGTGGCCGAAGTGGTCGCGCCGATCGTTTCGGCCGAGCAATACGGATTGTTCAAGCGCTATCTCGATTCGCGCCATGACGGCGGCGGCATGACCCAGATGAGCTATCTCGATTATGAGTTCATGGTCGAGGATACCCCGGTACAATCGGTGCTAGTCGAATACCGGCTCGCGGCGGATGGGCCGGACGGGGTGGCGGGCCAGCTTGTGGCCACGGCACTGACCGATCCCCTGCCCGACGGGCTTTCGATGGTTTACAGCTTTTTCGACCCCGCGCTGGCCCGGCGCGGGCTTGGCACCATGATGATCCTCGACCATATTGCCCGCGCCCGGCTGGCGGGCGGCTATCTCTATCTGGGATATTGGGTCAAGGATTCCCCGAAAATGGCCTACAAGGCAGCATTCCAGCCCCTCGAAGTGCAGCGCGGCTCGCGCGGCTGGGTGGATCTCGACCCCGAGACCGGCGCGGAACCCGAGTAGGTGCGCTCCATAGGCAAGATACTGGCCGCGCTGATCGCCGCAGGCTATCTGCTCGTCTGCTGCGTGCTGGCCGGCATGGCGATCGTCGCCGTTCTGGGCTTTGTCTACCCGGCCATGGACCTGTTCAATCACATCCAGCCGGTGCTGTTTTTCGGTCTTCTGGCGCTGGCGATCGCCAGCACGGTTTTCGTGCGGTTCCGCTTGCTCCGCGCCTTGGCGCTGTCCATCGCGGCAACCGGGTTTGTTGCATCGAGCGTCATCTACGTTCCGGAGCTGGTGGCGGGCTTTTTGCCCCGCGCGGTGGCCCCGCAGACCGGCCAGAACTACAGGCTGATGACCTTCAACGTTTTCGGACGCAATGAGGAGCCCGAATCGATCGTTGCCAATATCAGCGCAGTCGATCCCGACATCGTGGCGCTGCAGGAATACAGCCCCGACGTGCGCAGCGCCGTTCACCCGCTGTTGACCGCGCTCTACCCCCACTTCCAGTATTGCGCCGGGGGTGAGCGGGCCTTTGTGGGCCTTTATGCAAGGCTGCCCTTCGAGCCGCTCGATGCCGATGCGTGTTCGTCCTCGATCATGAGCACCGACCGCACGGCGCGGATCATCGTGCGGTTCCAGACCGAGGCCGGGCCGGCGTTTTCGGTGGCCACCACTCATAATGACTGGCCCGCGCCCGTCACGCGCCAGGCCGAGCAGTTCACAACGCTGCGCGAGGCGCTTTCCACTGTCGAGCCGCCCTTGATCCTTGTGGGAGATTTCAACTCGACGCCATGGTCCTATGCGCTGCGCGGGTTCGTTGGCGCGGCAGGGCTGACCCGGCACACCTTCAACCTGCCGACCTTCCCGACCCTGTGGTATTATCTGCGCGACTGGCGCGCCATGTTCCCCATCCTGCCCATCGACCACGTGATGACGCGCGGCGCCATCGCCATCCATGACCTGCGCACCGGCGAGCCGAGCGGCAGCGACCATCTGCCGATCATCGTGGATTTTTCGGTGGGGGACGAGGGAGCGCTGTAGAGAGGGAAAAACCCTCGGCCGCCGTTTGTGCTGCGTTTCCATCTCCAGCGCCCCCCACACGCACCACCGTCATCCCGGGCGAAGACCCGGGACCCAGTACACTCAGAGTTCGAAGGGTGTCGCCGAAAACAGAACCGCAAGTGCCGAGTATACTGGATCCCGGCGCAGGGCCGGGATGACAGCCGGGGGTGTGCCGTAAGGCACAACTGCAATCCCCTACCCCACGAACCTGTTGTTGCGCGGGAAGCCAGTCGGGGGCTGACGGCCGGCCTGGGCGCGATCGCCGATCCAGTCGAGCAACTCTTCCATGGATTTCGAATAGTTCCGGCCCGAGGAATCGGTCCAGGTCAGCCCGTCGGCTGAATTGAACAGCTTGGCGTCGGAAATGCCGCCATCCCTGTATTTCTGCAGCCGGACGCCCTTGCCCCGGCTCATTTCGGGGAGCTGGGCGGCGGGGAAGACCAGCAGCTTGCGGTTCTGGCCGATGACGGCAACCGTATCGCCTTCGGCACGCACGCAGAGCTTGGCTTCGCCCTTGCCGGAAACGTTGAGCACCTGCTTGCCCTTGCGGGTGTTGGCGATCAGATCGTCCTCGGCGACCACGAAGCCATTGCCGATATCGGAGGCGATCAGCCGCTTGGCGCCGGGCTTATAGACGAACAGATCGACGATATCCTGGCCTTCCTCGATATCGACCATGATGCGCACCGGCTCGCCATGACCGCGTCCGCCGGGCAGCTTGTCGGCGCCCAGCGTATAGACCTTGCCGCCGGTGGTGAGCATCAACAGCTTGTCGGTCGTCTCGCAGGTCAGCGCCAGCTTGAGCCTGTCATCGGTCTTGAAGGTCTGGGCCGAAGCGTCGTTGTTGTGGCCCTTGAGCGCGCGGATCCAACCCTTTTGCGACAGGATCACGGTGATCGGCTCGCGCTCGATCATCGCGGTTTCGATGTCGGCTAGATCGGTTTCCGGCGCTGCGGCGAACTGGGTGCGGCGGCGGCCGAGCCTGGTGTCGGGGCCGTAGGATTTTTTCAGCTCACCGATTTCGGTGGTGATGACACCCCACTGCTTTTTCTCGGAGCCCAGAATGGCTTCAATGTGGGTCTTTTCCTCGCTGAGCTTGTCGAACTCGGTGCGGATCTCGATTTCCTCAAGTTTGCGCAGGCTGCGCAACCGCATATTGAGGATGGCCTCGGCCTGGATTTCGGTCAGGTCCCATTTGGCCATCATTATGGCCTTGGGCTCGTCCTCCTCGCGGATGATGCGGATCACCTCGTCGAGGTTGAGATAGGCCACCAGATAGCCGCCGAGCACTTCGAGGCGGTGTTCGATCTGGCCGAGCCGATAACGCGAGCGGCGGACCAGCACGTCCTTGCGGTGATTGAGCCAGGCCTTGAGGACTTCGGCCAGGTTCATGACGCGGGGGATCTGGCCCTTGTCGAGAACGTTCATGTTCAGCGAGAACCGGCTTTCGAGCTCGGTCAGCTTGAACATCGATTCCAGGAGCAGCACCGCATCGACGGTACGGGCGCGCGGTTCGAGGACGAGGCGGATATCCTCGGCGCTCTCGTCGCGCACGTCCTTGAGCAGCGGCAGGCGGCGCGCCAGCAGCAGTTCGGCGATCTTTTCGACAAGCCGGGATTTCTGCACGCCATAGGGGATTTCGGTGATGACGATGTTGTAGGTGCCGCGGCCGCTGTCCTCGACCTCCCATTTGGCGCGGACGCGGAAACCGCCGCGCCCTGTGGTGTAGGCCTGTTCGGTCGCCGCCGGATCATCGACAAGAATGCCCCCGGTGGGGAAATCGGGACCAGGGACGAACCGGATCAGGTCCTTTGCCGTGGCTTCGGGGTTGGAGAGGATATGCAGGCACGCGTCGCACAGTTCGGCGACGTTGTGGGGCGGAATGTTGGTCGCCATGCCCACGGCGATGCCGCTCGACCCGTTGGCGAGCAGATTGGGGAAGTTGGACGGCAGAACGACGGGTTCTTCGTCCTCGCCGTCGTAATTGGGCCGGAATTCGACGGCGTCCTCGGTGATCGCTTCGAGCAGGCGCTGGGCGACTTCAGTCATCCGGCTTTCGGTATAACGCATCGCTGCGGCGCTATCGCCGTCGATGGAGCCGAAATTGCCCTGCCCGTCGACCAGCGGGTAGCGCACGGCGAAATCCTGCGCCATGCGCACCAGAGCGTCATAGACGGACTGATCGCCATGGGGGTGGAACTTACCGATCACGTCACCGACGATACGGGCCGATTTCTTGTAACCCTGCGCGGGATCGAGCTTAAGCAACCGCATGGCGTGCAGGATGCGGCGGTGGACGGGCTTGAGACCATCCCGGGCATCGGGGAGTGCGCGCTGAGTGATGGTCGAGATGGCATAGGAGAGATAGCGCTCTTCAAGCGCACGTCTCAAATCGACTATGCCGTCGTCTTTCTCGTCATCACGGGGCGGATCGATGGTTTCGGCCATTGGCCATCCTTTTTCGGCAAAACGAATCAGATGGGCAGTATATCCAAAGGTGGTCGAAATTGCCGGATTTACTGGGGGTTTTGTGGAAAACCGCCAGTGCCGGCCAAAGGGCCGCGCCGGACGAACCGGCGCGGCGGAATTGGGCGATTACTGAGCGACCAGCGTGTAGCTTTGCAGTTCGCAGATATCGATTTCGAATTCTTCGAGTTCGGGTCCTTCGGCGGTTTCGAAGCGGAAATTGTAAAGGCATTGGTCGGACCCGTCGCCGATGAACACGGTTCCCGTGTAGCCGGATTCGAGAATGCCGATCTCCTCGAGCAAATCATTGCCCCAGTTCTCGTCATTGGACGCCGAAGCGTAAAAATATGTCAGCGTGAAGCCGGAATCGTTGATGAGCGTGAACTCGACGTTCTGGGCAAGCGCCGGTGTGGAAACGAGGGCCGAAGCGGCCAGTATTGAAAGTATAGTCTTTTTCATTTCGTCCTCAGAAAACACCGCAATGCGCGGCGCCACTGACGTAACGGCAAGGCTGGCGGTGCGCCAGCCCTATTGTGTCGAAAAAAAGATAGAATAAGGCGATCCGTTCATCCTCCAGTCAGGTGGCGCACCAGCCATTCGCGCGTGGACGGCTGTTCGATCTGGCGCGCCGACCAGACATGGCGGTCCAGAAAGTAGCCGGTGAGCGCGAAGGCGGCCTTTATGTCCTCGGGGCGCGGTTGGCCGTCACCGGAGAGGAAGGCAGGCAGGGCGAAAAGGCGGTCGGCATAGGGCGCGGCGGCTTCGGCGCAGACCGCCCTGCCTGTCTTGGGCGACACATGGGTGAGGTTTTCGTGCACGCCGGTCACCGCACAAGTCTCCAGATCGAGCCCGAACCCCAGTTCTTCGAGCAGGTACATCTCGAAGCGCGCCAGCTCGGCGGCGAGGTCGAGCTGGCCCCAATCGCCATCGATCAGGGCAATGACGCCGCGCAGCAATTCGTCATGCGGGTCGCGTTCGGGCAGAAGCCGCAGGTGGTCAGCGAGCAGTTGGACCAGATAGAGCTTTTGCCGGTCGGTAAGGATTTCGGCGGCACGCAGGTGCGTTGCCTCGGCGTTGAAGGTGCCCAGATGATCTTCGAGGCGGGCCCGCCATGTGAGTTGGGCCGAGTTGCCCGCCTGCAGGAACGCCGCCTGTTTTGGCGAGCGCCCGCCCCGCACCAGACCCAAACAGCGGCCATGGCCGGGCACCATGGCCTCGAGGATCACAGCGGACTCGCCATGCCGCCTGACGCCGATGATAAGACCTTCAGAGGACCATTCCATACGCATTTTCCATGGCGGAAATCGCTCCCCTGGCGTCCCTCACCCTCTGTCACCCCGGCCACCGAGCCGGGGTCCAGTACACTCAGCGCCCAGCGTAAAACTGCAAGCGCTGCCGGTTAGTGGATCCCGGGTCAAGCCCGGGATGACGGCGGTTGGTCGGGCCGGCCAACGCGTCAATCTACTTCGTCCAATCCAGCCCCATCTCCCGATACCGCTCGGGATCGTCGGCCCAGTTGGCGCGCACTTTGACGAACAAGAACAGATGCACGTCGGTTTCGAACATCTCGATCAGTTCCTTGCGCGCCTCGGCACCGATGGTCTTGATGGTTTGCCCCTTGGCACCAAGCACAATCATCTTGTGGGTGTCGCGCGTGACGTAGATCACCTGCTCGATGCGGTAGGACCCGTCCTTCTGGATCTTGAAACTCTCGGTCTCGACTGTCGCCTGATAGGGGATTTCATCGTGAATGCGCAAGAACAGCTTTTCGCGCGTGACCTCGGCGGCGGTCAGCGCCATCGTCAGGTCGGTCAGGTGCTCTTCGGGGAAATGCCATTCGCCCAGCGGCGCCTTCTCCCGGCACCACTCAACGAAATCGGCCACTCCATGCGCGCGCAGCGCGGAGATCATGAAAGTGGTCTCGAATCTGGTCTTCTCGTTGATCGCCTGCGACAGCGCCAGGAGCGTTTCGTGCTTGACCTTGTCGATCTTGTTGATGACCAGAACCTTGGGCTGGCGAATGTTTTCGAGCCCTTCAAGCAGCGATTCAACTTCGGCGTTCAAACCCTTCTGGGCATCGACGATCAGGGCCACCATGTCGGCGTCGCCTGCTCCGGTCCAGGCCGACTGCACCATGGCGCGATCGAGCCGCCGCTTGGGCGCGAAAATGCCCGGCGTGTCGATAAAGACAAGCTGGGATTCCTCGATGGTCAGAACGCCCCGCACCTGCGCGCGCGTGGTCTGGGCCTTATGCGTGACAATGGACACCTTGGTGCCCACAAGCGAGTTCAGCAGGGTCGATTTGCCCGCGTTGGGCGCGCCCACCAGCGCGACAAAGCCGCATCTGGACGCAATGTCTTCGGTTTCACTCATTGGTCGGCCTTCCACACGCCTTCGCGCAGCAGGAACTTTTCGGCCGCCTGATGCTCGGCCAGTTTTTTCGAGGTTCCGGTTGCGGTTATCGCTTCGAACCCGCGCACGGAAACCGAAATCGTAAAGACCGGCGCATGATCGGGTCCCGAACGTGCCGTTTCGACATAGGCCGGAGGCTCCAGCCCCTTGGCCTGCGCCCATTCCTGCAGCGCCGTCTTGGAGTCGGCACGGCGAGCCTGCGCCACGTCCAGATTATCACCGAACATGCGGTCGACGAAAATATAGGCGGGATCTATGCCGCCGTCGGCATAAATCGCGCCGATCACCGCTTCGCAGACGTCGCCGAGAATGGCGTCCTTGTCGGCGCCGCCGGTGCGCGCCTCGCTTTCGCCGAGCCGCACGAACGAGCCCATATCGAGCTTGCGGGCCACCCGGGCGCAGGTTTCCTTGCGCACCAGCGAGTTCAGCGTGCGCGAAAGCTCGCCCTCATTGGCCTTGGGCAAGCGCTTGCACAGCATATCGGCCACCACCAGCCCCAACACCCTGTCACCAAGGAATTCGAAGCGCTGGTAGGATTCGGCCGTGCGTTTTGAAGGCGATACGGCACTCGAGTGAGTCAGGGCGCGCAACAGCAGGGCCGGGTCGTTGAAAGCATAACCCAGCCGTGCCTCGAGCGTCTCGCGATCACGCGCCCTCAAGCTCATTGATAAACCGATGTGAACATGCGGTCGAACCGCACATTGCCCGGCCAGCGCCAGATCTGCCAGGGCGGGATGTTGTCGGTAATCGAGAAGAAGCGCCACTCGGCCTTGCCGACAAAATTCTCGAACGGCACATAGCCGACGGCCGAGAGCGAGCGGGAATCGAGCGAGCGGTCGCGGTTGTCGCCCATCATGAAATAATGTCCCGGCGGCACCGTATAGACGCCGGTATTGTCGAACTGGGCGTTATCGGAAATTTCCTGGGTGACGTAGCTTACGCCATTGGGCAGGGTTTCACGGTATTCGATGACCGGAATGTCGACGCCAGAGCTGTCGCGGTCGACAGTGTTGCCCACCTCTTCGCGCGGGACGGCCTCTCCGTTGATGGTGAGACGTCCGTCGATCATCTGGATCTGGTCGCCGGGCAGCCCGATGACGCGCTTGACGTAGTTTTCGCTCTGGGGAACCGGCCGGATGACGGCGATGTCGCCGCGCTGGGGCGCATTGCCCATGATGCGCCCGTTCCAGGGCACTTCCGAATAGGGCAGCGAATAGCGCGAATAGCCGTAGCTGTATTTGGACGCCAATATGTAGTCGCCAATCATCAGATTGGACTGCATCGACGCAGTGGGGATGGAAAACGGCTCAAAGGCAAAGGTGCGAAACACCAGAGCGATCAACAGCGCCTGAACGATGATGACGATGGTTTCGCGCAGTTCGCCCTTGCCGGTTTTCTTCTTGGCGGCGTCCGACATAGGGGTGCTCATGGGTTGGAAATCTCGCAGGTTTGTTACGGGAGCGGCCGGGCCGGGTCAACAGGCAGGGCCTCGATGATGACGAAGGCCTGCGCCATGCCATTGTCGTCGGTGATCGAGACGTGAATATGGGGTCGATGCCCCTCGGGCACAAGCCGGGCCAGCATGGCCGCTGCGCCGCCGGTCAGCTTCATGGTGGGTTTGCCGCTGGGCAGGTTGACCACGCCCATATCGCGCCAATAAACGCCGCGCGACAGCCCGGTTCCCAGCGCCTTGGCGCAGGCTTCCTTGGCGGCGAACCGCTTGGCGTAGGATGCCGCCCGCAGCCGCCGCCTGTCCGATTTGTTCCGCTCGATTTCGGTAAAGCAACGCTGCGTGAACCGCTCGCCGAAGCGCTCGAGCGTGCGCTCGATATGGGCGATCTCGCAGATATCGTTGCCCAGCCCGATAATCATTGCAGACCCCTGCTCCCCGGCTTGACGGCGGGCATTGCCGCAAGCTCCGGCGGCAGGTTGTCGGGCGAATAGGCGGGCACCTTGTACTGGGTCAGCGACACCAGCGGTACGCCGACATCGGCCTCGCCCGCCGAACGATCCACGATACAGGCCGCGGCGATGACGTTGGCGCCCAGCGCCTTGATCGCCTCGATGCATTCGCGGATCGAGAGCCCCGTGGAAACGATATCCTCGACGATGATCACCTTTTCGCCCGGCTCCACCGAAAAGCTGCGGCGCAGTTCGAACACACCGTTGACGCGCTCGGTGAAGATCGCGGGCACGCCCAGGTGGCGCGAGGTCTCATAGCCCGGAATGATCCCGCCCACGGCGGGCGAGACGATCTGGGAGACGTCGCCAAACCCTTCGGCCCTGATCTTTTCAGCCAGCGCCCTGCAAAGCTTTTCGGCCTTGTCGGCAAACATGAACACGCGGTTCTTCTGCAGGAACACCGGCGAGCGCAGGCCCGATGACAGGATGAAATGGCCTTCGAGCAACGCGTCGCAGGAGCGGAAAATATCGAGGACTTCGTCCTGGGTCATTGGGGTTCGGTCTCCATTGTCTCTTGGCTTGCAGCCTCCTGGGTCCCCGCTTCGAGTGCGCCCTCCATGCCCGAAATGGCATTGGCCTGAACCATGGTGGCGCGCTGGACCCGCGAGAGCCCCGGTGTGCGTTTGAGCGTTGCCAGCACGTCTGTCAACTGCGTCAGATCATGCACCTCGAGCTCGAAGATCAGCTCGTGGGAGTCGGCGGCAAGGGCCCGCATCGCCAGGTTGGAGATATTGGCATCGCAGGCGGCAATGGCGCCGGTGATCTGGGCAAGCGAGCCGGGGCGGTTCTGCGAATACATCGAAACGACGACCTTGAACCGGGTTTCGGGTTTCCCGGCCATATCCCACCGTACGTCGATCCAGCCCACGTCCTTGTCATGGAAACCGGCCAGCGCCTCGGATTCCATGGGATAGACCTCCATGTGTCCGGACTGGTGGAAGATACCGATGATGCGGTCGCCGGGCACGACGCCTTCGCGGGAAATATCGACGGGCATATTGAAATCGAACCCGACCATTGTGGCAAATTTCTTGATCGCGGTATGCTGGCCGCCGGGCATGCGGAACTTGAAATATTGCGCATTGCGCAGCGCGAACCAGCCTTCCGCGTCGTTGGCAACCGGCAGCACCAGCCGGCCCTTGCGCCGCCGCTTGCCCTTGAGCGCGGTTGTTTCGCGCGCCAGGTCCTCGGCGGTGATGCGGCCCTCGCCGATGGCGGCGAGCATGGAATTGCGGTCGGTGACGGAGAAGCGGTTGGCGAGCGCGACGACCTCGTCCTCGTTGAGCTGGAGCGACTCACGCTCGATCACCGCCATCAGCACCTGTTCCCCCAGCGCGATGGCGCGGGCGAAAGCCCCCTGACGCACCGCGCGACGGATCGCCGAACGCGCCTTGCCGGTCATGGCGATATTTTCCCAGTTCGGCGGCGGGGTGTGGTCGGCATCGCGCAGGATTTCGACTTCATCGCCCGAATGAAGCTGGGTGATGAGCGGCATGACCGTGCCGTTGATCTTGCAGCCCACGCAGGTGTCGCCGACGTCGGTATGTACGGCATAGGCGAAATCGATGGGCGTTGCGCCACGCGGCAAAGCGATCAGCCGCCCGCGCGGGGTAAAGCAGAACACCTGGTCCTGGAACAGTTCGAGCTTTGTGTGCTCGACGAATTCTTCGGGATTGTCGCCTTCGGTGAGCCGGGCAATGGTCGAGCGCAGCCAGTTATAGGCCTGGCTTTCCTCCTCGAGCTTCACCATGTCGCCGGAGATGGCTTCCTTGTAGAGCTGGTGCGCGGCGATGCCGAATTCGGCGATGGCGTGCATTTCCTGGGTGCGGATCTGCAACTCGACGCGCTGGCGGCCCGGACCGACGATTGTCGTGTGGATCGAGCGGTAGTCGTTGGCCTTGGGAACGGAGATGTAGTCCTTGAACCGGCCCGGCACGACCTTCCAGCTTGTGTGGATGACGCCCAGGGTGCGATAGCAGGCGTCGATCGTATCGACTATGACCCTAAAGCCGATCATGTCGGAGAGTTGTTCGAGGGCAATCGCCTTGCGTTCGATCTTGGAATAGATCGACCAGGCCGACTTGAGCCGCCAGGAAACTTTTGCCTTGATCCCCTGCCCGGCCAAATGCTCTTCGAGCTCGCTGCGGATTTCCGCGACGATCTCGCGGCTGGAAATCTCCATCTGCGACAGACGTGCGGCGATGGCGTTGTAGTGCTCGGGATAGAGCGACTTGAACGAGAGATCTTCGAGTTCGTTGCGCATGTCCTGCATACCCATGCGCCCGGCCAGAGGCGCATAGATATCCATGGTTTCCTGCGCGATGCGGCCGCGCTTGTGGACCGGCATGAACTCGAGGGTGCGCATATTGTGCAGGCGGTCTGCCAGCTTGACCAGCAGCACGCGCACGTCCTGGGAAATGGCCAGCAGCAGCTTGCGCAGGTTTTCGGCCTGGGCCTCCTCGCGCGAGACGAGGTTGAGGCGCTCGATCTTGGTCAGTCCGTCGACGATCTGGCCGATCTCGGTGCCGAACATGTCGTCGATCTCGGCGCGCGTGGCGTCGGTGTCCTCTATGGTGTCGTGCAGCAGCGCCACGGCGATGGTTGCATCGTCGAGCTTGAGATCGGTGAGAATGGCTGCGACTTCGAGCGGGTGGGCGAAATAGGGATCGCCCGAAGCACGGGTCTGGCTCCCGTGCTTTTGCATGCCGTAAACGTAGGCCTTGTTGAGAAGGGCTTCGTCGGCATTGGGATTATAGGCCAGAACGCGTTCGACCAGTTCGTACTGACGCATCATGCGCCGGGGTACTCCAGAGATATTCGAGTTCAAAAACTGCAAAGGCGCCGGGCCGGAGCCAGACGCCTTTGCAAACTATACAGATAAAGGCTTGCGCCGATCAATCGTCGCGACGCTCGGGGGGAGCCAGCGACTCGATGCCGCGGAGCAGCTCTTCCTCGGAAATGGTGTCGAACACCGGGCCGTCCTCGTCCGAAGAGGTTTCGATGCGCGGAGCGGTATCCATTTCCGGCTCGTCGACCTCCACATACTTCTGGAGCGAGTGGATCAGGTCTTCCTGCAGATCCTCGGGCGAAATCGTGCCATCGCCAATCTCACGCAGGGCGACGACGGGATTCTTGTCGTTGTCGCGATCCACGGTGATCTGGCCACCCGAGGAGATCATGCGGGCCCGATGGGCGGCCGCAAGAACCAGCTCGAAGCGGTTCGGAATCTTTTCAATGCAATCTTCTACGGTGACGCGTGCCACAGCCGGTCTCCATTGCTTTAGGGGAGTTGTCCGCTCTCTTACACGAGGGCTCTGGCGATGACAAGCGCCGGTTTACACGGCCCGATCATCTTAATTTGACGCCGGAATGAACTTCTTTCCCCGCTGCCGCGTTGAGCGATGTGAACGATTGCGAATTTTTCTGCCGGTTTTTTGTTTTGGAGCTTTTGTCCATATGTTCGATTCACGGGAAAAGGTCGTGCTGTTTATCGACGGCGCCAACCTTTACGCAACGTCCCGAGCGCTTGGCGTCGATATCGATTATAAACGGTTGCTGAGCGAGTTTCAGGACACCGCCTACCTGCTGCGCGCCTATTACTACACAGCCCTCGTCGAGGATCAGGAATACTCCTCAATCCGCCCGCTCATCGATTGGCTGGACTACAATGGCTACACGGTGGTGACCAAGCCGGCCAAGGAATTCACAGACGCCCAGGGCCGTCGCAAGATCAAGGGCAACATGGATATCGAACTGGCCATCGATGCGCTGGAGATGTCGAGCCATTACGATCATCTGGTCCTGTTTTCGGGCGACGGAGATTTTACCGCCCTGGTCGCCGCGCTACAGCGGCGCGGCAAGAAAGTCACCGTTGCCTCGACCCTCACCACCCCTACTCCGATGATTTCGGACGATCTTCGGCGGCAGGCCGACTATTTCCTCGAAATCGCCACTCTGGCAAAGACGGTCGGTCGGCCGCAGGTTGACCGCCAGCAGGCCGCCAGAGAGGATGTGCCGCACTGATTCTCGTGCGAGACCTGCCTTGGCGCTCCAGACAAATCCCCCGCCCGATTGCCCGCTCTGTCCGCGGCTGGCCGAATTCCGGCACATCAATCAGCAGCAGTTTCCCGACTGGCATAACGCGCCGGTCGACAATTGGGGTGACGGTTCTCCACGCCTCCTGATCGTGGGACTGGCACCGGGGCTGCGCGGGGCGAACCGCACCGGGCGTCCGTTTACCGGCGATTACGCCGGCGATCTGCTCTATGCAACGCTCAAGAAATTCGGCTTGGCGACCGGCGAGTTCGAAGCCGATCCCAATGACAGCCTGCAACTGGTCGACACGCTGATCGTCAATGCGGTCCGCTGCGTTCCGCCCCAGAACAAGCCCACCGGCCCCGAAATCGCCACCTGCCGGCGGTTCCTTTCAGCCACCATCGCCGCCAACCCGCAAGCCAGGGCATTCTTTGCCCTTGGCCGCATCGCCCATGAATCACTGCTCAGCGCCCTCGGCGAACGCCGCGCCGCCTTCCCCTTCGGCCACGCACGCCAGCACGCCCTCACCGACGGGCGCGTTCTGATCGATAGCTTCCACTGCTCGCGCTACAACACCAATACCGGGCGGCTGACGACGGAAATGTTCGAAGACGCTATGGGCAAGGCGAAGGCGGCGATAGCGGCTGAAGGCTGAGCGTCCATCGCCGCCGCTGGGGGTACTGGATCCCGGCTCAAGGCCGGGATGACCGATGGAGGAAGGGGGAGCCTGTGCCAGGCAGTACCCGACCAACTCCGAGCCGAGGCTTCCTCCCCTAGAGCGCTTCCAGGATAAGTGGGCACCACTTATCCGGTTCGGAAGCGCGACAAAACAAGGGCTTAGAGCAATTGGAGCGATTCGAAGAAGCGCTGAAATGCTCTAGAGCCGTTCAGGATTTGATTGAATCAAATCCTTGTCTCTAAACCTTTGTTTTGTCGCGTGTCCGAACCGATAAAGTGGTATCCACTTTATCTGGACACGCTCTAGGCTACTCCGGCGAAAGCCGGAGCCCATGTGCGCTGCCACATACTGCGATGCCTTGGGGCCGCTGCCGGGTCCCGGATCAGGTCCGGGACAGCGATGGGCCAATGCCGGCTTCGGCCACTCCCACCCCCGTCATCCCGGACTTGAGCCGGGATGACGGGGGTGGGGGATGCGCAGGGGAAAGAGGCGGCTCAGAGGGTGCTGCTTCTGTTTGGCACAGGCTCACCCTACCCCCTTGGTCATCCCGGACCTGATCCGGGATCCAGTACCCCCAGCACCCGAGCAGGCCCGACCATCTCCGGCCAGATCACCCCTGCTTTAAAATCCGCTGCTTGTCGCGGGCCCAGTCGCGATCTTTCTGGACGTCGCGCTTGTCGTGGGACTTGCGGCCCTTGGCCAGACCAATCAGCAATTTGGCCATGCCGCGATCATTGAAATAGAGTTTGAGCGGCACGATTGTGTTGCCCTGCCGCTCTACGCCCCTGGCAAGCTTGTCGAGTTCGCGGTGCGAAACCAGCAGCTTGCGGCGACGTTTTTCGTCGTGGTTGAAGCGGTTGGCCTGCACATATTCGGGGATGTTGGCATTGATAAGCCAAAGCTCGCCATCCTCGGGCGAAACATAGGATTCGGCGATCTGGGCCTTGCCGTTGCGCAGGGATTTCACTTCTGTCCCGCGCAGCACGATGCCGGCCTCGATGGTGTCGAGAACCTCATAGTCGAACCGGGCCCGGCGGTTTTCGGCCACCATGCCGGTTTCGAGCAGACCTTTTTCTTTCTTGGGTGCCATTGCCTGTCGATCAGTTGATGAGCCCGGCATGGACCAGCGCGGCGTCGATCGCGGCGCGGGTGGTCTCGGTCACGGGAACCAGCGGAAGCCGGATTTCCTCGCCGAACAGGCCAAGCCTGGACGCTGCGTATTTGACGCCCTGCGGGTTGGGTTCGATAAACAGCGCCTTATGAAGCGGGGCCAGCCGATCCTGGATAGTGAGCGCGGTGCCGAAATCACCAGCCTGACAGGCAGCCTGGAGGGCCGAGCACAGTTTTGGGGCGACGTTGGAGGTGACCGAAATGCACCCCCTGCCGCCATGGGCGTTGAACCCCAGCGCCGTGATATCCTCACCCGAGAGCATGATGAACTCAGACCCCAGCGCGGCGCGTGTCATCGTCGCCTTGCTCATGTCGGCGGTCGCGTCCTTGACCCCGACGATATTGGGACAGGCATCGCGCAGACGCTTCATGGTTTCGACGTTGATATCGACCACTGTGCGGCCGGGCACCGAATAGAGAATGACCGGCAGGCTGGTTGCCTTGGCGATGGCGGAGAAATGCTGAAACAGGCCCTCCTGGTTGGGCTTGTTGTAATAGGGGACGATGGTCAGGATGCCATCGGCGCCCGCCTTTTCCGCAAATTCGGCGAGATGAATGGCCTCGCGTGTCGAATTGGAGCCCGCGCCGGCAATGACCGGAACGCGCTTGGCCGCTACTTCGATGGCAATCTCGATAACGCGGCGATGTTCTTCATGGCTGACGGTGGGGCTTTCACCCGTGGTTCCCACCGGAACCAGGCCGTTGGTGCCTTCCTCGATCTGCCATTTGACGAAGCGCGCCATGGCGTCTTCATCAACAGCACCCTTTTGGAACGGCGTTACCAACGCCGTGATCGACCCGGAAAACATGTGAGACAGTCCTTGATTTCGACCGGCCGGCGCGCCCGGCGGTCCTTCTTTTCTCGATTATTGCGCCTCATCCCTAACGGGATGTTTCTTGATGGCGCGCGATGACAGTTTTGTCACCCCAAAACTGGCGCACCATAGTGGCACTTGCGTGGCGCGACAAGCGGGGCCACGCCCCGACGTTTACCGCGATTGCCTGCGCCGCCGGGCGTGGTATGAAGCATCATGTTCAAGCGTGCAACTCCCCTGCCCGAAACGCCGCTTTTTTCCGATCTTCCGGTCCGGACGATCACCTGTGGCGCCGGCAATACGCAGATCGCCGTGCATGTGCACGGGACGATTTCCGATGATGTGAGGCCGGTCATCTGCCTGCCGGGCTATGTGCGCAACATTTCCGATTTCGCGGACCTTCCCGCGGCCATCAACCGCCTGCCCGATACCGGTTTCGCCTTCATCCTGATCGATCTGCCCGGCCGGGGCCGCTCGTCCTATCTTGGCAAGGGGGCGCGTTATTCCACGCTCGCCGATGCCGATTGCGTGCTCGATGTGATGGCGGCGCTTGACGTGCCCCGCGCTATTGTGGCGGGCGAGGGCCATGGCGGCCAGGTGGCCATGATCATTGCCGCCCGCCAGCCCACTGCAATTGCCGGAACGATCCTGATCGACGCCGGGCCGGTGACCGACCCGCGCGGCCTTGTGCGCACGCGCAACAATTTCCGCCATTTGACGGCGCTCAAATCGCCATCCGCGACCAGCGCCGCGCTGCGCAAAATTCTGGGCACCGATTATCCGGGCGAATCCGAAGCGCGGCTCGACGGGTTCGCGCAGCGCATTTACGCCCGGGATGGCCGCGGCAAGCTGCGCCCGCTTTTCGACAGCCAGTTGATCGGTCAGCTCGAGCAGTTCGAGTTCGACGACGTTCTCGAACCGCAATGGCAGGTGTTCGACGCGCTTTCCCACGCGCCGCTGATGATCGTGCGCTCGCAACTGACCGATCAGGTGCGGCGGGCGAGTTTCGACGAAATGGTGCGCCGCCGCCGCGATGCGGCGACGCTTATCATATCCGATCAGGGATCCCCCGCCCTTCTCGAAGATGCCGAGGAGCATCGGGCGATAGCGGGGTTCCTGCGTGATGTTTGTCGGACGGGTGACGCGCCCAGCTAACGCTCAAGGCCCCACACCCCAGAGGGGCCAGGGAACCAGCCCGCGAATCCCCGAACGCCGGTGTTTGCCCCATGCCCGGCAGGGCGGTGAGGGGGCCTTGGCGAAAGAAACCCGACATGCGGCGTCAATGGTGTAAACGGCGAAGGCCCCCTCACCCGTCGCTTCGCGCCGCGCCCGGGGCAGGCTCTCTCCCCCAAGGGAGAGGTAAGAATGCCGCCAGCGCAGAGCGTTACCTCTCCCTTGGGGGAGAGGTCGGATGGCGCAGCCAGACGGGTGAGGGGGCCTTCCCATGATCTGGCGCTAGGGGAAACGGGCCGGAGAAGCCAAGTGCGAGGGTTAAAATGAACTTGCGGGGATATTCAGGCCCCACCCGCCCTGACCAGCGCCTTGGCTTGCGACACCCATTTTTCGCGCTCGATGCGGCCCTTGAAGGACAGCCGCGTGTTCATCATGGCGATGGATTTGGCGTTCCAGGCGGCAATCTGGCTGAAATGATAGACGCCGTTGTCGTGCAGAACCGATTCAAGTTTAGGGCCTATGCCCTTGATTTTCTTTAGATCGTCGGGTTGCCCATCGATCGGGCTGGCAAGCAGCCCGAGCGCGGGATCGCCGAGGTCGGGCTGTTTGGACACAGTTGGCGTTTGCGATTGATCGGGCTCAACGCCGGACCTGGCAGGCCGAGGACCCCCGAACATCCGCTTGAGCAGATATCCGATAAGGCAGCCAATGAAAAAGGCGGCGAGCAGCAGCAGCGCGCTGGGAATGATGTGCGGCGTCGGGTTCATGAGCTTGCTTTCAAATTCTTGTTTGCCGCGCTTCCGAACCGGGAAAGCCTGCAACTTTTCCTGGTAGCACTCACTGGCCCTCTTCAGGTGCGCCGTACCATCCGGTGGCAATGCCGATCAGCACGGCCAGAACCAGAAACGGCCAGTTGATGGCGATCAGATATGCAATGTCACTCACTGCCCAAGCCCCCTCTTCCGGCTGGACCGCGGCCTTTGCGGCGGCTCACATCCGGACGTTCTTATTGCGCGATGTCTTCGAAGCTGAAGACGATGCGCCGATTTTGCGCCTTGCCCGCCGCCGTTTCGTTGGACGCGACTGGAAGACTTGCCCCATAGCCGACGGCGAAAAGCCGCTGGGGATCGACCCCCTGCTCCACCAGCCGGTCGACCACGGCTTCGGCCCGACTGAGGGACAGGACAAGATTGGTTTGGTCGAGCCCATCTGCGTCGGTATGTCCTTCTACATAAACCGGCTGCGAAGGGCAAATGGCCAGTGCGGCCGCGATGTCGGAGATAATATCCTCCGACGCTGCCGTCGGCGTCGCGCGGCCAGACGCAAATGAAATTACGCCGGCCCGGGTGAGCGTGGCCACCTGCTCACGGCACTGAGTTGCTTGGGCGTTGCTCGCGGCGCTAGTTTCGGCGGGAATGATTGTATCGGCGGGAGCCGCCTCGTCCTGCTCAGGGACGTTTGCCTCGCCTTGCGGACCATCGTCTCCTGCGGGCGCCTGTGGCCCGTTGGCCGGCACCGCCCCATCGACCGAAGGTACGGCATCGACAATTTCATCTGCCGGAGTCTGCTCGCCGGCAGCATCGCCGACATCCGGCCCGGGCTCGGCATTCTCGATGATTTCCATTGTTTCTTCGTCTGGTGCACCGCTTTCCTCAAGCAGTTCCTCAACCGAGTCCATGACGGTTTCGTCGATCGGTTCGGGCGCATCGGTGCTTTCCGCCTCGGCGGCCTCCGGCGCATCGACGGCAAATACCCATTCTGCCCCGGCGCCGGCCGACACGCCAAGGGCTTCGGTCAGCGTTTCGAGACTTCCGTCCGGCTGCAAATTTCCCGATACCGTCCATTGCCCTTCGCCATAGGCAATCGATCCTTCTTCGAGAATTTCGCTTGCCGCTATGGCCTTCATGGCATCGCGCAGGAAACCGAGCGGCGCGCCGTCGGCGATAGTCATCACGTCTACGCCATCGATCCCTGCGCGCTCAGCCAGGATCGTTGCAACCGATTGATATGGCACGTTGCCGCTCAGCGTGATTTCACCGGCCGAGACCTGCACGGCCCAGGCGAACTGGCCACTCGTTTCGGCCCCTGCTGTCGCATCGAGTGACTGATACTGCGCAAGTGCCGATTGAATTGGCGTCAGAATAAAGACTGCAGGCAGGACAAATGAGAGCAAGCGAGGGAAAATCATTCAAAGCCAATAGGTTTGCGCCGCGCCGCGGCAATTTCGGTCGACTCGGTAATCGAACCTGCAGTGTAAAGCATTTCCGGTTCGAACGAAGCCATCCAACGCTCTCGTTTCGTGCCGAAATGGCTGCGGCACAAAAAGAAAGGCCCGGCAAACGCCGGGCCTTTCCAAACAATCGCCTCGAGGCGAAGAGTTCTTAGAACTCTTTGGAAGCTTCGAAGGTCAGCTTGTAATCGTCCAGCGTGTTGGCATAGACAGTCAGGCCGGTTTCGAAACCGCCACCCGGTGCATAGGTTACACCAGCAGCGCCGTAGATGTAGTCGGTCACGATGGCACCGGTACGTTCCACATAGCCGAGTTCAGCATTGGCAACGATGACTTCGGTAACATCAACGTCAACACCGCCGTAAACGGTCCACGAATCAGTACCCGTGTCTTCTTCGTAGCCAGCGCCGAGATAGACAGCAACCGTATCAGTGGCGTCGAACGAACCTTCACCAGCAACACCCCATTCGCCGCTGTCTTCAAAGAAAGCGTCAACATCAAGGGTGAACATGTCGAGGGTTGCCGAAGCACCCAGCGAAGCAATGTAGTAGCCGGTGTCGTCGAAGAGCACGCCAGCGCGGGCTTCGAACGAGTCGAACTCAGCGGTCACAGCTGCGTAGAAGTTGACCGGATCGGTGGCAAGGTTGTTGTAGAGATCGCCAACCAAAACCGCGGCTTCACCCGAGAACATGCCGCCGTCATACTGAACGCCGAGCAGTGCAGTGCCGTTGTTTTCGAGGTCTTCGAAACCGGCGATGACGGTGAAGCCATCAGCAACCAGCGATTCAATGGTGATGACGTGACCGCCTTGAGCAACAATACTGCCCGCAGTAAGGTCGTTTTCATCATAATCCCAGTCGAATACGCCGTATTCGTCGCCGCCGCCATAAGTACGGTCGAGAATCTCGGTGTCGAATGCCGAGTCCTTCAGGCCAGCCGAAAGAACGGTGGTATCGCCGAACTGGACATAGGCCTGATCGATAACGGGATCAACATCGACGCCAGTGGTGTCGTCATCAACGAACGAAATGAAAGCGACGGCAGCACCGGAATCGGTCTGGGTAGTAGCTTCGAAAGCCAGCTCCCAATCAACGTCAGACGTATAACCAAAGCCGGTGGTCAACGAAAGATCTTCGACGGCCCATTCGTAGGACACTTCGCCCGAGATCGACAGGCAGGTGTCGTCGGATTCGATGGTCAGGCCAGAGATGCCGTAGGCATCGCAAACGCCGAGCGACACGAAAGTCGCCGGAATCGGATCAGCGGCCTGGGCACCCGTCGACAGGGCCAGAACAGCTGCAGAACCCAGAAGAAGGCTCTTAAGTTTCATAATTGACCTCCAAAGTCAGTCATTCAGTTTGTGCCGGGCTATCCGGCAGTTTGTCGAAACGCGACCACATTATTGTTGGTGTCGTGTGTTGCCGTCGCGTTGCGACCGACAAACGATCCCATGCATGGATTCGCAAGCCCCACTCTAGCGATGCCGGTTCGGTTCGCAACAGCCGTTAGCCCTGTTCAACAGCCGTGCGGGCGGGTTGCGAAGGCAATGTTGCAAAATGTCCACACATACGGAAACCACTCGTTAACACTTGAGGCAATCATCGTTTACGACTCCTTTATGGATCGCCTGCGAATACCCTTGGGAAGGCAGGTTTCGCAAAACAGCCACATTGGTGATGTGCTTGGACCCTGACCGCCGCTTGGTCTTGCAGAGGTTTTGTTATTGTCCCATCGACCCTCATTTTCGTCAGGCGTGCGCAGCTTGGCTCTGGTCGTCTCCATGACGATGGCTGGCAGCGCGATGGCGCAGGACGGAGCGGCCAATATCGAGCAGATGATGACCGACGCCGACGCGCTCGTGGTGGGCACCGTTGTCACCACCCGGTGCGCGGTGTTTGACGGCGCGATCGACTATCTTTCTCCCCTCGAGCAGGTGGCGGCCCAGATTCGACTCGGCGAGATCGTCGCGGCGGCGTCAGGAATGGTCGAGGACGCGCCAGATCGGCTGGCGCGGATGCGGGCGAGCGCCGGGGCCCGGGTCTGTGGCGATCCGGCTCTGACCCCTTATCTCGATTTCAGCCGGCAGATCGCGCGCGACGTCATCGATATCGCTCTTGTCGCCTGGCGAGAGATTGACGTGCCGGGCTGCAATTATTTTGCCGATGACGGTTTCATGCGCGCCGCCGAACGGGCCAGCGCGGCGGCGGAACAGCTAACCATAGAGGGCGAAGCCAACCGCATCACCTATATCGAGCAGCGCGGCGAGGCCTGGGCCGAGGTTTTTGCCGGCAATTGCGCCAATCTGGGCTTTGAGCCTGTCGAGACCCTGCCCGGCCAGATCGCGCTGGCACTGCCCACCCAATAGCGGCTTATTTACTCTTCCAGCCCGCACGATATTGGGTTAAACCGGCTTTCGAATGGGGCTGTAGCTCAGTTGGGAGAGCGCGTCGTTCGCAATGACGAGGTCGTCGGTTCGATCCCGATCAGCTCCACCATTTCCTTCTCTCACGGGCCGCACCGCTCACGGCATGACGCGCTAAAGCCGCGCTATGCCGCTCACTGGCCCTCCGAGGGGCGCGCGAAACGTCGCGCGGGGTCCTCGGCTATGCCTCGTCCAGTTTGCCTCACGGGCCGCACCGCGAAAACCATGACGGGCTAAAACCGCCCTATGGCTTTCGCTGGCCGTCCGGCGGGGCGGCGAACGGTCGCCGGGGTCCTCGGCTGCGCCTCGTCCAGTTTGCCTCACTGGCCAGACGGCTGTCGTATCATAAGCCTAATGCCATCAGCATCACCCCGGCCCCGCAGACGACGGTCGTTGCGATGGCGTCGCGGGTCAGCACTTCGGCCTTGCGGTTGAGCAGCCATGCGAACAGCAGGCGGAACACGATCGCTGTCCGCAGCAGCGGCATTACGAGGCTCACCGGGGCTACGGCCAGCGCCATGTAACGGGCCATCTGGGAAAGGCTGATCATGACGCCCGAAAGCGTGAACCACCCGGTTTCCGCCCTGCCCGCCGCACTTATGGCGGTGCGGCTGGTGCCGATCAGCAGAACGGGAAGCACAAGCAGGGCGGCCGCGCCGTAGGAAACGAGGCCACCTGCGATGCCCGTGCCTATTCCCGACGCCGCAGGCAGTGCGAAGCCGACGAGAATCGGGCTGAGGCCGAAGCACAGTGACGCCAGCAGGGCGAAGGTCACACCCTCGCGGTAGCGCGGCTCGAATCCGCTCTCGGTGCGCTGTGGAAGGCGCCTGCCGCGCAGGCTCAGCGAAGGGCCGATCATGATGAGGGCGATTCCTGCCATCGAGAGTGGCGTCAGCGTTTCGCCGAGCAGGAAAACGGCAGCCAGCACGGTCCACAATATGCCGCTGTCGACCAGCGGCCCCGCGACGACCGCGCCGGCCGCCTTGATGGCGCGGAAGTTGCAATACCGGCCGCACACGAAGTGCAGCACGCCCGCAAGCGCGAACAGCACAAGGGAAACGCCCGAAAACTCTCCCAGCAGCGGCAGCAGCCCCGCGGCGGCGGCAACGGCCAGAAAAACCAGCGCGCCGAGTGGCACCGTGATCACCATGGCGAGCACCACGCTACCGGTGAACGCGCCGCGCCGGAAGAACGCATTGGTCAGGGCGAAGCTGGCAGCCGATGCCAATGCGAGCAATGCGCCGAACATGGCCGTCAGACGCTGGCGGAAGCGGAATTCATATCGCTACGCCTTGTTCTGAGCGGCCTGCCGGAGCTTGGCAAGGGTGGTTCGGGGGGTGATCGCCTCTGGATCGAGCTTGAGTTCGATCACCGCCGCCTTGCCCGATGCCAGCGCGCGTTCCATTGCAGGGGCAAACTCAGCGGTGGTGCTGACGGTTTCGCCATGGGCGCCGAAAGCTCTTGCGTAGTCGGCGAAATCGGGATTGACCAGGTCGGTGGCCGAGACACGACCGGGGTAATGGTTTTCCTGATGCATGCGGATGGTGCCCAGGATGCCGTTGTTGAAAACGATGGTCACCGGCTTGGCGCCAGCAGCCATGGCGGTCGCAAGATCCTGCGCGCTCATGAGAAAATCGCCGTCGCCGGCAAAGCAGACCACAGGCGTTTCGGGCTTGACGATAGCGGCCGCGATCGCTGCCGGGAAACCATAGCCCATGGACCCCGAGGTGGGCGCCAGTTCCGTCGCAAATTGGCGATAGCGATGGAAGCGGTGCAGCCAGACCGAGAAATTGCCGGCGCCGTTGGTATAGATGGTTTCGGCGGGCATATTGGCCTCGAGCCATGCCATCACCTCGCCCAGCTGGATATCGCCGGGATTGGACGGACAGACCTGCCATTCGCCATAGGCCGCGTGGGCGGCCTCGCCGGTCCCCGCCCAGGCCGGAGACGCGATCGGCTCCAGCGTCCCGAGCGATTTTGCAAATTCGCGCGGGGTGGCATTGATGGCCAGCGCGGGATGATAGACCCGGCCCAACTCCTCGGGATCGGGATGAATGTGAATAAGTGTCTGTTTCGGAACGGGAATATCGAACAGGGTATACCCCCCCGTCGTCATCTCCGTCAGCCGCGCCCCGACAACGATCAGCAGGTCCGATGCCTTGATGGCTTCGAGCAGTTTGGGGTTTGGCCCGATGCCCAGGTCGCCCGCGTAGAGCGGATGGTTGTTGTCGAACCTGTCGGCACGGCGAAAGCTCGTTGCAACCGGCAGCTGGTTGGCCTCGGCAAAACGCTGGACGGCAGAAACGGCCTCTTCATCCCACGGGGCACCACCGAGCAGCATCATGGGGCGTTGCGCCTTGGCCAGCATTGTGCGCATGGCGTCGAGTTCGCCGGCGCCCGGCCAGCTTTGCAGCGGCGTATAGGCCAATGCGTCGCGCACGTCGGCCAATTCGGTCAGCATGTCCTCGGGCAGCGCGATGGCCACCGGGCCGGGACGGCCACTGGTCGCCACCCGGAAGGCGCGGGCGATCAGTTCGGGCAACCGGGAGGCATCGTCGACCTGCACCGTCCATTTGGTCACCTGCCCCAACATGCGGCGATAGTCGATTTCCTGAAAGGCCTCGCGTTCGACCTGGTCGCGCGCCACCTGACCGATGAGCAAAATCATCGGGGTGGCATCCTGCATGGCCACATGCAGGCCGGCGCTGGCATTGGTCGCCCCCGGCCCGCGGGTCACCATGCAGATGCCGGGGCGGCCGGTGAGCTTGCCGTGCGCCTCGGCCATCATCGCCGCATTACCCTCGTGGCGGCAGGTGACCACCTTGATCTGCGGCACGTCGTATAGCGCGTCGAGCACGGCGAGATAACTCTCGCCCGGCACGCAGAACACGTGGTCGGCGCCGTGAATCTTGAGCTGATCGACGAGTATCTGTCCGCCGGTGCGGTTTGCCATGAGAAGGCTCCTGAGAAATATCGGTGGCCCGAGAACGTCTCCGGAAAGACCCGGCCCGTCCAGAGGCCGTCGCATAGCAAACGCCTCCAAGGTCATTAAATATCTGGTTGATGCAGCAGCGACTCACTCTTGCGTCATTGCCAGCAGGCGTTTGGCAGCGAGGAGATGGGGCCGGTCGATCATCTTGCCGTCAAGCTGAACGGCTCCCGCGCCCGGATTGTCGGCGAAGGCGGAGATAATGGCGCGGGCGTGGGCGATTTCGGCTTGCGTGGGGGCAAAGGCAGCATTGATTATCGCGACCTGGGTGGGGTGAATGGCCATCATGCCGGAGAACCCGTCGCGGCGGCCGCGCTCGGCATAGGCCTTCAGCCCCTCTCTATCGGCGATGTTGGGATAGACGGTCTCGATGGCCGGAACGCCCGTGGCATGGGCGCCGAAAAGAGTGAGATTGCGCGCCAGTTCATAGGGCGATGTGTAGCTGCCGTCGGAATGGCGCGCCGTTGTGGCGCCGATCGCGGCGGGCAGGTCCTCTGCGCCCCAGGTCAAGCCGCAAAGCCGGTTGGCAACGGCACCATAAGTGCCCAGTCCGAACACCGCCTTTGGCGTTTCGGTTGCAATGGGCAGGATGGGTATGTGGGCAAGCCCGAGCATGGCGGCGAGTTCGGCGACCGAGCTTGCCGATTCCGATTTGGGCAACACCAGCGCATCGGGCTTTGCAGGCAGGATCGCTTCGAGATCGGCTGCAAGATCGGCGGTGCCGAGCGGATTGACGCGTACCATGAGCCTTGCCGTCCGTCCCGCCGTCGCGAGAAATTGCGCCACATCCTTTCTCGCCCACGGCTTGCGCTCGGGCAGCACCGAATCTTCAAGATCGACGATCACCGCATCGGCGCCGCTGTTCAGCGCCTTTTCCATGCGGTCCGGGCGATCTCCGGGAACAAAGAGCAGCGAGCGCAGCCTCATTTCGGCCTCCGCCGGATCAATGCGCTGCGCGTGCAGGTGCAGACGATCTCGTCGCGCTGGTTGATGGCACGATGGGCAAAGGTAACGATCCCCGCCTCCGGGCGGCTGGCCGAGGCGCGCAGGTCGATCGCCTCGGATTCGATACGCAGCGTATCGCCGACGAACACCGGCTTGGGCATCCTGACCGCGTCATAGCCAAGATTGGCGATCAGGGTGCCAAGGGTGGTTTCGGCAACCGAAATCCCCACCATCAGCGAGAACGTGAAGGTGCCGTTTACGACGATCCGGCCGAATTCCGTGCCCTTTGCATATTCGGCATCGAGGTGCAGCGGCTGGGGATTGTGGGTCAATGTGGTGATGAGCACATTGTCCGCCTCGGTGACCGTTCGGCGGATGGGATGGGCGACGGTATCGCCGATCGACCAGTCCTCGAAATAGCGCCCGCTCATTGGTTTTCCTCCGCGATTTCCACCAGGACGGTGCCCTCGGTGACCTGCTCGCCGCCCGAAGCGTTGATCGCGGTGACGGTGCCGTCAAAGGGTGCGGACAGAGTGTATTCCATTTTCATCGCTTCGAGCACGATAAGGGTTTCGCCCTTGGCCACCCGCTGGCCGGGCGCGACGGGGATGGCTGTGACCTTTCCGGGAATCGGGGCGAGGATGGCGCCGTCTACCGCCGCGCCGCCATGGGTGGCGTTGGAGCGGTCGGGGGAGAAGGCGAAGATTTCGCCTGCCTCGGCGATGAGGGTGCGCTGCGCCGATCGGTCGACGATTCTTGGCGCCTGCGCGCCGGGCTGGCGCATTCCGAAGGGAAGGACAACGGTTACCGGCTCTGAGGCCAGGCGCATGCGCATGGCACGGTTCGGCCCGGCATTCATGCGGAAACCGATGAGATCGCCCCACGCTCCCTGCCCTTGTGGCAGCATGGATTGTGCGGCAAGTTCAAGCGCTTGTGCGGACGGGGCGACAGGTTGAGTCAGTGCAACGCCATGGCGTTCGATGAACCCCGTATCGATGTTTCCGGCGCCAAACTCGGGCTCGGACAGCGCGCGGGCCAGGAAAGCTGCGTTGGTTTTTACCGGGTGGATGGCGATGGACCGGCAGGCCGTTTTGAGCGTTTCGATGGCCTCGGTCCGCGTGCGGCCATGGGCAATCAGCTTGGCGATCATCGGATCGTAGAATGGTGTGATCGCATCTCCAGCCGCCACGCCGGTTTCGATGCGGATGCCGTTGGGCAATTCGAAGATTTCGAGCGTTCCGGTCGAGGGCATGAAACCGTTGGCGGGGTCTTCGGCATAGAGCCTCGCCTCCACCGCCCATCCCGAAAAACTCAACTGATCCTGCGACTTGGGCAGGGTTTCTCCGGCAGCGATTCTGAGCTGCCATTCGACGAGATCGACCCCGGTGATCGCCTCGGTGACCGGGTGTTCGACCTGCAACCGCGTGTTCATCTCCATGAACCAGATGCGGTCGGCGCGCAGGCCGTCCGAGGCGTCGGCGATAAATTCTATCGTGCCCGCCCCTACATAATCGACAGCCTGGGCGGCCTTGACGGCGGCGGCGCAGATGGCGGCGCGGGTGCCTTCATCCATGCCGGGCGCCGGGGCTTCCTCGATCACCTTCTGGTGGCGGCGCTGTAGTGAGCAATCGCGCTCGAACAGGTGCACGACATTGCCGTGCCGGTCGCCGAATATCTGCACCTCGATATGACGCGGGCGGGTTACGTATTTTTCGAGCAGCACGCGGTCGTCGCCGAACGCACTTTTCGCCTCGCGCCGGCACGATTGCAGAGCGGCGGAAAAATCCTCGGGTCTTTCGACCCTGCGCATCCCCTTGCCGCCGCCCCCGGCGATGGCCTTGATCAAAAGAGGATAGCCGATCTCGTCGCCGGCCTCGGCAAGTGTTTTGGGCGACTGGTCCGCGCCCAAATAGCCCGGCGTCACCGGCACGCCAGCATCCTGCATCAGCTTTTTGGCCGCGTCCTTTAATCCCATCGCCTCGATCGAGGCTGGATCGGGGCCGACCCAGATCAGCCCGGCATCGATAACGGCTTGCGCAAACTGGGCATTTTCCGAAAGGAAACCGAAACCCGGATGGATTGCATCCGCCCCGGATTCAAGCGCGGCAGCGATGATTGCATCACCGCGCAGATAGCTCTCGCTGACCGGTGACGGGCCGATATGGACCGCCGTATCGGCCATGCGGACATGGAGCGCACCGGCGTCGGCGTCGGAAAAAACCGCAACGGTTTCAACGCCCAGGCGCCGCGCTGTGCGGATGATGCGGCAGGCGATTTCGCCGCGATTGGCGATGAGCAAACGCTTTATCATCATCTACATCCTGAACAGCCCGAATTGCGGGCGCTCGGGAATCGGGGCGTTGAGGGTGACGCTAAAAGCGAGGCCCAGGACGTCGCGGGTCTGGGCCGGATCGATGATGCCGTCGTCCCACAGCCGCGCCGTGGCGAAATAGGGGTTTCCTTCCGCCTCGTAGCGCTCGCGGATGGGATTTTTGAAGGCTTCCTCGTCCTCTGCGCTCCAGTTTTCGCCTTTCGATTCAAGCCCGTCCCGCTTGACGGTGGCCAGCACCGATGCGGCCTGTTCGCCGCCCATCACCGAGATGCGGGCGTTGGGCCAGGTGAACACGAACCGCGGGGAATAGGCCCGCCCCGCCATGCCGTAATTTCCGGCGCCGAAGCTGCCGCCGACAATGAGGGTGATTTTCGGCACCGTGGCCGTGGCGACGGCGGTCACCAGCTTGGCGCCGTCCTTGGCGATGCCGCCCGCCTCATATTTCCCCCCGACCATGAAGCCGGAGATATTTTGCAGGAACAGCAGCGGGATGCGGCGCTGGCAGCACAATTCGATAAAGTGAGCGCCCTTCAATGCGCTTTCGGAAAACAGCACGCCATTGTTGGCGACGATGCCGATCTTGGTGCCCCAAAGCTCGGCAAAGCCGGTGACGAGGGTGGTGCCGTAATTTGCCTTGAACTCGTGAAAGCGCGCTCCGTCCACGATGCGGGCGATGATCTCGCGCACGTCGTAGGGCGCCCTGACATCGAGAGGAATTATGCCGTAAAGCTCTGCGCTGTCGTGACTGTTTTTGTCGACGTCGACGCCATCGCCCTTGACCTGGCTTTCCGGCAATGTGGAAACGATATCGCGAACAATGGTCAGCGCGTGCTCGTCGTTTTCCGCTATGTGGTCGACGACACCGGATTTCCTGCCATGGGTTTCGGCACCGCCCAGTTCCTCGGCCGAGATGATTTCGCCGGTGGCGGCCTTGACCAATGGCGGTCCGGCCAGAAAAATCGTGCCCTGATTGCGCACGATCACCGTTTCATCGCTCATGGCGGGAACATAGGCCCCGCCCGCCGTGCACGAACCCATCACACAGGCGATCTGGGGGATCGATTGGGCCGACATCTGCGCCTGATTGAAAAAGATGCGCCCGAAATGGTCGCGGTCGGGGAAAACCTCGGCCTGAAAGGGCAGATTGGCGCCGCCGGAATCGACCAGGTAGATGCAGGGCAGACGGTTTTCGAGCGCGATTTCCTGGGCGCGCAGGTGCTTTTTGACGGTCAGGGGAAAGTAAGCGCCGCCTTTGACTGTGGGATCGTTGCAAACAATCATCACCAGCCGGCCCGAAACCTGCCCGATGCCGCAGATGATCCCCGCCCCCGGTGCCTCGTCGCCATACATGCCGTTGGCGGCGAGCTGGCCGATTTCGACGAACGGCGAGCCCGGATCGAGCAGGCGTTCGACGCGATCGCGCGGCAGCAGTTTCCCGCGCGCCACATGGCGCTGACGGGAGGTTTCAGGTCCGCCCAATGCGGTCTTGGCGGCAATGTCGCGAAGCTCTGCGGCCAGCGCGCGATTGTGCGCCGCGTTGGTTCGAAAGGCCTCGGACGAAGGATTGATGGCCGATTGCAGGGCGGGACCTGTCATATCCCGATCACCTCGCGCCCGATGAGGAAGCGGCGGATTTCGTTTGTCCCCGCCCCGATATCGTAGAGCTTTGCATCGCGCACGAAGCGTTCCGCCGGCCATTCTTTGGTATAGCCAGCCCCGCCCAGCGCCTGCACGGCTTCGAGCGACACCTTCACCGCGTTTTCCGACGCCAGGAGGATGGCGCCGGCGGCATCGAAGCGCGTTGTCTTTCCCGCGTCGCACGCCTTGGCCACCGCATAGACATAGGCGCGCGAGGAATTGAGCGCGACATACATGTCGGCGATTTTTGCCTGCATGAGCTGGAACGAACCGATGGGCGCGCCGAACTGTTTGCGGTCGCGGATATAGGGCAGCACGGTGTCCAGGCACGCCTGCATGATGCCCAGCGGCCCCGCTGCGAGCACGACGCGTTCGTAGTCGAGACCCGACATCAGGATTTTCACCCCCTGCCCTTCGGCGCCCAGAACGTTTTCGGCCGAAACCTCGCAGTCGGTGAACACGAGTTCGGCGGTGTCCGAGCCGCGCATGCCCATCTTGTCGAGTTTGGGCGACACCGAAAAGCCCTTCATGCCCTTTTCGATGATGAAGGCGGTGATGCCCTTGGGGCCGGCGTTTGGATCGGTCTTGGCATAAACGATGAGCACGTCGGCTTTGGGCGCGTTGGTGATCCAGAATTTGGTGCCGTTGAGCACATAGCGATCGCCCCGCTTTTCGGCGCGCAGCGACATCGAGACCACGTCGGACCCCGATCCGGCTTCGGACATGGCCAGCGCCCCCACATGCTCGCCCGAAATCAGTTTGGGCAGATATTTGCGCTTTTGCGCCTCGCTGCCCCAGCGGCGGGTCTGGTTGACCGCCAGGTTGGAGTGAGCGCCGTAGGACAGCCCCACCGAAGCCGAGGCGCGCGAGACTTCCTCGACGGCGACGCAATGTTCCAGATAACCCAGCCCAAGCCCGCCGAATTCCTCTTCCACGGTTATCCCGTGCAGGCCGAGTTCCCCCATTTCCGGCCAGAGGTCGATGGGAAACGTGTTTGTCTCATCGATCTCGGCGGCGCGCGGCGCAATCTTGTCGGTGGCGAACCGGTGGGTGGTTTGCCGGATCGTATCGGCCATGTCGCCGAGGGCGAAATCGAGATGAGTCATGTCATTGGACCTGCGGTTTGGCTGTGGCGATGGCGTAAGGGGCGAAGGCCCCCTCACCCGTCTGGCTGCGCCATCCGACCTCTCCCCCAAGGGAGAGGTTAAGATTGCCGCAAGCCGCGGGGAACACCTCTCCCTTGGGGGAGAGGTCGGCGCGAAGCGTCGGGTGAGGGGGCCTTAGCGTGCTCATGACCAGCTCCGCTTTTCGATAAAAATCAGAGCCGGGTTTTCCAGCAATCTCTTGAGCCGCTGGATGAATTTGGCCGCGTCATAGCCATCGACAATGCGGTGATCGAAGCTCGAGGAAAGGTTCATCATGGTGCGCACGGTCACCTGGTTGTTGATGAACACCGGGCGGCCCATGAGCTTGTTGGGGCCGATGATCGCCACTTCGGGGTGGTTGATAATCGGGGTCGCGGCAACGCCGCCCAGCGCGCCGAGGCTGGTCAGGGTGATTGTCGATCCCGAAAGCTCGTCGCGCGATGCCCTGCCCTCGCGCGCCGCGTTGGTGACCCGGCTCATCTCACGGGCGCAGTCCCAGATGTCGAGTGCTTCGACGTGGCGGACGACAGGCACCATCAGCCCCTCGGCGGTTTGGGTGGCAATCCCGATATGGATAGGCTCGAACTGGCGCAGCACCCCCGCTTCGTCGTCGTAATGGGCGTTGACGTGCGGGAATTCGGGCAGCAATTGTGCCAGCGCGCGCATGAAGAAGGGCAGAAGGGTCAGCTTGGGCTGGGCACCCTGACGCGCGGCGTTGATTTCCCGGCGCAAACCTTCCAGCGCCGTCATGTCGCAATCCTCGACATAGGAGAAATGCGGGATTGAACGCGCCGAACGTTCCATGCGCTCGGCGATCCTGCGGCGCAGGCCGATGATCTTTTTCTCGTAGACGCCGTGACGTTCGCGCGGGGCGGGCGCGGGCGCCTTGCCCTTGAGATGGGCGTCGAGGTCGGCATCGGTGATGCGCCCTTCCGGGCCGGTTCCGGTGACGTAATTAAGATCGATATCGAGGTCCTCGGCGCGGCGGCGGGTGGCCGGAGCGATGAGGATCTGGTGGTGATGTCCCGCCCCCTCTGTCATCCCGGCCTTGAGCCGGGATCCAGTGTGCTCGGAGGACGTGGGAGGCACGGCGGAAGACCGATCTCCGGGTCCGAGTGTACTGGATCCCGGGTCTTCGCCCGGGATGACGGGGGTGGGTGGGGTAGGTTCAGAAGATGGGACCTCAGGCGCTTCTTCTTCCCCATCGCTGCCCCGGCGAAAGCCGGGGTCCATGGGCCCTTGCCGCTCGCTCCCCGGTTCGCTGCCGCTCGGCTGGTCCCCGGTTTTCGCCGAGGTCGTGGTGGCCGCCGCCTCGCCCTCGATCTCAAGCTCGACCAGCACCGAGCCGACGGGCGCCTTGTCGCCTTCGGCGCCGAAGAGTTTCAGCACCGTACCGGCCACCGGCGATGTCATGTCGATTGTCGCCTTGTCGGTCATGACGTCGACAAGGGTCTGGTCCTCCTCGACCCGATCACCCACCTTGACGTGCCAGGCGGTTATTTCGGCCTCGGCGACGCCTTCGCCGATGTCGGGCAGGCGGAAGGAATAGGTTTTCATGCCACCGCCTCCACACAGCGCTTGAGCGCCTTGGTGACGCGGACCGGGCCGGGGAAATAATCCCACTCGAAGGCGTGGGGATAGGGCGTATCCCACCCCGCCACCCGCTCGATGGGCGCGCGCAGATGATAAAAGCACCGTTCCTGTATGAGCGCCGAAAGCTCGGCCCCGAACCCGCCGAACCGCGAGGCTTCGTGGACGATGACACAGCGGCCGGTTTTTTTGACCGATTTGACGATGGCGTCGATGTCGAGCGGCACTATGGAGCGCAGATCGATCAACTCGGCATCGACCCCGGACTCTGAGATCGCGGCGTTGCAGACATGGACCATAGTGCCGTAGGCGAGCACCGTCACTTCCTTGCCCTCGCGCATCACCGAGGCCGAACCGAGCGGCACTGTGTAGTGTCCGGATGGCACCTCGCCGAGCTTGTGTTCGGCCCATGTGGTCAGCGGCTTGTCGTGGTGGCCGTCGAACGGGCCGTTATAGAGCCGCTTGGGTTCGAGAAAGATCACAGGATCGTCTTCCTCGATTGCCGCCAGCAGCAGCCCTTTGGCGTCATAGGGGTTGGACGGGATTACGGTTTTCAGCCCCGTCACATGCGCAAAGATCGCCTCGGGGCTTTGCGAATGGGTCTGGCCGCCGAAAATCCCGCCGCCATAGGGCGAGCGCACCGTGATCGGACACCAGAACTCCCCGTTCGAGCGATAGCGAAGCCGCGCCGCTTCGGAAACGAGCTGGTCGTAGGCGGGCAGGATATAGTCGGCGAACTGGATTTCGACGATGGGCCGCAGCCCGTATGCGCCCATGCCGATCGCCGTGGCGACAATGCCGCCTTCGGAAATGGGGGAGTCGAAACAGCGGTTTAGCCCGTGTTTTTTCTGCAATCCTTCAGTGACGCGGAACACGCCGCCGAAATAGCCGACGTCCTCCCCGAACACCAGCGTATCGGGATCGCTGCCCAGCTTGACGTCGAGGGCGGAATTGAGCGCCTGGATCATGTTCATTGCAGGCATGGGAGACCTCTCGTCGTTTGCAACATTCGCACAACGCGAGTCACACACTCCGCCGTCATCCCGGCCTTGAGCCGGGACCCAGTATGCTCAGAGGACGCGGGAGGCACGGCGGAAGACAGATTTCCGGCTCCGAGTGTACCGGGTCCCGCGTCTTCGCCCGGGATGACGGCGGTTGCTGGTGGCTGAACTGAAGACAAAATCCTGCTCATACCCCCGCCTCCCTGCGCTGTTCGCGGATGCGCCAGTCGGGGTGGGCGAAGACGTCCTCGAACATTTCGCGCGGATTGGGCTTTGACTGGCCCAGCGTACCGATGGCTTCGGCCTGCTTGACGGCGGCTTTGATGTCGGCGGTCAATTCTGCGATCAGCGCTTCGTGTCGTTCGTCGGACCATTCATCAAGGGCGATCAGGTGGGCTTTGAGCCGCTCGAGCGGATCGCCCAGGGGCCATTTGGAGGCCTCGTCCTCGGGGCGGTAGCGAGTGGGATCGTCGGAGGTCGAATGCCCGGCGGCGCGATAGGTGAAAAACTCGATCAGCGTCGGTCCATGATTGGTGCGAGCCCGGTCGGCCGCCCATTGGGTCGCGGCATAGACGGCGAGGAAATCATTGCCATCGACCCTAAGGCCGGGAATGCCGTAAGCGATGGCTTTGGCGGCAAACGTGGTTTCCCTTGCCCCGGCGATGCCCGAGAAGGATGAAATCGCCCACTGGTTGTTTTCGACGCAAAGAATAACCGGCGCCTTATAGACGGCAGCGAAGGTCAGGGCTTCGTGGAAATCGCCTTCCGCCGTGGTGCCGTCGCCAACGTGGCCGATGGCGATCTTGTCGTCGGATTTGAAGGCCGAGGCCATGGCCCAGCCCACCGCGTGCCCGAAGCGCGACCCCACATTGCCGGAGAGCGAATAGAACCCGTACTCGCGCGCCGAATAAAGGATGGGGAGCTGGCGGCCGCGCAAAGGATCGCGCTCGTTGGAATAGATCTGATTGCACAGGTCGATCAGCGGGTACCCCCGCGCCATCAGCCAGGACAGCATGCGGTAGGTGGGAAAATTCATGTCTCCCGTATCGAGCGCCAGAGCCTGCGCGGCGCCGATGGCCTCCTCGCCCAGCGATTTCATGTAAAAGCTGGTCTTGCCCTGCCGATGGGCGCGAAACATCCTGTCGTCGAACAGGCGCGTCTTGAGCATGGCGGTCAGCCCGGCGCGCAGCGTATCGGGGTCGAGGCGCGGATCCCAGGGACCCGCCGCTCTGCCCTTTTCATCGAGCACGCGGATCAGTTCATAGGGCAGATCGCGCAGCGCGCGTTCGGGTTCGGAGATGTCGGGACAGCGCACGGTGCCCGCCTCGGGCACCTCGATATGGGAAAAATCGACAGGCTGGCCGGGCCGGGCCGGCGGCTCGGGTACGTAAAACGACAGTGCTGGGCGGTTGGATTTATCGCGTTTGGCGACTGTGTCCATGCTGCTCTCCTCCCCGATTGCAACATTGGGCTTTGATCAATATTACTACCAATCGAAGGGGAGAACTTGACTTCATTCTCCGACTATCGCGTAATGATTGGATATTTCATCCTATTGTTACGGGCATATTGAGGAGACAGTTACATGGACGAGATGGATCGCAAGATTCTTACGGTGGTCCAGGAGGACTCGTCCCTCTCGGTAGCCGATATGGCGGAGAAGGTGGGCCTCTCCCATACCCCGTTCTGGCGTCGCCTCAAGCGCCTCGAAAAAGACGGCGTCATCAAGGAGCGCGTTTCGATCCTCGACCAGCACAAGCTCGGTCTGGATATCACGGTCTTCGCCCACATCAAACTCAAGCAGCATGACGAGGAAACGCTCGAAGCGTTCGAGCGCGACGTGGCCGACTATCCCGAGGTCGTGGAATGTTATTCCATGAGCGGGGAGACCGACTATGTGGTGCGTGCGCTGGTCGCCTCGATAGAGGAATATGAGCGGCTTTTGAAACGCAAGCTGTTGCATTTGCCCGGCGTTGTGGCCATCAACTCCCATTTCGCGCTCAAATGCATCAAGCTCACGACCAAGCTGCCGATCGCATAAGCGCGATCAACAAAGACTTGCAGCAAGCGGCCTCACGTCCCGGATGAATCTACAAGAGGAGACGGCTTTGAAAATTCTAGTCCCGGTCAAGCGGGTGCTCGACGCCAACATCACCGTGCGGGTGAAGTCGGACGGAACGGGCGTCGATCTCGCCAACCAGAAAATGAGCATGAACCCGTTCGACGAAATCGCCGTCGAAGAGGCGATCAAGCTTAGGGAAGCGGGCATCGCCATTGAAATCGTCGCCGTTTCCATCGGCCCGGCGCAGGCCCAGGATACGCTGCGCACCGCACTCGCCATGGGCGCCGACAGCGCCATTCTGGTCAGGACCGACGAGCCCATCGAACCGCTGGCCGTGGCCAAGATCCTCAAGACAATTGCCGAACAGCAGAGCCCCGATCTGGTCATCATGGGCAAGCAGGCCATCGACGACGATTCCAACCAGACCGCCCAGATGCTCTCGGCCCTGCTCGGCTGGCCGCAGGCCACCTTTGCCTCGAAGGTCGAAATCGCGGACGGCAAAGCGACGGTGACGCGCGAGGTCGATGGGGGTCTCGAAACGCTCGAACTGGCCCTGCCCGCCGTGATCTCAACCGATCTGCGGCTCAACACGCCCCGTTATGCCTCGCTGCCCAATGTGATGAAGGCCAAGAAAAAGCCCCTCGAGGAAATCGATGCGGCAAGCCTGGGCGTAGGACTCGAACCCACCCTGAAGATCGTTTCGACCGCCAAACCGGCCGAGCGCAAGCCCGGCTCGATGGTGGGTTCGGTTGCCGAACTCGTTGAAAAGCTCAAGACGGAGGCCCGGGTGCTATGAGTATTCTCATCCTCGCAGAACACGATAATTCCACCCTCGCCGTCGCGACCGCCAAGGCCGTTGCCGCCGCGCAAAAGATCGGTGGCGATATCGATGTGCTGGTGGCCGGGACCGACTGCGGCGCGGTGGCCGATGCCGCCGCAAAGCTCGATGGGGTCGCAAAGGTTCTTCTGGCCGACGCCGACGCCTATGCGCACCAGCTTGCCGAGCCGGTCTCCGAACTGCTCGTCCATCTGGCTGGCAATTACAGCCACATCGTTGCCGCCGCGACAACCTCGGGCAAGAACGTCATGCCCCGCGTTGCGGCATTGCTCGACGTGATGCAGGTTTCCGATATCACCGCTGTGGTCTCGCCCAAATCCTTCGAGCGCCCAGTCTATGCGGGCGCGGCGATCCAGACGGTCGAAGCCTCGGCCGACAAGATCGTCATTACCGTGCGCGCCTCGGCGTTCGACGCAGTCGGTGACGGCGGCGCGGCAACCACCGAGGCCGTCGATTTCACGCCGTCGGCGCCGAAGGTCAAATTCGTGTCGCGGGATGCCGCGGTCAGCGCCGGACCGGACCTGGCCAATGCGCGGATCGTGGTTTCGGGCGGCCGGGCGCTGGGGTCGGAAGATCAATTTACCGCGATCATCAAGCCGCTGGCCGATAAGCTCGGGGCCGCCATGGGTGCCTCGCGCGCCGCCGTGGACGCAGGCTATGCCCCCAATGACTGGCAGGTGGGACAGACCGGCAAGGTGGTCGCCCCCGATCTCTATATCGCCGTGGGCATTTCCGGGGCGATCCAGCATCTGGCGGGGATGAAGAATTCCAAGGTCATCGTCGCCATCGACAAGGACCCCGAAGCCCCTATTTTCGGGGTGGCCGATTACGGGCTGGTAGGCGACCTGTTCGAGCTCGTGCCGGAACTGACCAAGGCGCTCTAAGGCCACCAAGCGCATCCAAGGGCGGTGCGACAGCGCCGCCTTTTTGTTGGACGGCCCCTGTGAGAGCGGCGATCGTTAACCAATGGTTGACGACCTCCGTCATGCGGGCGTACCATCAAATGGTACTGGCAAAGCTTTCGAAGCTGACGGTATTTCGCCAGCCAAGTATTTCATGAAAGAGCGCCAGTACTCCAGGCTTTGGAGGAGGCCTCGCATGACCAAACCCAGAAAATTAATTGGCTTATTGGCAATTGCCGCTTCATCGGTTTCTCTATTGGCCGTACAGGCGGGCGTTGCCCAGGACAACCCGATCGACAACCTTTCGCCGGTCACTGACGAAATGTTGACCGACCCGCCCGACGGCGACTGGCTGATGTGGCGACGCACATATGACGGCTGGGGCTACAGCCCGCTCGAAGAGATCAACAAGGACAATGTGGGCGATCTGCAACTGGCCTGGGCCTGGGGCATGTCGCCGGGGGGACGCACGCAGGAAACCCCGCTCGTCCATGACGGGATCTTGTACCTGCAGAACGCAAGCCACCTTATCCAGGCCCTCGACGGGGCCACGGGCGAACTCATCTGGGAGTACGAATACGAGCTCCCCGACGACGTGAACCCGAACGGTGAGCGTTCCAAGGCGATCTACGACGACAAGCTGTTCATCGCCACCCGCGATGCCCATCTGATTGCGCTGGACGCCAAGACCGGCCAGTTGATCTGGGACAAGCAGGTTGCGAACTACGAGCACGGCTTCGCTTTCTCGAGCGGACCGATCGTGGCGAACGGCGTCGTTGTCCAGGGCATGACCTCTTGCAGCAACGCTCAGCCCGGCGGCTGCTTCTTTACCGGCCACGACGCGGATACCGGTGAGGAATTGTGGCGTGTCTACACCATCGCCCGGGGCGATACGCCCGAGGGCAACAGCTGGAACGGCCTCCCGCTGGAGAGCCGCCATGGTGCATCGGCCTGGATCACGGGTTCGTACGACCCTGAACAGAACCTGATCTTTGCCGGCGTCGGGCAGCCCTATCCGTGGAACGTCGAGATCGCGGGATTGACACCCCCGAGTTCCGATCCGAACGTTACCAACGAGGCGCTCTACACCAACTCCACGCTTGCCATCGATGTAACGACGGGCGAGCTCGAATGGTACCACCAGTACCTGGAAACCGACTCTCTCGACCTCGACTACGCCTATGAGCGCATCCTGGTCGACCTGCCGTTCAACGGTGAGATGCGGCAGCAGGTGGTGACGACCGGAAAGATCGGCATCATCGAGTCCCTCGACCGCACCACGGGCGAATGGCTATGGGCTCAGGAGACGGCGCCGCAGAATGTGGTGCTTTCGATCGACCCGGAGACCGGCGAGAAGGAAATCAACCCAGAGGTCATTCCGGTGATCGGCGAGACCACCTTCAACTGCCCGGCAGATCCGGGCGCCAAGGCCTGGCAGGCCACGGCCTACAGCCCGCGGACAGAAACCCTGTATCTGCCGACTGTGGAGTTCTGCTCCAACACCACCGTGAACCCGCTCGATCCGGGCGAGATTTACACCGGCGGCGGGCTGCAGACCTTTGCTCGCGTCCCCCATCCCGATGGCGACGGCAATATCGGCCAGGTCCGTGCCATCGACCTGACGGACCAGTCGGAGGTTTGGCAGTACCGGCAATATGCGCCGATCACCAGCTCGACCCTGCCCACGGCAGGCGGGTTGGTATTCGTGGGCAGCCTTGATCGCAAGTTCATGGCGCTGGACGACGAGACCGGCGAGGTGCTCTGGGAAAGCGGACCGTTGAGCAATTCGCTCGAATCGTTCCCGATCAGCTACGAGGCAGGTGGCAAGCAATATGTTGCCGTTGTCGCGAACTGGGCCTCCGGGCTGGGTCGCCTGGCATCGCTGACCCCCGACATCCGGCTGCCGGTGGACAATCCGGCAACGCTTTATGTGTTTGCGCTTCCCGACTGATCGGAAGGTGTAGTCTAAGAAGCGGGGCGGGCACGGAAATTTCCGGTCCGCCCCGCGTCCATGAGGAGTTCGAAATTGTCCCTTTTCCAGCGTCCGGTCGCTACATTGCTGGCTTCGGCGCTAGCCATTGCTATGGCCACGCTGTCGCCGGGCACCGCCCCGGCGCAACAGCCCGAATTTTACGAGGTGCCCTTTGCACCGGGCCAGTGGAACATCGGCCGGCCGCTCGATGCCTCCCATTTTCGCTATTGCGTCGACCAGCGCGATCCCGACTGGGAGATGGCGAGCGACATCGCCGATGCCATCGCCGGGGGATTGCTGCTCGAGCCGGAACGCTATGTGGTGGAAAGCGATATCGTGCGCGAGGACATCACGAGAATCTACCAGATCCTTCTCGAACATTGCGACGTGCAGATGGGCTTCAAGCTCATTCCCGAAGGGCTGCCCGAATGGGTCATCGCCACCCGGCCCTACTACGAGGCCCAATATGTCTTTGCGGCCACCGATCCGGCCATTCAGACGCTGGGCGATCTGGCACCCTCACGCCCGATCGGCGCGACCATGGGCACTTCAGCCCATCTCCAGCTGTTCACCTATGTCTCGACGTTGGCCCCTCAGGAACGCTGGCCGGTGTTTCCGATGGGCACAAACGAATTGTCCATAGCCTCGCTGCTCAATGGCACCGTGGATGTGGCTCTGGTCTGGGGCCCCAGCCTGTGGGCCGAGCAACGCGACAACAGCGAGGCGGCCGAAATTCACATCGTCGACCCCAGCCCCCTAAGGCCGTCCAGCCTCGGAGTGGGCGGGTTGCTGTTGTCCGAGAACACCTATCTGCGCACGGCCATCGACGAGGCGATAGTGGCACTCACCGCGGATGGCACGATCGGCTCCATCCTCGAGGAGTATGATTTTATCGCCACCTCCGCACCTTAGAGCCTTTCAGCGCTTCTTCGAATCGCTTCAATTGCTCTAGCCGGGCGATTTCTCACTTCTGAACGATCAGATTGTTAAGCGACTCCATATCCGATGGCAGCGGTTCGCTGCCGGCCGGGAACCCGTTTTCCTGAAGAATATAGGCCATGAGATCGGCATAGACCTCGGGTGAATAGCGGCCCGGAGCATTTGGCGGCATCAGCGCGCTCATAAAGCCGAACATTGCCGAAGCCGGCGCGCCATTGGCGAATTTCTGTTCAAACGACAGGCCGCGCAGCGGCGGTCCCCCGATCAGCCCGCCCCGCAGATCGTCGCCATGGCAATCCTCGCAATCGCGGGCAAATCGGTCCTCACCGCGATCGGCTTGCTCGGACGAATAATGCACAGGGCTCATGGCGCTTTCGTCCTGGGCGTAAACCGTCCCCGAAAGCGACAAGGCGCCGGCGACAAGCCCCGCGGCAAGCACCATTCGCGGCGCGAGCCTGGAATTGATGAGATCCATACTTTCCTCCCGTTGCGGACCATTTGCCACGGAGGTCGATCACAAAGGCATCTCTTCTCGAAGCACGATGGTCCTTGGACACCAAGCAAAGCCGAGGCGAATGGCAATTGCAAGTACAATATCGGCGGTCGGGGCGGCGTCCTGACACCGCCGCTCATTTCCTACTCCACGGTGATCGGCCAACGGCCGAGCAGGGTCTGATTGGTCACGTCGAGAAAGCGGATTTCGTAGGTGCCGGGGTCATCGGGCATCGTGAACTTGGTGGCCTTTTCGCCGGAAGCGGGCTGGGCCTCGATCCAGGCGAAATCGGCCTGGTCGGCACGGGCCAGCGTTACGCGCGCCCCGTCCACATCGGCGGTCCAGGTGACAACCACCGCCGCGCCCGGAGCCGCCGATGGAGGGGCTGAAAGGCCCGCGCCGCTGTCGATCGGACTGCCGATGGGCAGCACCTCGACCGGTGTGCTGGCCAGTGTGGCTTCACCCTCGCCCAGCACATAGCGCACCTCGTAAAGCCCCGGCTCGGCCGGCGCCGTCAAGGTGATCGTATCGTCACCGCGAACGTAGTCATAATCGAGATAGGCGCCCTCTTCCGCTCCAGTCGGCACTATGGTTACCCAGTCAAGTCCATTGACGGTCTCGCCCCAGGTGACCTCGAAATCGGCTTCGGCGATAACGACTTGCGGGGCCGAAACCGATTGCTCGATCGCGGTCACCTCAACCGGCGTTGAAGCCATGGTGACCTCGCCTTCGGCCAGCACGTAGCGAACCTCGTATAGTCCGGGTTCGGACGGCGCGGTCAGGGTCACGCTCTCATCGCTGCGCGTATATTCGTAATCGAGCGCTTCACCTTCGGGCGCGCCGACCGGAACTATGGTGATCCAGTCGAGAGCGTTCACCGTCTCGCCCCAGCTCACCTGGAAATCGGCTCCGGTCGCAACACTTGCCGGGGCCGAAACCGATTGCTCGACAGCGACCACCTCGACCGGGGAGGACCCCATGGTCCGCTCGCCTTCGGCAAGCACGTAACGCAGTTCATAGAGCCCCGGCTCGGCGGGTGCCGTCAGCGTCACTTCCGTGTCCTCGCGCGCATACTCATAATCGAGGCTCTCGCCCTCATCGGCCCCCACGGGGACTATGGTGATCCAATCGAGGGCATTGAGCGTCGGGCTCCAGGCCACCTCAAAATCGGCACCGACCGTGACGGTTTCGGGCCCGGCAAGCGTCACGGCCGCATCGACGATTTCGATCGGCGCGCTTCCGGCGGTCTCCTCGGTCGCGGCAAAAACATAGCGCACTTCATAAAGCCCCGGTTCGTCGGGAGCCGTCAGCGTCACTTCCGTGTCCTCGCGCGCATACTCATAATCGAGGCTCTCGCCCTCATCGGCCCCGACCGGAACGATGGTCAGGTAGTCGAGGGCATCCAGGGTCGGCGACCAGGCCACGACAAAATCGGTGCCAACGGCGGTGCTTGCGGGGGCTTTGATGTCGACCGGCGCCACTTCCGGTTCGGGCTCGGGCTGCGGCTGGGGCTCGGGCGCCTCCTCGATCACCTGCTTGACCGCGTTGAGCGCGTCGGCCAGCTCGCTGGCGTTGGATGCCGGCACGAAGACACCGCCGGTGTTCTCGGCAATGCAGGAGAGTTGGGCATATTCCTCGGACGCAACGTCAAAGCCGATGACGTGGGTGGTGAAGGCGATGCCGCGCTCTTTAAGATGGGTTGCCAGCGCGCAGGGGTCGGCCTCGCAGTTCTCGATGCCGTCGGAAATCAGCACCACCGTTGCGGGGTTTTCGAGATAGACCAGTTCCTCGGCAGCGTGCTCGACGGCGGCCGAAAGCGGGGTACGTCCCAAAGGGTTGATGGCGTTGACGGCATCGGCAAAGCTGGCGGGCGAAATGGGTTGAGGTGCAATAACCGTTTCGATGTCGCCGCAATCGCCCTCGCGCCGATGGCCGTAGGCCACAAGGCCCAGATTGGTTTCGGGCGACCACTGGTTCACGAGGTCCCCAAGAACCTCGCGGGCAATCTCGATCTTGGTTACGCCATCGATCTGGCCCCACATGGAGCCCGAGGCGTCATAGACCACCATGACGTCCTGAGCCGTGGCATGGCCGGCGCCCAGACCGGTGGCGAGCATCGCCGCGATGGCAAGTGTTTGTACCCGTTTCATCATCGTCCCCTGGCAGATGCGAAGTTATCGCGGTGCAGCGGCCAGGATGAACGAAAGATAAAGGCGAGCCAGGCCGCGCAGGCAGTAAACGCAATTTTGAAACGTCTGGCAATCGGAACATTGGCGCGCAAAAATACTTGCAAAGCGCCACAAATAACTCACATGGCCAGCGGTTGCGCTCCCAGCCGTGTCACGGCGCGCGCGCCGGCGGCGATGGCCGCGCCCAGCGCTGAAACCGGGGATTCGCCACGCATTTCGGCGGCCAGAAAGCCCGCCAGAAATGCGTCCCCGGCCCCGGTGGTATCGACCACCTCGACGGCGTCGGCGGCAACAGCATGGGGCTCTCTCCCCCGCTCCGCATAGACCGCTCCCAGCTTGCCGCGCTTGAGAACAACGCGGGGAAAGGTTTCGAGCAGGGCAGCGATCTGGCGGTCGGGATCGGTCTGGCCGGTGAGCAGTTCGGCCTCATCGGCATTGGGGAAGATGATTTCGGCGTCAGCCGCCCAGCCAAGAAAACTGTCGTAGCCCGCCGCCGCCAGGAAGCCGGTAGAGGCCGGATCGATGCTGACGGGGATGTTGCGTGCCCTGGCGCGCGCGCAAAGCGCCATCACGGCAGCGCGTGGCTTGGGCTCGAACAGGGCGTAGCCGGAGATGTGCAGCCGGTCCATGCCATCGAGCAGTTCGAACGGGAGATCGGTTTCGCCCAGATGGGCGTTGGCGCCGCGATCGGTGAGAAAGCTGCGCTCGCCATCGCTGTCGACAAGACAGATCAGTGTCCCGGTCGGGTTGTTTTCGTCGCCCCCCAGATGGGCGGCAACCCCCTGCCCCTCGAAATGGCGGGAAAGCCGAACGACATCGGCGGCTCCCACGCGCGCGGCAAAATGGGCGTCGGCGCCCATCGCCGCCAGCCATACGGCCTGATTGGCGCCCGAACCGCCCGGCATCTGGCGGATGGTTGCCGCCGTATCGGTGCCGCGCGCCACCGGCCCCTGGGGAACGACAAGAATATCAGTAATGACGTCGCCGACAACGAGGATGCGGCCAGTCATGGTCAGGCGCGCTTAACGAGGGCGGCGGCGATCTGTGCGGCCACGGCGGCGTTGTTTTTGACCAGCGCGATATTGGCGACCAGCGACTTGCCGTCGGTCAACTCGAAAATGCGGTTGAGCAGATAGGGCGTGAGGTCCTTGCGGGTCACGCCCTCGCGTTCGGCATCGGCAATGGCGGCGGCGATGCGGGAATTGATCTCGTCGGCATCGAGCGCGTCGGCCTCGGGGATCGGATTGGCGACAAGAACGCCGCCGGGCATATCGAGCGCCGCCTGTGTTCCGATCAGCGCCGCGACCTCCTGAGGCGTATCGAGCCGGTAGTCGACGCCGTATCCGCTCTCACGCGCGAAAAAGGCCGGGAAGGCGTCGGTGCCATAGCCGATGACCGGAACGCCATTTGATTCAAGCACTTCGAGGGTTTTTCCGATGTCGAGAATCGACTTGGCGCCCGCGCAAACCACGGCGACCGGGGTTTGCGAGAGTTCGGTGAGATCGGCGGAAATGTCGAATGTGGTTTCCGCGCCGCGATGCACGCCACCGATGCCGCCGGTGGCGAACACCTTTATGCCCGCCATTGCCGCGATCTGCATGGTGGTGGCCACAGTGGTTCCGGCGGTCAGGCCTTTAACCAGAATGGCGGCCAGATCGCGCCGCGACGCCTTGGCGGCGCTCAAACCGGTCTTGGCCAGTTCCTCGAGCGTTTCCCCCGCCACGCCCACCTGGCACTTGCCGCCCATCACCGCGATGGTTGCGGGCACAGCCCCATTGTCGCGCACCACCTGCTCCACGGCGAGCGCCGTTTGAATGTTCTGCGGATAGGGCATGCCGTGGGTGATGATCGTGGATTCGAGCGCCACGACGGGCTGCCCGTCGGCCAGCGCGTATTTGATCTCGGGTGAGATTTCGAGGAAGTCGGACATAAAAGGACCCTATGCGTTTGCGCGATGCAAACCACAGGTACGGGTTGAGCGCAAGCGGCGATCGCGAGGCTTTCCTGCCTCGCCCACCGACCCCATCCCGGGCGGAGCCCCGGGATCCGGTAACCGGCGGCGCTGGTGCTTGTATCGCAGGCATTGAGTGTACTGGGCCCCGGCTCAAGGCCGGGGTACCAGGGGAATCGGGTGGCAAGAAAGCGATTACGGCTACGCTGTAATGGCGCCCTTGATCCTGATCACATCATCGGCGAACTCGGCATCGATCCGGTACACATCGGCCAGTCTTTGCGCCGTCAGCACCTCGCTGAGCGTCCCCGAAGCCGCCAGCCTTCCGTGATCGAGCAGAAACGCCCGATCGCAAAAGCGGGTGGCAAGGGTCAGGTCGTGGAACGAGGCCAGCACAGTCTTGCCGCGCCGTTTCACCGCTTCGAGCAGCACATGCTGGTAGTGCAAATCGAGATGGTTGTGGGGCTCATCGAGAATGTAGATTTCCGGGTCGAGCGCCAGAATTTGCGCGAAAAACAGGCGTTGTTGCTCGCCGCCGGAGAGATGGGCGGCATCCTCCCCTGCCCGCCCGGCGAGGCCGACGAGGGACAGGGCTTGGTTGCACCGGGAAGCGGCCTGTTCGCGGGTCAGCGCCAGGGGCAGAAGACCCAGCGCCACGACCTCGTAGAGGGTCAGCCCGGCCAGCGACACCGACTCCTGGACCAGCGCCCCGACCCGCGCGGCATAGGCTTTGCGGGGCCAGTCCGTTAGGGGTTTTCCGTCCAGCAGGACCGTTCCGGTATTGCCGGATTCGGCACGATAGAGGACGCGCATCAGGCTCGATTTGCCCGCACCATTGGGTCCGAGAAGAGCGTGGAATTTTCCGCGTTCGAGGGCAAGGGAAACGCCATCGAGCAATTGCGCTTCGCCCTTTTTGAGCGAGATCGTGGTCACGATCGGATCAAAGGCCACGGCGCACCTTTCTGAGAATGAAAACGAAAGGCGGCGCGGCAAACAGTGCCAGCAAGACACTGAGCGGCAGTTCTTCGGGCGCCAGCACGGTGCGGCACAGCAGATCGACCACCACAAGTACGATCATGCCCAAAATCACCGCAAGCGGGACCAGCCGCTTGTGAGGCGCGCCGACCATCAGCCGTGCCATATGCGGCACGATCAGCCCGACAAAGCCAACGATCCCGGCCCCCGCCACCGACAATCCGGTGAGCAGCGCGGCAAGGCCGAGCAGGACAAGCCGCAGGGCGGGCAGCGGCACGCCCAGCGCCACAGCCCGCTCGTCGCCCAGCAGCACCGCATCGAGCATCGTCGCGCACGGCCAAACGGCCAGCAACCCGAGCGGCAAGGCGACGGCCAGTGGCGGAATGTCGGCCCAGCGCGCGCCGGCGGCAGAGCCCATCAGAAACGAAAGCGCCTCGCGGGTGACCTGGGGGTCGGCAAGGTGGATGAAAAACGCTGAGACCGAAGAAAAGAACAGCGATATGGCAACACCGGCCAGAATAAGAACCAACTTGTCCATGCCCCTGCCAGGCTGGAACGCCAGTCCCAGCGTCAGCATGAAGGCCAGCATGGCGCCCAAAAAGGCCATCAGGTCGAGCCCGACACTGGCGAGGAACGTCGCGGGCAGCCAGACGATTGCGGCGGTCGCCGCTGCCGAGGCGCCCGAGGACAGGCCCAGCAGATAGGGATCGGCCAGCGGATTTCGCAGCAACGCCTGCATGATGACGCCCGAAAGCGCCAGCGCCCCGCCGACCAGCGCCACCATGATGACGCGTGGCAGGCGCCACTCCCAGACGATCAGTTGCAAATTGGGTTGAGCGTCGGGCAAACGCAGCAGCGCGCGGATGCGCTCATCCCACGGCAGATCGGCGGTTCCCCAGAAGGCACCGGCCAGCATGGCAAGCACGAGAAAAACGAGCGCCACCCCGAGGGTGACGCCATATGGCGCGCGGTTCATGGTCTAGTTGAAGTCCAGTTGTTCAAGACCCGCCGCGAGGCGTTCCACACCATCGACGAAGCGCAGGCCCAGAAGGGTCTCGGAAAACGGGACGACGACATAGCTCTGTTCCTTGACCGCCCGAAGCTGGGAGAGGACCGGATCGGTTTCCAGGTGGGTGCGCTTTTCCTCGGCGGTCGACCATTCGGCTTCGATCAGGATGATGACATCTGGGTCGGCAGTTGCCACAGTTTCCCAGGCCAGATCGGCCCAGCGGCCCTCGACATCGCCGGCAATGTTTTCGAGGCCGACCGTTTCGACGAGCAGACCCGGCGCACCGCAGCATCCGGCGGAAAATGCAGTATCGGTGCCCGAATCAAAGAGGAACGCGGTCTGCCCGGCACCGGGCGCGCCGGTTGCCGCCGCATCGAGCCGGGTGCGGATATCGGTGGCACTTGCACCCGCCGCCTCCTCGACGTCGAACAGCGCGCCAATCCTTTCAAGGTCGATGAAGATGGGATCGGTGGTCATGCGCATATCGGGCGGGTGCTGATTGCGGCATTCGGCATTGACCACATAGGTTCCGATTCCGATGTCATGCCACTCGGTTTCGGCCCCCAGATTGGTGTCGTTGAAGGCCGAGGCAAAGCCGGCAAAAAGGAAGTCGGGGTTTTCGGCCAACACCACCTCACGGGCCGGGTAGCGCTCGGAGAGAACCGGAACTGTGTTGTAGGCTTGGAGCCACTGGTCAGGGATCGTGTCGTCGAGATAGGCGGTACCGATCAGCCTGTCTTCGAGGCCAAGCGCAAGCATGATTTCGGTGGCGTGCTGGTTGAGCGTGATGGCGCGGGTCGGCGCTCGTTCAAGCGCAAAGCTGGTGTCGCAGCTTTCAATCGTCTGGGCGAACGCCGATCCGGCCAACAGTGACACGGGGACGGCAAGCGCCATGCGCTGCAAGTTCATTGCGAGACCTCATGGATTATCAATTGGGGGAGCGTCTCGCCGTTTTTGATAACGGTCGAAACGAAGCGGGCGACATCGTCGGCGTCCGCCAGGCGATACCAACGTCCGGCCGGGTAATGGGCCACGACAGGACCGTTGTTGCAGGGGAACAGGCAACCGGTGGTGGCCACCAGACAGTCGCGCGCCACACCTTGACGCGTCAGTTCCTCTGCAAGAACGGCCCTGAGCGGCCCGGCTTCCCGGAAATTGCAGCGCGGCCCGGTACACACGAGTAGGTGGTGCCGATGCGCCGGCACCTCGTCCCAGCCCGCGCCGCCAAGCGAACCGTGATCGGACTCGATAGGCGCCGCTTCGGCGGCATTGTCGAGGCTGGACCGGGCGATTGCCGCCAGCACGGCCTCATCGCCGCTCTGATCGGAGGCCAGCGCCAGTCCGCCATCAAACCCACGCTGGCGCCGCCAATGGGCCAGCGCGCCGGGCAACCAGGCCAAAAGACTGTCGGAAAAGGGGATGCCGACCGGCTGAACGAGGATATTTCGCGCGCCCTCGCCCACCAGCGTGTCGAGCGCCGACATCGGCCCGGCCTCGCGGCCTTCCATGCGAACGATGGCGCACGGGATCGGGCAGGCCCTCGTGAGCGATGCCTGAAGCGCCTTGAAGCGCTTGCCCTGCAAATAGGGCTGCGAAATCAGAAAAACTACTGCGTCAGGTGCCATAACCCGACCTTCTCTTGCGAGAAGGCGGTGGGCTTTGTGTCAGCGGACGCGCTGCGTAAAAATCCATACCTGCCCCCTGCCGGCACACCTCGTCCGGCTTGTTGGTCTGTTGCAGGCGGCAGGTCTCCTGGCTCGCGGCATAGTCTTCATCTCGAAGACGGTGCAACGCCCCTTCCCGACTTTCGTCAGTGGTCTGGCGTTGCGATTCGCCGCTTACAGTTGCGAGGGCAGCTCCGGAATTGGCCCCTTATGGGTAATCCGCACCGGCATTCCCTTTTCATCCGCGCTCTACTTGGCGGAACCGTCAGCACAAGAGGCATAGCCGCATGGCGCGAAGCGAGCAAGCGGATTCAGCGCCGCGGCAGGCCCGCGACGAAATCGGCGTAGTCGCCGATCCGCACCCTTTCGAGCAGGGCGGAAAGCTCGTCGAGGGGATTGCGGGCAAAGTCGACCCGCACATCGATGGCTGGATAGGGCTGGTCGGTATAGGTCTTTATCGCCGCCGACTGGATACCACGGGCATCGCCACCCGCCAAATCGCCCGCGGTCAGCGCGGCCAGCAGGCGCAGTTCGAGCGAGCCGCCGGCGCGGGAAAACGCCTGCGCCATGGCCGGGACGACATCGGTAGTGCCAAGGAGATTTCCGGCAATGGCAAGATCGGTTTGAAGATGCATGCCCACCGCTTCGGTCAGCCCCTGCCCGCTCCAGCCGGCCGTTGCGCCGGTGCGGTCCATGACGATCACTTGCCGCCGGTCGCGCTCGGGATCGGCCGTGGTCAGGGCATAGACCACCGCTTCGGCCCCGTACCCGGCCTCGAGCGCCGCCAGCCCGTCATGGGCATAGAGCGGGTTGGTATAGCCCTGGGTCGCGAGCGCCCCCACCCCGGCCCGCGCGTGCGGCACGAGCGACCCCACCGCCGGGCCGCCGGTCGCCGTTGCGACACCGAACGCGCCGGTCGCGCGGTCATGGGCGAGGATTGAGAACGTCATGGGCAAGTTTTCTCCCTTGAGCAAATTTATAGCGATAAATGTATTGCCATGTCCATTTATGCTGATAAATTTAATTCCAGACCAGCGCCTCCAAGGCAAGCTCTGGGGGCCAAGTCAGAACCGGACAACGATCCGGAATCGTTCTTAAGTCGTCGCGTTCCCGAACCGAAAAAGTGGGAGCCACTTTTTCTGGGAACGCCAGAAATGCCGTATCGCGTTCCCGAACCGAAAAAGTGGGAGCCACTTTTTCTGGGAACGCTCCAAAGGAGAGGTTGTCATGAAAAAACTACTCGCCGGGGCCGCGATCGCCGCAATGCTGGCCGCATCGCCGGTCCTCGCCCAGACCCCGCCCAATGTGCTGATCGTCGGCCAGATCGCCGAGCCGCAAACGCTCGATCCGCAGGTTTCCACCGCCGCCAACGATTTCCGCATCCTGACCAACGTATTTGAAGGTCTCGTGCGCTTTGCCGAAGGCACGCTCGAAGTCGAGCCGGCGCTGGCGACGGACTGGACCATTTCCGATGACGGGCTGATCTATACCTTCAATCTGCGCGACGACGTGACCTTCCACGACGGCACGCCCTTCAACGCCGAGGCGGTCAAGTTCACCTTCGATCGCATGCTCGACGAAAACCACCCCTATTACGAAACCGGCCCCTTCCCGCTTTCGTTCAACTTCGCCGACGTCACTTCGGTGGAGGTGCTTGACGACTACACCGTCGAATTTACCCTCGGCACCCCGTTTGCGCCGTTCATGACCAACCTCGCCACCAACACCGGCGTCATCGTGTCCCCGACCGCCGTCGCCGAACATGGCGAGGATTTCGGGCGCAATCCTGTGGGCACGGGCCCGTTCAAGTTCGAGGAATGGCAGTCCAACACCCGCGTCGTCGTTTCGCGCAACGACGATTACTGGGGCGAGCCGGCCGGCATGGAGACCGTCGTCTTCCGCCCGATCACCGACGCCAACACCCGTGTTGCCGAAATGCTTTCGGGCGGCATCGACATCATGGTGGAAGTGCCCCCCGACAACGTCTCGATGTTCGCCGAGGACCCCGGCTTTACGGTCTATGACGCCGTCGGTCCGCACACATGGTACGTGATGCTCAACGCCAAGGAGGGCCCGTTCGCCGATCCTTTGGTGCGCCAGGCCGCCAATTACGCGGTCAACAAGGAAACGCTGGTCAACGACGTGCTTTCGGGCACCGCCGATGTTTCCGCCGGCCCGATCCCGCCGGCTTTCGCCTGGGCCTACAACGAGAGCGTCCAGCCCTACCCTTACGATCCGGAAATGGCCCAGCAACTGCTCGAGGAATCCGGGGTCGAAGACCTTTCGGTCACGTTCTATGTCACCGAGGGCGGGTCGGGCATGCTCGATCCCATTCCGATGGGCACCGCCATCCAGGCCGATCTCGAAGCCGTCGGCTTCGACGTGGAAATCGAGACCTATGAGTGGAACACTTTCCTTGCCAATGTGAACCCGGGCCTTGAGGGCAAGGCGGACATGGCCGAAATGGCCTGGATGACCACCGATCCCGATACGCTGCCCTTCCTCACCCTGCGCACCGCCGCATGGCCCGAGGAAGGCGGGTTCAATTCGAGCTATTATTCCAATGTCGATGTGGACGAAATGCTCGATCAGGCCCGCATGGAAACCGATCCGGAAACCCGCGCCGCGCTCTATCGCGACGTCCAGCAGGTCGTCCATGACGACGCGCCCTGGATCTTCGTTGCCAACTGGAAGCAGAACGCAGTGTCCACCGCCAACGTGCAAGGGTTCGAGCTCCAGCCGGACTTCAACCTGCTCTTGCGTAGCGTGACCAAGCAGTAGCGGCTTTGGGGCGGGGCTGCCGGCCAGGCGCTTGCGGCCCCACCCCACCGCTCGCCCACCCACCGCCGTCATCCCGGGCGAAGACCCGGGACCCCGTACCCGGCAGACTTCGTGCTAATCCACAAGCGCTGCCGCGTACTGGACCCCGGCTCAAGGCCGGGGTGACCAAGGGGAAAAATGAAGCCCCCCTCGCTTCCCCAACGAAACGAGCCCCGCCGCAAGAGAGGAAACGCAGATATGCCCGGCTATATCCTCAAACGCCTCGTCTCGGCCATTCCCGTCATCATCGGGCTGTCGGTGATCGTGTTCGGGATCATGGCGCTGATCCCTGGCGACCCGGCGCTGGCCATTCTCGGCTCCTACGCAACCCCGGAAAACGTCGCCCGCATCAATCGCGAGCTCGGGCTGGACCGCCCGGTCTGGGAGCAGTATTTCGTCTGGGTCGGCAACATGATGCAGGGCGATTTCGGACGCTCGTTCATTCTCAACCGCCCGGTGATCGATGAGGTGCTCGAACGGTTCGGCGCCACGCTGATCCTGGCCGGGGCATCGCTGGTCCTGTGCTCGATCCTTGGCATTTTCGCCGGTGTCGTCTCCGCCGTACGCCAGTTCGGCTGGACCGATCGGATCGTGACCTTCTTTGTCCTCATCGGCATTTCCACCCCCGCCTTCTGGCTGGGCCTGATCTTCATCTTGCTGTTCGCCGTGCAATGGCGCGTTCTGCCCGCTTCGGGCATGTATGCGGTCTATGGCGGGGGCGACCTGCCCGACCTTCTGATCCATCTGATCCTGCCCGCTACCACCCTGGCCATTGTCGCCACCGGCGTCATCGCGCGGCTCACCCGTGCGGCCATGCTCGAAGTGTTGCGGCAGGATTTCGTGCGCACCGCCCGCGCCAAGGGCCTCAACGAGCGCGCCGTGATCTACCGCCACGCTTTCAAGGCGGCGCTGGTTTCGATCATTCCGGTCATCGGCATTCAGGCCGGGTTCGTCATGGGCGGCGCGGTCTATATCGAGACAGTGTTCCAGTGGCCCGGTATCGGGGCGATGCTGGTCAACGCCATATCAACCCGCGACATCCTTTTAGTGCAGGGCGGCGTGCTGGTGGTTGCCGTCACCTACGTCCTCATCAACCTTCTCGCCGACGTGGCGCAGGCCATTCTGGACCCGAGGCTCAAGACATGACCCAGGCAGTCGCGACCGCAGACAATGCTCCCTCCTCGGCCCGGCTTTCGAGCTGGAGCCTTCTGCTCAACAACCGGCTGGCGGCCGGCGGGCTCGTCGTCCTCGCCCTGATCGGGGCCATGGCCCTGCTCGCGCCCTTCCTGCCCATTCCCGACCCCGACGCCACCCTGCCCGCCAACCGGCTGCAGCCGATCTTTTCGGACGGTCATCTGCTGGGCACCGACCATCTGGGGCGCGATATTCTCTCCCGGCTCATCTGGGGTTCGCGGGTGTCGATCGCCGTGGGCCTTTCCGCCACGCTGATCGCGGCGCTGATCGGCTCGCTGATCGGGCTGGTTTCAGGCTACGCCCGCGGGGTTACCGACAACATATTGATGCGCGGCATCGATATGCTCATGGCCTTCCCCTATATCCTTCTGGCGCTGGCCATCGTCGCCGTGCTCGGGCCGGGGCTGCTCAACGCGCTCTATGCCATTGCGGTCGTCAACATCCCCTTCTTTGCCCGCAACGTGCGCGGCATCACCGTGGGACTGGCCAGCCGCGAATTCGTCGATGCGGCCCGGCTTTCGGGCAAATCGCACACGGCGATCCTGTTTTCCGAGGTGCTGCCCAATGTGTTGCCGGTGATCGTCATCACCATGTCGACTACCGTGGGCTGGATGATCCTTGAAACGGCCGGGCTTTCGTTCCTCGGGCTTGGAGCGCAACCGCCCCAGTCCGATCTGGGCTCCATGCTCGGCGAGGGCCGGCGCCTGTTGTTCAATGCGCCCCATGTGTCGATCATTCCCGGTCTGATGATCTTTGCCATCGTCATGAGCATCAATCTTTTGGGCGACGGCGTCCGCGACGTGCTCGACCCGCGCCTTCGGGCCGGCGATCTCACCCGCCCGCTTGCGGTGACCCGGATCGAGCGCAAGAAAGCCGCCACCCCTGTTAAGGGCGTAGGCGCCATTCTCGATGTTCGCAATCTCGAAACCAGCTTCCAGCGCGGCCGTGCCACAATCCCGGCGGTCAGGGACATTTCCTTCACCCTCGACAAGGGCGAGTGCATGGGGCTGATCGGGGAATCCGGGTCGGGCAAGTCCGTCACCGCGCTGTCGCTGCTCGGGCTCGTCGCCTCTCCGCCGGGTATCATCACCGCCGGTTCGGTTTCCATTGAAGGAGAGGACGTGTTCTCGCGCTCGGAAAGCGGCATCAGGGCCTTGCGCGGTGCGAAAGTGGCCTATGTGTTTCAGGACCCGCTGACCACGCTTCATCCGCTCTACAAGGTCGGCGAGCAGATCGCCGAAGCCATCACCACCCACCAGCCGGTTGGCAAGGCCGAAGCGAAAAAGCGCGCCATCGACTTGATGGAGCAGGTGGGTATCCGCGATGCGGCCAGCCGCGTCGATGCCTTCCCGCACGAAATGAGTGGTGGGCAGCGCCAGCGCATCGGCATCGCCATGGCCCTGGCCAACGATCCCGACATCATCATCGCCGACGAACCGACAACGGCGCTGGACGTTACTGTGCAGGCCAAAATCCTCGAATTGCTGCAGAATTTGCGCCGCGAGCGCGGCATGGCGCTGTTGCTCATCACCCATGATTTCGGGGTTGTCGCCGAGGTGTGCGATCGCGTCGCCGTAATGAAGGATGGGGTCATCGTTGAAAGCGGCACGACGCTCGACGTGCTGCGCGATCCCCAGCACGATTACACCAAAAAGCTTATCGCCTGCGTGCCCGAGCTGGGCAAGGGCAAGGATTTCCTCGCCACCGTGCGACCCCTTTTTGCGGAGGCCAAGCCATGAGCAATGCCATCGTCGTAAATGATCTGACCAAGACCTTCGGGGGCAATCGCACCCTGTTCGGCGGCAAGAGCCACGAGGTTCAGGCCGTCAAGGGCGTCTCGTTCGAGCTAAGGCAAGGCGAAACACTGGCCATCGTGGGCGAGAGCGGTTCGGGCAAATCGACAATCGCGCGCATGCTGGTCGGTCTTGAAACACCAACCTCCGGTTCCATCGAAATCGGCGGCAAGGATTACGCCGCGTTGCGCGCGGAAGGATCGCGCGCCTTCGGGCAGATGATCCAGTATGTGTTCCAGGACCCTGTCGCTTCGTTGAATCCGCGCAAGACGATAGACAGGATTCTTGATGTGCCGCTCAATTTGTTGCGCGGCCATAATGCCGAAAAACGCAAGGCGCGAAAGCGTGAACTGCTCGACGCCGTGCAGATGCCCAAGGACACGCTGGAGCGTTACCCGCACGAATTTTCCGGTGGCCAGGCCCAGCGCATCGCCATCGCCCGCGCCCTGGCGGCGGAAGCGAAAATCATGGTTCTGGACGAACCCGTTTCGGCCCTCGATGTTTCGGTACAGGCGCAGGTCCTTCTGCTGCTCGACGATCTCAAACGCGAGTTCGGCCTGTCCTACCTGTTTATCAGCCACGACCTTGCGGTGGTGGAATCGGTGTCGGACCGGGTCGGGGTCATGTATCTGGGCGAGATGGTCGAACTCGATACCGCCGAGAAACTGTTTGCCGCGCCGGGACACGACTATACAAGGGAGTTGATCGCCAGCGCGCCCAAGCTGGCCGCAGCCGCTCAGTAAGATGTTCTCTACAGTCCCCATGCCTGCCATCATCCTGTCCTCCCCACCGCCGTCATCCCGGGCGAAGACCCGGGACCCAGTAACCGGCAGCGCCTGCGTTTCAGCCGCCAGGCCTGCGTGTACTGCCGGGGTGACCGGGTGGCGGGTGGAGCAAAAGATATGACCGCCCTCGACACTCCTGCCCCCCTCCGCCGCAAACGCACCGACGAGATCGTCGACGCCATCAAAAAAACCATTATCGAGCACGGGCTGCAGCCGGGAGACCGGCTGCCCCAGGAGCGCGAGTTGATGGAGCAGTACGCAGCCTCCAAGGGGACGATCCGCGAGGCGCTCAAATCGCTTGAGGTCCAGGGGTTGATCCGCACCCGCACCGGGCCGGGCGGTGGGGCGTTTATCGACACCATGTCGGAAAACCGGGCGATGAGCCTGCTGTCGAACTATCTGTTCGCCAAGACGGTGACGATTGGAGACATCTACGCCCTGCGCAAGGTGCTCGAGCCGCTGGTCGCGGTCAGCGCCATGACCAACATGGACGCCAAGGCCTACGCCCGGCTCGACGCCATCATCGCGATCTACGATCACGAACCCGCCGACGCGCAGGAACGCTGGGACCAGCGCATGGCCGAACTCGATTTCCATGCAGTGGTCGCCGAATATGCCGACAACGCGCTGCTCGCCTTTTCCTGCCGTTTCCTGCAGCGGTTGCTCAAGGACCTTGCCGTGGCGCGCGACATCTATGTCCAGCCCAAGCCCGTGCTGCGCGCCGAGGGGATCGAGTACCAGCGCAAGATGATTGCCGCGATGCAGGCCGGCGACGCCGATGGCGTTCACAGGATCATGTCGGATCATATGGCCTATGCCGAACGTTCCATGCTCGACCTGCAGGCTGAGCTGACAGGCGATTTCCTTCACGACCCCGTAGCCCGCGGGCACACCGGGAAACGCAAGAAGAGCATTAAATGATCGACACCGGATACCTCCAGCGCTGCCTGGAGGACCTCGTCAACACCCCCTCGCCGGTCGGCATGACCGAGCGCGCGGCAGTCAAGGTCGCGGCCTGGCTCGAAACCATGGGCTACCGCGTCAGCTACACAAGACGCGGCGTTCTCAGCGTCACCATCGGCCAGGGCGAGCCCAAACGCGCGCTGGCCGCCCACATCGATACGCTCGGGGCCATGGTCACCGGATTTCATCCCAATGGCCGCCCCAAGCTTCGCAACACCGGAACATGGGCGGCCCGGTTCGCCGAAGGAGCGCGCTGCACGATCTTTACCGACACCGGCGAGTTGCGCGGCACCATTTTGCCGCTCAAGGCATCGGGACACCTGTTCAACACCGAAGTCGATACCCAGCCGTCCGATTGGGACAATCTGGAAGTGCGAATCGATGCGTTTCCCGACGGCTCAGGAATATTTCCGCAAAGTTTCGCAATCTTGGGTCACCGAGAGGACAAGTCCACACCCTTTGGCGTCAATGTTGGCGATGTTGTCGCCATCGATGCGCAGCCCGAATTCCTCGAAAACGGCTTCATCGTCTCGCGTCATCTCGACGACAAGGCAGGCGTTGCCTGCCTGCTCGCGGCCCTCAAACACCTCTCCGATGAGGCCATTTCACCTGCCGTTCCCGCCCAGGTCATGTTCACCATTTCCGAGGAAGTCGGCATCGGGGGGACGCACGGATTTGGTGAGCAGGTTCAAGAACTTGTGGCCGTCGATAACGGCGTCACGGGGCCCGGACAGACCACCCGTGACGGGGCCGCGACCATCGCTTTTCGCGACCGGACCGGCCCCTTCGACCTGCCCATCACCAGGCATCTTCTGGCGCTGGCGCAGGCCAACGATATCGCCCACGAGCGCGACACCTTCCGCTCCTACCGCTCCGACAGCGCCGCAGCCATCGACGCGGGCTGGGATCTGCGGGTCGGGCTGATCTGCTTTTCCCTCGATTCCTCGCATGGTTGGGAGCGGACGCACATCAAGTCACTGGAAGAACTGACGAAATTGATCGTAGCCTATATCGGCAGCGAGTTGGTCCCCCTGCCCGTCTGAGCGGAACCGGCGCCGTTTATCCCCGTTATCCGCCAGTGTGCTAAACAGGGCGATGAAACGGTGGGAACGCGGGAAGAAACGGCGCGAGGGCGAAATTTTGGATTTTCCCGGGAAATCGATCCGGAGCGGCTGAGGCTCCGGATCGTGGGCTATACCTACCCCTGAAGATCTGCCGGCAGCAGAGCGTCGGGGATGTTCTGATAGCTGACGGGCCGCAGGAAGCGGCGGATGGAGAGGGTGCCGACGGAGGTGGCTCCAAAGTTCGTGGAGGCAGGGTATGGCCCGCCATGCACCATGGCGTCGGCAACTTCCACGCCGGTCGGAAAGCCGTTGGCCAGAACCCGGCCCGCTTTCCGCTCGAGAATGGGCATCAGCGAACGGCCCAGCTCCGTATCGCCTGCATCCATGTGGATGGTGCAGGTCAACTGACCCTGCAGCGATTTGGCGATGTCGCGCATCTGGTCTTCGTCCTTGACGGTGACGACAAGACCGAGTGGCCCGAACACTTCTTCGCCGAGATCGTGATTGGCCAGCCAGGTGTCGCCATCGGTCTCGAACAGATAGGGCGTGGCATTGCGCAGGTCGCAGGTCGAAGTCAGAAGCTCCTGAACGCCCTGCGACGCGGCAATGCGATCCCTTCCGTCGCGATAGGCCCTGGCAATGCCGTCGGTCAGCATGGTCTGGGGCCCGACTTCGGAGAGGGCTGCCTTGGCAGTCCCGACAAAGGTTTTTGCGTCATCACCCGCGATCACAACGGCAATACCGGGATTGGTGCAGAACTGGCCGGCACCCATCGAAAGCGATCCGGCCCAGCCCCTGCCCATGTCTTCGGCCCGCGCCTTGAGCGCTTCGGGCAGAACGAACATGGGGTTGACCGAGCCGAGCTCGCCAAAGAACGGGATGGGTTCGGGGCGCGCGGCGCACAGGTCGAACAGCGCCCTGCCCCCGCCAAGCGAGCCAGTAAAGCCGACGGCCTTGATATCGGGGTGCTGGACCAGCGCCTGGCCGACCGTGCGGTCGCCGCCCTGGACAAGCGAGAATACGCCGGGGTGCAGGTTCAGCTTCTGCCGCGCCGCATCGATGGCCTGGGCGACGATCTCGCCCGTGCCCGGATGGGCGCCATGGCCCTTGACCACGACCGGGCAACCCGCTGCCAGCGCCGCCGCCGTATCGCCGCCGGCGGTCGAAAAGGCCAACGGGAAATTAGAAGCGCCGAACACGGCGACCGGGCCGATGGGGCGCTGAACCATTTTCAGGTCCGGACGGGGCGCAGGCTTGCGATCGGGCAGCGCTTCATCATGGCGGCGGTCGAGATAATCGCCGGCAAGAATGTGGCTGGCGAACAGGCGCAACTGTCCGGTGGTGCGACCACGCTCACCTTCAAGGCGAACTGCCGGGAGCCCGGTTTCCTGAGTACCGATTTCGGTGATGTCGGCGCCGCGCGCTTCGATCTCGTCGGCGATCAGGTTGAGAAATTTGGCGCGGTCTTCGCGCGAGGAATAGCCATAGGACCAAAAAGCCTCTTCGGCCGCCCTGGCGGCGCGATCGACAAGTTCGGGCGTACCCACGGCAAACTGATGGCTCGAACCCGATGCGGGTTCGGACGCGAACGTTCCGGCGCCATCAACCCATTCGCCCGCGATCAGATGCTTGCCGGATGGCGTGAAACTCATGGAAAATCTCCGAAAATGGGGGTGGATGGTGGCTGCAAAACCGCCAAGATTAAGTATGATTTATTGTCCACGGGGTCTTTTTACAACCCCGCAAATCGTCCAAGGACATAAGTTTTCCGCTCAGATGCGGACGGCGGTCCATTGCACAATCTGCCGCAGAATGGCGTCGAGGGCGCTATTGAGGGCAGCGACCACATTGACCTGGTCAAGTGATGAAGACGGAACATCGGCGCTGAAGGTCTGGCTGGCGACCACGGTGCGGCTGCGGTCGCTGACCAGTTGGACGGCCAGCGCCACGCGCGCCATGGCACCCCCGGCAGTCGTATCGAGTTCGAAAGCCCTGATATCGGTGGACAGGATTACATCGAGCGCGATGGGGTCGGTCGGCCTGCCTATATTGGTAACACCGGCATCACGGAACGATTGCAGCATGCGCGTCTGAACCAGCATGGGCAAAGTATCGGACCACTGGGAGTCACTGAGATAACTCAACACGCCCCCCGGCTGACGCACCACGATGCGCTGGGTATCGTAAGTCGAAATGGTCGATGGCTCGCGCACAACGATGGTGCGGTTGCTCCGAGCGGCAACCGGTGCGGGCGCTCCCGGCGTCAGGTCGTAAGTGACTGGCGCGACGGCGCCCAGACCAAGGCATCCGCTCAGCGCGGATGTAAGGCCGATGGCAGACATCGATAGAAAAGCGCGGCGGCCGATTTTAGCAGACATCTGGCTCGTCCTTGATTCTTGTTCTGTCTGCGCTCCCGACCTTCAAAGCGGTGAAGGCTCCAGCTGGGAACGCTGTTGTTACGGCGTAAAATCTCGCACGGTTTCTCCACCGAAGACCAGCGACTGCGGATTGCGCTCGATTTGTCGCATAACGCGGTTGAACAGCTCAAGGCTCCGTACCGCCTCGTTGGCGAGAGTGGTGTAGGAGCCCAGCCCGTTGTTGGTGAATGTGATTAGCCCGTTCGAAATGGCCAGCGTTCGCTCGTCAAGGGCGTTGGCGAGGCTCTCGATCGAGTTGGCTGCCGTAGCGATATCGGCGATTACCCGCTGCCCTTCGGGTGACGCTGCAACCGAATTGAGCGTGTCGGACAGTTCCCGGATCGAGGTAGCGGCGGCGCTGAAGTCTGCAAACAGCGACTGGCCATCCTCGGAGGCGACCATGCCGTCTACACGGTCGATAAGCTGGCGCAGCGCGGTTGCCGTAGCGCCGAACTCCTCGAACAGCATGCGACCGTCCTCGGTCGTAATCATGCCGTCGATGCGGGCGATGATGGTATCGGCGCGCTCGGTGGCATTGCCGAGGGTTTCGGTGAAGGTGCGCGTATTGGAGAGAATTTGGTCGACGTTGACGGCGTTGTTGCCCAGGGCGGTCGCAAAGGAATCGATATTATCCATGGCGCGGGCAATAACGTCCGGATCGACGGCGGCCGAAGCCCGGTCGATCAGATCGAGCGTGCCCTGCAGTCCGTCGGAAACGCCCGAAAGATTGGTGGCGAGGGCGCGCGCATCGTCGAAAAAGCCCTGAATGTTCTCGGTGTTGTTGGCCAGCGTCTGGGCGAACGCGCCGATGTCGGAGACAGTCGAGCGGACGTCCTCGGGCGGAATGGCCGCTACGATTTCGCGAACCTGAACGGTCAGATCGCGCAACTCGTCAGCCAGCGGACCAATGCGTTCGCTGGTCGCCGTCATCGAAGCCAGAAACCCGTTCACGCCTTCGGAATTGGAGGCCAGCGCCGCCGAAAAGGTCTCGGCATTGGCGATGGTCGCCGTGAGGCTTTGGCGGTTCTCGGCGACCAGAAGTTCAAGTTCCGAAAGCGTTGCCGTGGCGCTCTCCAGCGCCGTGCTGACGTTGGAAACCACGGCGTCGAAATCGGACCCGTCGCCGGCGCCCGCCACGAGGTTGGCGAGACCGCTCGATAGATCGTCGATGCTGGTGAGGGTTGAGGTCAGGCGCTGTTCATTGGCGGCAAAGAAGGCGTCGATGCGCTCGAAGGTGGATTCGGCGTTGGCGATGATGTCGCGGGCGCCCTCCATTATCAGCTGGAAATCGGATGCTTCGCCGCGCATCACAGCTATAGTCTGGCCCGGTTGCGGCTCGAGCCGGCCAGCTTCGAGCGTGCCGCCGAGAAGCTGGATATTGGCAAAGCCGGTCAGGCCCTGCACCTCGAGTATGGCGCGGGTATCGTTCATCACGGGCGCGTTGGCTTCCACGCCAATTCGGGCCAGCACCTGACTGGGGTCTTCGGGATTAATCGAAACCGCCTCGACGGTGCCGACCGGCAGGCCGTTGAAAAGCACGTTCGTGCCCGGTGCCAGCCCGGTTACGGCGCCATCGAAGACGATGCGATAGGCGGCGCGCTCGCTGACCTGGTCGGCAATAGAGAACCAATAGACAAAGCCCATGAACCCGGCGATGACCAGGGTCACAAAGGCGCCGACGACGGCGTAATTTGCCTTGTTTTCCATGGTTCAGTTCTGCTCCAGATGGTGCTCGGCACGCGGGCCGTGGAAGTAGTCGACGAGCCAGGGGTCATCTGACGCCTGCAGCTGGGCGAGCGTGCCCACCTGCAACAGTTTGCCCCGCCCCAAGGCGGCGATACGGTCGCAGACCGTTACAAGGCTGTCGAGGTCGTGGGTCACCATATAGACGGTAAGCCCGAGTGCGGTCTTGAGGCTCAACACAAGTTCATCGAACCGGGCGGCGCCTATCGGGTCGAGCCCTGCTGTGGGTTCGTCGAGGAAAATGACGTCGGGATCGAGCGCCAGGGCGCGCGCCAGGGCGGCGCGTTTTATCATGCCGCCCGACAATTCGGCAGGATAGAGATTTTCCGCTTCGGGGCTGAGGCCGACGAGATCGATCTTGAAGCGGGCGATATCGCGCCGCAGTTTTCTGGGAATATCGAAATGCTCGCGCATCGGGAATTCGACGTTTTCGAGTACGGTCAGCGACGAAAACAGCGCTCCCTGCTGGAACAGGACGCCCCAACGACGTTCGACGGCCACGCGGTCCCGTGAGGACAGTCGGGCATAATCCTGGCCGAAGACCTCTATTGTGCCGGCGCGCTTTGGCAATAGGCCGATAAGAGCGCGCAACGTCACCGATTTTCCCGAGCCGGACGGTCCGATGATGCCGAGGACTTCCCCCTTGCGCACGTCGAGCGAGAAGCCTTCAATCACATTGCGACCACCGAAGCCCACCACGAGGTCGCGGATCGAAATAATGGGATCAGGGGTTGTCGCATCGACCATGGCTAAACCCCTATGGCCGCAAAAAACATGGCGAACAGGCCATCGGCGACGATGACCAGAAAGATCGAACGCACGACCGAAGCCGTTGTGTGCCGGCCAAGCGATTCGGCGCTGCCCTTGACCTTGAAGCCCTCGTTGGTGGCAACCAAACCGATGATGACGGCCATGAAGGGCGCCTTGACCATGCCGACAAGGAGAGTCTGCATGTTGAGCGCATCCTGCAGCCGTCCGAGAAATATATCGAACGGAATGCCGCCATAGACCAGCGCCACGATGGCGGCGCCCACCAGCCCCGAGAGCGCGCCAATGAAGGCGAGGAACGGCAGGCCGATCAACAGGGCGATGATGCGCGGCAGGACCAGCACCTGATAGGGGTCAACGCCCATGACCTTGAGTGCGTCGAGCTCCTCCCGCATGCGCATGGATCCCAGCTCGGCGGTAATGGCCGAGCCCGAACGGCCGGCTATCATGATGGCGGCGAGCAACAGCCCGACCTCACGCAGCATGAGAATGGCAGCGAGATCGACCACGTAGATCGCCACGCCGAAATTGTTGAGCTGGAGAATGGATTGCTGTGTGATGATGGCGCCGACCACCACCGAAATCAGCATGACGATGGGCACGGCGCGAAAGGCGATCAGATCGAGCTGGTTGACCAGCGCCGCAAAGCGGAACGGCGCGCGAAAGGTGAGCGTGGCTCCGGCGGCGGCCATAACGCGTCCAAGGACGGCGTGGATGGTGACCACGTCGCCAAGCGCATTGGCGGTCATGTGACCCAGCCCGTCGAACGGACGCAGCAGCCATGGCAGCCTGGTCTTGACCACGGGCGCGTGCGGTTCGATGGCATTGACGTGGCCAAGAAGCGCTGCCTGCGCCTCGGTAGCACCTGTGATCGCGGTTTGAACGCCCTGCCCCATCTCATCACGGCGACGGGCCAGCAGGAAGGCACCGACCGTATCAAGCGCGGTGACCCCGCCCAGATCGAACTCGAGACGGGACGGCACGGGCTGCGCCGCAAAGCCTGATTCGATCTGCGACTGGATCTGCCGGGTCCATTGCGTGGTCCACGCGCCCGACAGGCGCGCAACGAGAACACCGTCTGCGCCGGACATCTCGATCTGAGGCTCATCGAGCTGGGTCATGAAGTCTGCGCTTGTACTCCCGTGCAGGGCAGCCTCATGGATCGGGCGCCCGTCGGTTCTCTTAACACGCAGAAACCTGCTTGTCCTGAGCCAGCCGCAGGCTCGTGTGCTCAAGGCCCGCGTTGGGCAGCGGGTGATGCATTTGTGCAAGAGTGCCCGACCGATGGGCGCGGCGCCGGCGAACTGGCAGGTCGGGGCCATGATGGCGGAGAGGAAGGGATTCGAACCCTCGAGACAGTTACCCGCCTACGCCCTTAGCAGGGGCGCGCCTTCGACCACTCGGCCACCTCTCCGAGGCGGGTGGTAGCCCGGAATGTCTCGGAAGCGCAAGGGGTTTTTGTCGTCAGGGACGAAAATGAGGGGGCGGGGCGCGATTTGATGACGACGGGAACCGGCGTGGCAGCCAAACCGTTTTAACGGCAGCAAACAAAACGGAGAAAAAAATGAATCGCGATCAGATGGAAGGCAACTGGAAACAGTTCACCGGCAAGGTCAAGGAGCAATGGGGCAAGCTCACCGACGACGACCTCGATGTCATAGGCGGCAAGCGCGAGCAGCTCGAAGGCAAGATTCAGGAGCGCTACGGAAAGTCGAAAGACGAGGCACGGAAAGAGGTCGATACCTGGTTCGACCGCAACGGCTGGTAATTGGCCCCGCGAGGTTAGAAAAAGGCGGCGTCCCGTGGCGCCGCCTTTTTTAGTTATTTAGCGCGTTGATTAAAAAGCACTTTCTGCGCCTCCTTGTCATCGGCAAGGTTCATCTGCTGATCCTCGGGGAGCTTGACGGCCAGGCCGCGCTCGACGGCCGGGCGCGCCTTTAGGCGCTGCTGCCAGGTGGCCACATTGGGGAATTCACTTATGTCCATCCCCTGCTTTTCCCAACCCAGCGACCAGCTCAAAGAAGCCATGTCGGCAATGGAATAGTCACCGGCGATGTAGTCCTGGCCCTCGAGTTGCTTGTTGAGCACGCCATAGAGACGGTGCGTTTCGTTTACGTAGCGATCAATCGCATATTGAATTTTTTCAGGCGCATATTGTTTGAAATGATGGTTCTGACCGAGCATCGGGCCAAAACCACCCATCTGCCAGAACAACCACTCGTCCACTTCTACCCTGGCGCGCGGGTCACGGGGATAAAACCGGTCGAACTTTTCAGCGAGATACTTGAGGATCGCGCCGGATTCAAAGACGGAAATCGGCGCGCCGCCGGGGCCTTCGGGGTCGAGAATTGCGGGAATCTTGTTGTTGGGCGAAATGGCCAGGAAGTCCGGGCGGAACTGATCGCCCTTGCCGATATGGATTGGGTGAACAGTGTAGGGAATGCCCAATTCCTCAAGCATTATCGAGACCTTATGCCCGTTGGGCGTGGGAAAATAATAGAGATCGATGGGTTTGGTCTGCTCGGTCATGAGGACTCCAATCTTCTGATTTCAGGTGTTGGACAGCAGATCATCGTAATTTGCCGATGAATGCAAGGCCCGGCCGGAAAAAACCGGGGCGCTGGGAACGCCCCGGTCGGATTCAGGCGTGGGCGAGAACCATGTGCGGCTGGCCGTCGCTGGTGCGCGAGGGCGAGATTCCGTCACGGTTCACCGTTGCATCGACGCGGTGCCGGAAGGCGGAAAAGCTATCGAAAGCAACGACATCGACCGGCTCGTCGAACTGGATGGTCAGGCGGAACATCTCCCCTGCCCCCAGCGCCTTGACGCCGATGATGGTGCCGGTGAAGGGCTGCTTGAGATAGGTTCCGGAGACCTGCTGGCTGACGGCATAGGCCGGGCCGCGGGTGACGGGAAGCACGCCGGCGGCGGTGTTCCAGTCGCGGAATCCGTGAAATCTCGCAACCATTTCAAGGGCTTGCGATTGGGTTATCGATCGACCGGCGTCGAGCTGGGCGGCACGATACTGGCGCGCCTCGGTCTTGAGTTCGGTCGTGGTCAGATGGGATGCAGGTTTGCGCATCGTCATGGTCTCCACGGCGGAATTTTTTGTCTTGGGAGTCCGCATTGCCAAGCACCGCCAATGGGTTAGGACGATGTTTGCTGGTTCGCGCGGCCCGGAAAACCGGGTTGGCGTGGAAGACTTCACCGTAGGGCATATGCCCTTGCGGACGGCAGGCGCTTCAACCGAATGCTCAGATAGGTACGCCGCGACGCTTTGTCAACATGGGCAACAATGGCGTCAAAATGTATGGACTTGTGCTCTCGGTGACCGCAAATTGTCCAACATTGCGGGTATGTGGGAATCCCAAAATTGACGTATATGTTGCTGTTCGCCGCCGGCCTGGTCGGCGGGATGATAAATTCGCTCGCCGGTGGCGGCTCTTTCGTGATTTTTCCGGCGCTGTTGTTCGCCGGGGTGCCTCCGGTGCTCGCCAACGCGTCGAACACCTATGCGTGCCTGCCCGGCTATGTGACCGGAACGATCGGCTACTGGCGGCATATCGCGCCGCACAAGGGGCGGCTGGCGCTTTATAGCACGCTGGGACTGGTGGGGGGATTTCTGGGCGCCGAGGCGCTGATGCGGATTTCGGACGAAACCTTCGCCGTCATCATTCCCTGGCTGATGGCGTTTGCCGTGGCGATCTATATTTTCGGACAGCGGATCAACCGGTTCTTTGCGGCGCGCTCGAACGGCTCCCGGCATGCTGTGCGGGCCGGCGCCATCGGGCTGTCGGTGCTGCTGCTGGCGATCAGCTTTTACGGCGGGTTCTTCAACGCGGGATTGGGGATCGTGCTGCTGGCCTGGCTGGCGCTGGCCGGATTCGAGGACGTCCATGCGATGAACGGGCTCAAACTTCTGATCTCGGCGGTGGTTTCGGTGGTGGCGGTGCTGCGGTTCGCAGCGACCGGATCGATCGCCTGGGCCGAGGGCAGCGTGGCGCTGGCGGGGGCGATGGTGGGCGGGTTCGCGGCGGCGTATTTTTCCCATCTGGTGCCGGCCAAGGTGATCCGGGGGTTTGTGATTGTGTATGGGGTGGGACTGACTGTGTATTTTTTCTGGGGGATTTATGGGTAGGGGTGGTGTTGGTTGATGTTGGCGCCGAGGTGTGGACCGCCAATGACTTTAAGAATGCTGCTCTCGCAGCCAATATGGCACGAGCGCAAGTCGTGGGGCGACTTCAGAAAATCACGCAATGGTTGAATGGACTACGGTCTGAGAGTGAGTTGGAGCCCCTACCAATAACGCCCAAAAAAGATCGGAGTTGTTGATCGCAGCAAACTGCTTTCGGACCACAACGCCTCGGATGCTCGAACGGCTGATGTGTCCCAGCTCAAAGCCGGGACAGCAACGGGTGGAGCGCGGATTTGCTCGGTTTTGAGCGTGGGATGTGACAATGGGGTCGGCTACGGCTGGGCCGGAACGCTGGGGGTACTGGGTCCCGGGTCTTCGCCCGGGATGACGGCGGTGGGGATGGGGGCGCGTTGTGTTCACTCCCGGATAGAGGGCGAGAGGATTTTGAGGTGCTGGCTCGTCCCACATCTTCCGTGCGCGCGGCCGCGTAGCGGATTCCCGGGTCAAGCCCGAGGATGACGCGGGGTTGGGGATGTGGTGTCCGTCCCCCCCTACTCCGCCTTAGGCACCAGTAGCATTTCATCGAGCACTTGCGCGGCGCATTGGTTGGTGAGGTCGGATAGCGCGATGTCCTGGTCGGGGGTGCGCTGGGGGGATTCGAGGAGGGGCCAGAGGTTGTCGGCTTCGATGCTGTTCAAAGTGCAGGCGCAGTAGGCTGTGCAGTAGGCGGCATCGGGGGCGGATTGGGTGCAGCTTGCCTGGCAGCTTGAAAGGAAGTTTTCGGCGCGGCGGGTTTCGCTGATGCCGGTGAGCGAGGCTATGCCCATCAGGGTGCCGATGAGGATGGGCTGGTGCAGGACGTAGATGACGAGGCTCCAGCGGCCGACTTTTGACATGGCGCGGGAGGGCGCTGAGGTGCCCTTGAATTGGGCGAGGCGGTCGGTGAGGCTGGATGCCTCGGAGGGATCCATGTCATTTTCGGGTCGCGCGACCGAACCGGAAACGTCTGCAACTTTTCCCGATCGCACTCTTGTGTTGATGGCCCAGCGGGTGGCAGCGATGCCGAGAAGGGCGACGCCGAACCAGGGGAAGACGGGGACCAGATCTTCAGTGGGCGGGGGCGCGTCCCAAAGGCCGATCCAGGACCAGAGCTTTTCGCCGAACAGCGGGCTTTGGATGAACAGTTGCAGGCCGATGAGGATGACGGCCAGCGCAAGGATCAGAACCAGCGGCGCCGAGAGGAAGGCCAGGCCCATGAGAGAAAACAGGGCTATGGCGTGCAGCACGCCGAAATAGACGAAGGTGGATGGATTAAAGGCGTAGGTGCCCACGGTGATGAGGAGCGCAGCGCCGAGGATGATGGCGAAGCGACGCCAGAAGGGGCGCCAGCGGATGGTTTGCCCATGACCGAGGGCGAGGGACACGCCGGTCAAAAAAATGAAGGTGCCGACGATGGATTTCTGGAAGATCACCCAGGGGAGCGACTGGGTGGGGTCGAAATCGACGAACCCCAGAAAGGCCAGATCCCATGCGAAATGGTAGATGACCATCGCGACGATGGCGACGCCGCGTGCGATGTCGATGGCGGCGATGCGCGGGCGGGATGCGGGGGCGATGGATGTCATGCGACCGACGCCCGGACCCAGATTGCGGCATCGTGGAAGGCGGCACCACCGAACGGTTTGACCGGATCGGAGCCGATCAGGGTGTTGATGCCCCTGCCCTTTCTATGCGCCTTGTTGGGGTGGAGGCCCTCGGCGACGACGACGCCGGTGCGCAGCCCATCGAACAGGCGCAGGGTCAGCTCGACCGAGCCGCGATGATTGCCGATGGTAACCGGGGCGCCATCTTCGAGGGCGAGCGCTGCGGCATCAGAGGGGTGCATGAGCAAGGACGGGGTTCCTTCGCGCTTCTGGCTTCCGGGAGTTTCCCCGAATGTTGAATTGAGAAAGGTGCGGGCCGGCGAGGTGGTCAGGCGGAACGGGACGGCCTCGGAGGTCGGCTCGTTCCAGTTCACGAAATCGACCATCTTGGGCATTTCGGAGGGATCGCAGACCCAGTTGACGCCCCGCTTGATGCGGGTGGCTTCCCAATCGGGCTTGAAGCGGAATTTGCCGTCCGGCCAGGCAAAGCCATCGGCATAGCGCGATTTTTCGTCGGGCAAAGCGCGGTCGACAAAGCCGGAATTGGCTTCGATTGCGTCGAGATCGCCATAGCCGGAGCGCGAGAAGGTTTCGGCGACCAGTTCCCTGTCGGTCTTTTCGGTGACAGCCTCGGGCGCCCCTACCCGTTTGGCGATTTCGTTGATGACGAAATGATTGGGCATGGCCTCGCCCGGGGCGTCGACGATCTTGGGGCCGTAGAGCACACGGGTGTGGCCGCCGCGGGTGTAATAGTCGTTGTGTTCGACAAACATGGTGGCGGGCAGAACGATATCGGCCATCTGGGCGGTTTCGGTCATGAACTGTTCGTGGACGACGGTGAACAGATCCTCGCGCGCGAAACCCTGGCGGGTCAGCGCATGATCGGGGGTGACGACCATGGGGTTGGTGTTCTGGATCAGGAGCGCCTTGACCGGGGGGCCGTTTTCGAGCGCTGCGGCATCGCCGGTGAGGATGGGGCCGATCCTGCACATATCGAGTTCGCGCACTGGGGATTTTTTGAGGGACGCGCCGGTGATCTGGGATTTATCGAGGCCCCAGGTGCCCGAATTTGAATGGAAGGCGCCGCCGCCGCGATATTTCCATGAACCGAGCACGGTGGGGATCGAAAGCGCGGCGTGCATGTTGAGCGCGCCGTTGCGCTGGCGGGAAAAGCCATAGCCGAGGCGGAAATAGGCGCGCGGGTTTTGCCCGACCAGATGGGCGAAGGCTTCGATTTCGGCGGGGGTGAGGCCGGTGATTTCGGCCGCCCATTGCGGGGTTTTGGCCGCAAGATGTGATTCAAGATCGGAATCGAAGTCCGTATGGGACTTGAGAAAATCGCGGTCGGCGAGATCGTCGCGCAGGAGGACATGCATGACGGCGAGCGCCAGCGCGCCATCGGTGCCGGGGCGGATGAGGAGCGCCATATCGGCCTGCTCCATGGTCGCGGTGCGGTAGATATCGACAACGACGAGCTTGGCGCCGCGCTCGCGCCGGGCGCGGATGGCGTGGGTCATCACGTTGATCTGGGTGTTGACCGGATTGGTGCCCCAGATGATTACGCAATCGCTCTCGGCCATCTGCTCGGGATTGGGGCCGGTCAACAGCCCGGTGCCGGCGATATAGCCGGTCCACGAGATCATGACGCAGATCGTGTCGTATTGCTCGGAATAGCCCTTGGCGTTGCGCAGGCGGTTTATGCCGTCGCGGTGAACGTGGCCCATGGTGCCGGCGTAGTAGTAGGGCCAGATCGATTGGGGACCGTGTTCGGCTTCGATCTCAAGGAAGCGGGCGCCGATCTCGTCGAGGGCTTCATCCCAGGAGATGCGGGCGAATTGGCCCGAGCCCTTGGGGCCGGTGCGGCGCAGGGGATGGAGCACGCGGTCGGGGTGGTTGGCGCGCTCGGCGTAGCGGGCGACCTTCTCGCAGATCACGCCCGCCGTATAGGGATCGTCCTTGGCGCCGCGCACGCGGCCGATGGTGCCGGTCTCCAGCACCTCGACGTCGAGCGCGCAAGTGGACGGGCAATCGTGGGGGCAGACGGTGCGGGCGGTGCGGAGGACGAGTGGCTTGGTCATTCAGGTCAGGTTCATTGTGGAGATGGCCATAGTAGGGCGTGTTGGCCGTCGTGTCAGCCGCCCGCGACCAAGTTGCAACACCTGGTTTTGCAAAGGCGGCTGTTCCGGAACCATCACATTCGGGCCGCATTGTCGACCCGAGAGCGGGGGCTCACTCGACCATGACCACCAAGGAGGGTACCCCCCGTGAAAACAAAACTCTTCGCTCTTTCCGCCGCTGCCGCGGCGCTGGCGGTGAGCGGGTGTTCAAGCACCGCGCCGACGCCGCCCGAGACATCACCGTTGACCTACTCTGCGTTGCGGATCACACCCGGTGGCTCCACCACGCAAACAGGAACGGGAACGATCAGCGGAACGCCCCAAAATGCGACGGTACAGGTGGGTAACGCTACCTACAACTTTAGCGGTAGCGGCGTTCCCAACGATTCCGTGAATGGTATCGATGTTTACACCTACCCAAGCTACCGCTCCGGTGCAGCAATACTTGATGGCCAATACGCAACCGCGGCGCTCGTTTCAGATAATGTCGTCAGCCAGCAAAGTGTAGTCGTCCTGAACGGTCAGCCTACGACGCCGAATAGCATGCCGATACAGAGTGCCAATTATCAGGGACTTTGGTCAGTTGCCGACTCAGCCGGGAATAGCGAGGGCGGACAGTTTGCCGCCGGGGTTAATTTCGATGCCCGCAGTTACAGCATGGACCTCTATAATGGGCAGGGCAATATTCCTCTCGGGCAAGGGAGCGGCGTTGTTCAGGGCGCTGGATTTACGGGAAATCTATCCACCCAAGGCGCCTTTACCTCGACCAACCGCGTAGACGGGCAGTTCTACGGCCCCGGCGCCGCTGAAATGGCCGGCCTCATACGGGGCCAGACCGCAAACGGAGCGACTGCAGGTGCTCTGGTGGGTGCCCGCAGGTAGTTGCCCGCTGGGGAGCTTCGGAGCCGTCTTTTGACGGCTCCGGGTTTACTGGTTCGTCGCGATTCCCGGTGCCGCCTCCCTGACTTTGTAATGCGTACGCCCAAGGGGGCGAAGAATGGGGCTCTCATGAGTTTTTCCAAAATTCTTGCAGTCGGGCTGCTGGCCGGGGTGGCGCTGTTCGGGCCGGTGACGGGCGCCTATGCGCAGACGGCCTCGCTGGCTTCGCTCGACGAGGCGATCGGGGCGCGCGACTGGGCGCGGGCCGATGCTATTGCGGCGCAACTGGACGCCGGGGCGGGTCAAGGCGATGTGATGGCGGCCTATGCGGCTTCGGTGCGGCATGCGCTCAATGGCGAATGCGCGGAGGCGGTGGTGCTGGCCGATCTGGTGATCGGGGCGGTGCCGTTTTTCGTGCCGCCCTATCTCGTCGCGCATCGGTGCTATTCCGATCTGGGGCAAAGGGATATGGCGGCGGCGCGGCTGGGTTCGTTGCAAGCGATCCTGCCCGAGGGGCCGGAGCGCGATGTGGTTTCGCAGATGCTCCAGAACGCGCAATCGCAGGGGCGACCGGTGTTCAGCGGCTATTTCACGATGGCGCCGTCGACCAATGTGAACCGGCAGACCGGGGAGGACACCATAGATGGCGGGGTGTGGGGGCCGGGGCAGATTCCCGAGGACGCACGTGGCCAGCGGGGTGTCTTGTTCAGCCTTGGGGGATCGATGGCGGTGGAACTGGCGCGCAACCAGGCGGTGAGCGTTTCGGGTGTGTTGCGGACCGACATACGATTTTCAACGGCCGATGAGGTATTCGAGCCCAGCTTTACGGCAGAATTGCCGGTGACGTTTAGGATCGGGGAGACGGCGCAGGCGGTGGTTGCACCCTATGCAACACTCGGGTTCGCGGACGATGGGCTGGAGCGAACCGAAGCAGGTGTACGCTCGGGCCTGTCTTTGCCGCTCGATGCTTCGCAACGGCTGGCGTTCGATCTGAGGCTTGCGGCGGTGGACAGGCCGCTCGATCCTGGACGGTCGGGGCTGTTGGCCGATGGAGCGGTATCGTATTCGACATCACTGTCGTCCAGCACGAACGTCACGACGACGGCGCGGGCGGTTTACAACCATACCGACGATGACTCGCTGCGCACGCTGGTGGGGACGCTGCGGGCGCGGGTGGATACGCTGTTGGACAACGGATTGGCTTTGGGGGTCGAGGGGACCATCGGGCAGCGCTGGCATTGGCGCCCTGCCCCGTTCCAGCTCGAGGACCAGGTGGACCGGTTTGCGACGGGACGGATCGAGGCGAGCCATCGCGACATCACGATCGGGCCGCTGATGCCATCGATCTATTACGAGTACACCAACAGCTGGTCGGACAATGTGTTTTACGACTATGAGAGCCACGATATCGGGCTGACGCTGCGGGCGCGCTTTTGAGGGCAGTTAAAATCTGCACGGAATTGCCTTTTCACCTTGCGCTTCCCCGGCGAAAGCCGGGGTCCAGCAGCGCGAGCCGAGGCACCGGCGTTTGATGCGGCTCTCATGGGCCCCGGCTTTCGCCGGGGAAGCGAGGGAGAGGCGACGTCCAGTCCGGTTGGCGCTGGGGGTACTGGATCCCGGATCAAGTCCGGGATGACGGAGGGGGAGCGAAGGCTCAGGTCCCGATTCAATCCATTGCGGGATTGAATCGGGAAATTGGGTTAAGTGCCTGATGCAGAATCTTATTCGGCTGCCTGCGGTTCGGCATCGGTATCGATGTCAGGGCCCGGCTTGCGATCCGAGAGGGGGATTTCGATGAGGAGCCAGCCGATGATGCTGGCGACCGCAGCGGCGGCGGCGGCGACCCAATAGATTGGATGGAGGGCCGAAACGTAGGCCTGCAGAACCGTAACCTGCTCGGCGGCGGGCATTGCGGCGAGCGCCGCGCTGCTGAACGCCGCCGTGCCTTCGGGATGTCCGATAGCGGCGGTTTCAAAGGCCAGCCGGTTTGCAAAGATGGCGCCCAATACCGCGACGCCGAGCGAACCGCCGATCTGGCGGAACATCTGGGCGCTGGCGGTTGCCACACCGAGAACGGTGTGGGGCACCGCGTTCTGGATGGCGGTGACGCCGACGCTCATGACTGGGCCGATGCCGAGACCGACCAGCAGCATGTAGACCATGACGAGGAGGAACGGGGTATCGACGCCGAGCGTGCCGAGCAGCAATGAACCGATGGCGAGGATAGCTGTCGAGATGATGGGCAGCATCTTGTAGCGACCGGTGCGGGCGATGAAGATGCCCGAAAGGGTCGAGGATCCAATAAGTCCGATCATCATGGGCAACAGTGCAAGACCCGCCTGGGTCGGAGCGAAACCCTGAACGATCAGCAGGTAGGAGGGCATGTAGGTGATGGTGCCGAACATGGCCGTACCGACGATAAAACCCACTGCGTTGGAGACGCGGAACGCGTTGTTGCGGAACAGATAGAGCGGCAGGATCGGTTCGGCGGCACGCGACTCGACAAAGACAAAGGCGACAAGGGCCACCGCGCCAATGGCGGGCAGGATGAGGGCCTGCGGCGCAAGCCATGGCAGGATGGTGCCACCGATGCTTGTATAGATGACCAGCGCCGAGAGCGCCGTGGTGAGCAATGCAGCGCCGGCATAGTCGATCTTGCGCTTGTGGCTCTTTGTACGGCTTTCAAAGGCGATGGCGATGACGGCGAAGGCCACGATGCCGACGGGGATGTTGACAAAGAACAGCCAACGCCAGGAGAGGGCCTCAACGATCACGCCGCCGAGCAAAGGGCCGACAACGGTGGACAGGCCAAAGGCGGCGCCAAGGAAGCCCTGGGCCTTGCCGCGCTCGCGCGGCGGAAGCACGTCGCCAATAGCGGCCATGGCGGTGACGATCAGTCCGCCCCCGCCGATGCCCTGAACAAAGCGGCAGAACACCAACATGTTGAGATCGACCGAAAGCGCGGCCAGAACCGAACCGGCGAGGAAAATGCCGATGCCCGATTGCAGCATGAGCTTGCGGCCATACATATCGCCCAGCTTGCCGAACACCGGCGCAGCAACCGTCGCGGCAAGCAGATAGCCGGTGATGGCCCAGGAAATGTGTTCAATGCCGCCAAGATCGGCAACGATGATGGGAAGCGCTGTCGTGATGATGGTCTGGCCCAGCGAGGCCAGCAACAGCGTCGCGACGACCGCGCCGATAACCAGCTTGATATTGGGATCGGAAACCTGTGGCACAGCTGGTGCGGGTTGCGACATGTCTAACTCCGGACAATCAGAGCATTTCTACGCGCGCCCTCTCGGGTCGCGCTGATTGCTCCAAGTTTTTCCGCGCCTGGAAAACGGGCAAAATGGTGCCAACCGCCCCCGACAGCGCGCTATTGAGCTTGATATATCTGCCTGAAGCAATTACATGTCAATAGCATGCAATTGCTTTTGGCATGTATTTAAGGATCATCTCCCATGCCGACACGACAAGACACATTGCGGGGCCTTTTGACCAGAAGCGGCAAGAATGCCGATCTGGCAGACGCCCTGATCCGCATAGACAATGTGGTTCAGAACTGGCGCCGCCAGATGCACAAGCGCGAACTTGGGCACCGGGCGACACGCGCGCTGGGTCTCGATCTGGATATGGCGCAGATCGACGTGTTGTTCGCTATTGCCAACCCTTCCCTTCCTTCCGACCCCAACGCCGATGACGAGACAATGGTTTCAACCGTTGCCGAGCGGCTGTACATCGACCCGTCGCGGGCCAGCCGGCTGGTGGCGGAAATGGTCAATTCCGGCTATGCCCGCCGCGCGGTATCGCAGCGGGACGCACGACGCACGATTCTTGAGCTGACCCCTGCCGGCGAAGCTGTGATCGATGCGGTTCGAGGCTACAAATGGCTGTTGCTGGGAGAATTTTTCAGCAGCTGGACCGCCGAGGACGTTGCCGCCTTCGTGCCACTCCTTGAGCGCTATTCGAGCTGGATGAACAGCAGCGAAGTGGCTGAAGAAAAATTTGCCGACAAAATCGATGAACTGGCCCGCTCGATCGAACAGGCCAAGGCCGAGGTCGAGTCAGGCAGCAAGAGCAGGTGAACTCAGCTCCGATTTCACATGGGCGATAAAGGCGTCCAGCATAGGATTGGCAGCGGAGGTGCTGCGCTTGATGCCGATCTCCGCGATGCCCAGCGGGTAGCGGGCATCCATTTCCTCAAGGATACGCAGGCCGGGACTGACGAACCATGAGGGAGCGACGGCGACGCCGAGCCCGTCACGGACCGTGAGCCCGATAAGGGCCGCGTTCGAGGTCGCGACGGCCAGCCGCCAATCCCTGCCATCGCGGGCCAGCGCGGCGGAGGCCATTTCCCGCCACGAGCATCCTACCGACCATGCGCAGAACGGCAGCGGATCTGCGAAATGGGCCGATGTGCCTTCCCCGCCGATCCAGTGCAGCCGGTCGGCGCGCAGCATTTCCATTTCGCTATCGCCGGCGCGACAGGAAATTATGGCGGCATCGAGTTCGCCTTCGGCCAGCATGTCTCGCAATTGCGCTGTCGAGCCCGTGATAACTTCCACCTGAACGGCGGGATGGGCCGCGCCGAAAGTGCGCAAGGTGCCCGGCATGAAGGCCTGCGCGTATTCATCGATAGCGCCAAGGCGCAGATTGCCACTCATTTCGACGGGCTGAAATGCGCGCAGTGCTTCATCGTTGAGCCGCACCATGGAGGCCGCGTATTCGAGCAGTTTCAGTCCGTCCAGCGTGAGGACGTTGCGCCGCCCTTCCCTTTCAAAAAGCGGCACACCAACGATCTCCTCAAGGCGTTTCATCTGAGCGGATACCGTGGACTGGGTCTTGTTCACCTTCTCGCCGGCGGCGCCGAAACTGCCGGTTTCGGAAATGGCCAGAAAGGTGCGCAGAAAGTCCGGATCGAGCGAAAACACTGCGATTTCCTTTCATCAGTAATTTCGATGAGTTTAACAAAAAACATTCGTTAGATCAATTCATCGGGCCGATCCATGATGGCGTCATCGCACAAGGAGACGACCGATGACCCTATTTGAACGGAACGATCTATTTGAACGGGACGACTTCGTGGAACGGCTGCGGTATCGCGCCACTGTATGGCGTTACCTCAAGCTGGTGGTCTCGGGCTGGTGGGCCGACCGGCGGGCGCATGCCCAACGGCGGCGGGGAATGGTCCAACTGGCCCAGATGGCAGACTGGCAGTTGCGCGATATCGGACTGGAGCGCAGCGATGTCGACCGGCTGCTCGACCGACACGGAATGGCGCGCGACCGGGTCAAGGCAATCGAGGCGCGATAGGAAGCTCTCCCGGCCCCTCGTGTCTCAATAGACGTAAACGTTGAGCACGGCCCCTTCGGTGGCCATCGCGAAAACATCCTCGGGCCCGCGCGCCGCGCGCTGGAGGGCCAGCGAGACCAGCTGGTCGCCGGCCGCCGCGCCACGCAACGCAGCGAGCCGGGCATCGGCTTGCATGCGGCTTTCCACGGCCTGGCGCGTATCGGCGCAAAAGCCCATCGAAACGACACGCACATTGGGGACCCGGCCCCAATTGCCCAAATTGGTGTTCTCGAAAAGAAACATCGCCCAGTCGGCGCTCGCGGTATCGCAGTTTTCATCAGGCGTGGCGGTAATTTCGGGCACCAGCTCGGGGGCCGGCTCCGGTGTTGCCTCGGGCCCTTCCGGGGCGGCGTCGGCCAGGGCAACCTCCACGATTTCGGGCTGCAACCCTTCAAGGGTTGGCGTCATGCCGGGCAGATCGAGCCATTGGGGAACGCCAGACTCCGACGCCGCCGGTTCGGGACCGGGAGCGGCAGGTTGCGGTGTCGGCTCGGGCATGAAGCTGACGAAAGACTGGCGTATCATCTCCTGGTGGGTGGGGGATGGCGGGGTTTCGGCGACCGGTGCGGCGATCAGGGGCTCCGGGTCCGGCTCAGCGGCAATCTGTGGCGCGGGAGGTTCGGGGGCCGGTTCGATGGCAGCGACCCGGGTCACCGGCGGTTCTGCCACGGGTTCGGCGGCGACGATTTCAGCCACAAGGGCTTCGGCCTCCGGCTCTGCGGCGGTGACCTGGGGGGCAACCATCGGCTCGGCGACAAATTCGGCCACACCGGGTTCCGTGCCGCCGGGGTCCGCATCCTGCAATCGAACGATCGCCACTGCGGCAATGGCGCCGAACGCAAACGCCGATACAAGGACAAGCATTGCTATGCGCAATGCGTAGCCGTGTATGCTCCCCATCAACCGCGCCTTTCCATAAAGGCAGAGCGCGCTCACCCGAGGGTGGGCACGCAGCCGCAAGCTTGGTTCCGGGGATATGCTTCCAACCTTTCGGCGGGACCCGTGGCGGCAATCGTTTTGGCCTCTTTGCCGCCCGGTTCACAAACACCCGGACTCGCTGTGCAGCTTATGGGCTATCGGTGCGGTGATGCAACTCGCAAAAAAAAGACGCCGCGTCCCCAAGAACGCGGCGTCCATGATATCGGTGCGAACCTGCCGCCGTACGACTCTCGCCGCAGGCTTTTGGTTAGCCAACGATCTCGTCGTCAGAGAAGAAGAACTTGATTTCTTCGGCGGCGGTTTCCGGCGCGTCCGAGCCGTGGACGGAATTTTCGCCGACCGAGAGGGCGAATTCCTTGCGGATGGTGCCGGCGTCGGCGTTTTCGGGGTTGGTGGCGCCCATGACTTCACGGTTCCTGGCGATGGCGTCTTCACCTTCGAGAACCTGGACGACGACGGGGCCGGAAATCATGAAATCGACCAGTTCGCCGAAGAAGGGGCGTTCCTTGTGGACGGCGTAGAAGCCTTCGGCCTGTTCGCGGGTCATCTGAATGCGCTTGGAGGCGACGATGCGCAGGCCGGCATCCTCGAATTTGGAGATGATCTTGCCGGTGAGGTTGCGCTTGGTGGCGTCGGGCTTGATGATCGAAAACGTGCGCTGAATGGCCATTGTTGTCTGGTCCTTATGGGAATGGATCGGAGGAAGTGGGGCCTTTTAGCGTCAGGTTATGGCGGTGGCAAGACGGCTTGGTGGCGTGCATGGCACGCACCTGCCCTGCGCGCGCACCACTTGCGCCGACCGACAGTCAAGGTTACTCACCGCGCCATCATGCTTACGATTACCAACCTTCATTACAAGATTGCCGGGCGTCCCCTGTTCGAGGGGGCGTCGGTGACGTTGCCCACGGGGGCCAAGACCGGGTTCGTGGGTAAGAACGGGTCGGGCAAGACGACGCTGTTTCAGTTGATCCAGGGGTTTATCGGGCCCGAGCAGGGATCGATCGAATTGAGCAAGCGGGCGCGGATCGGGGCGGTGGCGCAGGAAGCGCCGGCCAGCGAGATGAGCGTGCTCGACATGGTGCTGTCGGCAGACAAGGAGCGCACCGCGTTGCTCGAGGAGGCCGACACGGCGCATGATCCGCACAGGATCGCCGAGATTCACACGCGGCTGGCCGATATCGATGCGCATACGGCGGAAGCGCGGGCCAGCGCGATCCTGAAGGGTCTGGGATTTTCCCTCGAGCGCCAGAACGGGCCGTGCAGCGAGCTTTCGGGCGGCTGGCGGATGCGCGTGGCGCTGGCGGGGGTGCTGTTTTCCCAGCCCGACCTTCTGCTTCTGGACGAACCGACCAACTATCTCGACCTCGAAGGCACGCTGTGGCTGGAGAAATATCTGGCGACCTACCCCTATACGGTCTTCATGATTTCCCACGACAGGGATCTGCTCAACAAGGCGGTCAATTCGATCGTCCATCTCGAGCGCGGCAAGCTGACCTTTTACAAGGGCGCTTACGACACCTTCGAGGAAACGCGCCGCATGCAGATGGAGCTGCAGAATAAGGCGCGGGAGAAAACGCTCGCCCAGATCGAGCACATGCAGAAATTCGTGGACCGGTTCAAGGCCAAGGCGACCAAGGCCAAGCAGGCCCAGAGCCGGGTCAAGGCAATCGCCAAGCTGCGGCCGCCCGAGGCGCTGTTTGATGAATATGCGGCGCCGTTCAGCTTCCAGCAGCCCAAGAAATCGCCCGCCACGCCGATGATCACCTTCGACAATGTGTCGGTGGGGTATGGGGAGACGGTTATTCTGAACCGGATCACCAACCGGATCGATCCGGACGACCGGATTGCGCTGATCGGGCCGAACGGGAACGGCAAATCGACATTTGCCAAACTGCTTTCGGGCGAACTCAAGCCGATGGGCGGGCAGATGCTGCGGGCGAAAACGCTCGAGGTCGCCTATTTCGCCCAGCACCAGCTCGATCACCTCAAGCCCGAGCAGACGCCCTATGAGCATGTGATCGAGCTGATGCCGCTCGAAAGCGAGGCCAAACGCCGGGCGCGGGTGGCGCAGATGGGGCTTTCGACGACGCGAATGGACACGAAAGCGAAAAACCTTTCGGGTGGCGAGCGGGCGCGGCTTTTGATGGGGATCATCACGTTTGGCGGGCCGGGCATGCTGGTGCTGGACGAGCCGACCAACCATCTCGACATCGACAGCCGCGACGCGCTGGTCCATGCGCTCAACGACTACAAGGGCGCCGTGCTGATCATCTCGCACGACCGCCATCTTATCGAAGCGACCTGCGATACGCTGTGGATTGCCGAGAACGGCACGATTGCCGAGTTCGAGGACGATCTGGACGGATATCAGAAGAGCCTCACCGCAAACGGGGCGAGCGGGACTGGCGGGGGCGGTTCGGCATCGGACCGCAAGCGCGAGCGGCAGGAAGCAGCCGCAAAGCGGGCCGAGCTGGCGCCGTTGCGCAAGGAAATCAAATCCATCGAGCAGAAACTGGAGTGGAAGCGCAAGGATCTGGCCAAGATCGACAAGCAGCTCGACGATCCGGCGCTTTATACCGGCGATCCGGACAAGGCGATTGCGCTGGGGATCGAGAAATCGAAATTCGAGGGCGAGATCGCGGCGCTCGAAGACCAGTGGCTGGACAAGAGCGCGGAACTCGAAGATGCGCAGGCGGACGCCTGAGAGGTTTCTTTACCGAACCGCGCCAAGTTGTCTGGAACAGGTTTATGCCCCGCGCTAAGGTGGCTCAAGACGAAGCGGGGCGAGGATCGAGCATGGCGAAACGGGTGATTGCGGCGCTTTTGGCGATGCTGGCGGGGGTCGCGCCGGCGGCGGCCCAGCAATTGACCAATGCGCAGCGCGATGCGGCCATCGAATTCGCGCTCAACAACACCCGCCACACGATGCTGCACGAGATCGGGCATCTGCTTGTCGATCAGCTCGATCTGCCGGTACTGGGGCGCGAAGAAGATGCCGTGGACATGCTGGCAACGCTTCTGATGCTCGATACTGGCACCGAGGCGGACGTGATCGGGCTGCAGGACACCATCGAAGGGTGGCTTTACTCGGAGAGTTTCCGGCCCTCTCGCGGCTACGTCAACTCGGCGTTTTACGGCGCACACAGTCTCGACATCCAGCGCTCCTATGCCATGGCCTGCCTGATGGTGGGGAGCGACTATGACCGCCATACCCAGTATGCGACGCGGATTTCCCTGCCCATCGATCGGCAGAAAAGCTGCGCTGAAGATTATCGGATCGCCGAACGGGGCTGGTCGATGGTGCTCGAGCCACATCAGCGCGAGGGCGCGCCGGCGTCCAATGTCACTGTCCAGTATCGCGACACACGCGGGCAATATGCCGAGGCACAGGCGCTTCTGGAACAGGCGCAGGTGCTCGAGCAATATGCCGACTGGGTGGCCAAGAATTACGTTTTGCCCAACCCGGTGCAGATCACCGCTGAAAATTGCGGCGAGGTCAACGCGTTTTATGACCTTGAAAGCCGCGAGGTGATCCTGTGCTATGAGTGGGTCGATTTTTTCTATGAACTTTATGTGTCCGACATCATGCCGGTGCGCGAGCATTTCGAGATGATGCGCAAGCTCAAGCTGGAGAAACTGGGGCGGGTGGAATAGGACGGATCGAGACTGGTGCGAGAGGCCGCCCTTTACGTTTCGGCACCCGAGGTTCCAAATTGTGCAGAATCGGATTTCTCGCCTTCGCTGCTCCGGCGAAAGCCGGAGCAAACGGCCACGCTGCTGGGCCCCGGTTTTCACCGGGGAAGCGAACAGTGGGAACTTCCAGTTTTCCAGCGCTGCCGGTTACTGGATCCCGGGTCTTCGCCCGGGATGACCAAGGTGGTGGACCGCCTACCTAGAGCCGTTCAGGATTTGATTGAATCAAATCCTCGGCTCTAAACCCTTGTTTTGTCGCGTGTCCGAACCGCAAAACCGTTTCCACTTTTGCTGGACACGCTCTAGCTCACACCCATATACCGCCCCGGCTTGTGGTTCAAAATGATGACCAGGCTCATGAAGGCGGCGCCGACCAGCGAGAGCAGCACCCTGTCGATGGGCAGGATGAACAGGGCGGCGATCAGGATGAGAAAATCGATGCCGAACTGCACATAGCCGGCGGGGATCTTGTGATTGTCCTGCAGGTAGAGCGCCAGGATATTGACACCGCCCAGGCTGGCGCGATGGCGGAACAGGGCGAGAATGCCCATGCCCATCATGGCGCCGCCGGCAATGGCGGCAAAGAACGGGTTTATTCCCGAAATGTTGAGCCAGTTGGGCATCAGCGCGGGATAGACCGAGACGAGCCCCACCGCGATGAAGGTTTTGAGCGTGAACTGCCAGCCCATGCGCATGAAGGCCAGAATATAGAACGGCAAATTGACCACGAAGAACACCGCGCCGAACGGCAGGCCGGTGGCGTATTGCACGAGCAGGGCCAGGCCGGCTGTGCTGCCGGTCGTGATCTGGGCTTCGGAATAGAAAGTGACGCCGAGCCCGACAAACAGGGTGCCGAGCAGGATGGCGAGGAAATCTTCAAGCGGGGTGTGCTTGACCCTGGGTTCGAAGGAGGAATCCATCACGCTTTCTTGCTCCAGCGGCCCTCGCCGTCCTGTTGCCAATAGGTGAGGTCGTAAACCGGCTTGAGGGTGCGCCACACCTCGCGCGCTTCGGTGACGGCGTCGGGATCGTGGCCGTTGAAGATATAGACCAGCCGCTCATAGCCCTCGAGCTGGCGCGGGGTGGCGCGATCGACGAAAAAGCGGATGGCGGCGCCGTTGGGGTTTTCATCGCCGCCGGTCAGCAGCACCGGCTGGACCGCATCGGCTTCCTCCCCGCGCGCGACGGCGTGAGGCAGAAAGCTGTCGTCGGAATAGGTCCAGAGCGCTGAATCGATGGTTTCGAGCCGCTCGGCGCTGCCCACCTCCACCACCGCCCGCCAGCCGCGCTCGATGGTCTTTTCGAGCAGCATGGGCAGCACGGATTCGAGCGGGCGGGTTTCGAGGTGGTAGAAGAGGAGATCGGTCATGGCGGTGTTATCGCATTGGGCGAGCCGGGGCGCTAGGGGATGGGGCATCGGACGATGGTGTATGCTGACTATCTTTGAACTGTTTCGCGAAACGCACCCGCTGCTGTGTCGAGTATAAGGGCTACAAAGTCCCGGAGACTTTGTTCGACATAGCGCTCCACCGATTGTTTTGGATCGAAACCCCACCAGAGCAAGGCGCCTTGCCAGTGTGTTGCCGCAAGCAATCCGATGCCGGCGGGAACGCCCGATTGCGCGAAGCAGGCATCAAGAACGGCGCAGAGTTGGTCTCGCCAGGCGGCGCCGCGCGCCCGCAACTGGGGGTCGCGCAAATCCTCGCGCAGGATCAACAGACCTTCCGCATAGGTATCGATGGTACCGTATTGTCCGGTGAGCCCCACGAGAAGTTCGATTGCCCCTTCGGGTGTTCTGGGAACTGACCCGGCGAGGCGCGCGGTATCAGCGTCCAGCCGATCCCAGGCGATGATAAGGGCTTTTTGCTTGAGGATGGCCTTGTTGCCAAAGCGCTGGACGAGCGTTGCGCCCGAGAGGCCACATCGTTTGGAAAGAGCGGCGAAAGTGAGCATCTCGGGGCCCTGTTCGTACATCAGGTCCAGGGCCTGGCGCAGCACAAGGTCATCGGACTGCGCTTTTTGACGGGGCATCTTGACTCCAATAAATAACCGAACGATTGTTTATATATGCAAATCGCTGAGAAGGCCAGCCTAGCAAAGGGAGGTCGGCAATGACACTTTCAGGAAAGGTTGCGTTGGTCGCCGGGGCCACACGCGGCGCGGGTCGCGGCATCGCAACAGAACTCGGAGCCGCCGGTGCCACTGTGTATGTGACGGGACGCTCCACTCGCGAGCAACCATCCGAATATGGCCGCACGTCCGAAACGATCGAGGAAACGGCCGAACTGGTGAGTGCGGCCGGCGGCAAGGGCATTGCGATCCAGGTCGACCATCTCGTTCCACAACAGGTCCAAACGCTGATCGAACGAATTCGGAACGAACAGGGCCGTCTCGATATTCTCGTCAACGACATCTGGGGCGGAGAAAAACTGTTCGAGTGGGACAAGCCGGTCTGGGACCATGATCTGGATAACGGTTTACGGCTGCTCAGGTTGGGGATCGATACCCACCTCGTAACCGCCCATTTCGCCCTGCCGCTGATGATCGAGCAACCGGGCGGTCTTCTTGTCGAGATCACCGATGGAACTGCGGACTATAACGCCGACCACTATCGCCTCTCGCCCTTCTACGATCTTGCCAAGGTTTCAGCAAACCGCATGGCGTGGGCCCATGCGAAGGATCTGGAAAAGCATGGCGCAACGGCGGTGTCATTGACGCCCGGGTGGCTGCGGTCCGAGATGATGCTGGAGTCGTTCGGTGTTCGTGAGGACAATTGGCGCGAGGCCACGGCCAAAGTGCCACATTTCGTAATTTCCGAGTCGCCTCGCTTCGTGGGTCGGGCCGTCGCCGCACTGGCCTCAGACAACGAACGCATGCGTTGGAACGGCCGATCGTTGTCGAGCGGGGGACTGGCGCAAATCTATGGGTTCACTGATCTTGATGGCTCGCGTCCTGATGCGTGGCGCTATCTTGTAGAGGTGCAGGAAGCCGGTATGCCGGCGAATGATACTGGATACAGATAGGTTCCTTCGATGCCACACTCCGAAAACCCACCACGGGATCGCTTTGATGCTGCGCCGGCCGGTGACGTGCGAAATGCGGAGATGGCCGAGATCGAAGATCTTGTCGGTCTCTGGCACTCTGGCTGGCAGGACGCGCACGCTGCGATTCTGCCGGCTGAGCTGTCGCGATATCGGACGCCGGCGAGTTTCCGGCAGCGGCTCATCGACAATCTTGCGGTTACGCGGGTTTCCGGTCCATTGGGCAATCCGTCCGGCCTATGCATGATCAAGCGGGATGAACTTTATCAGCTCTTTGTCGCGCCGGCGGCCAGAGGTTCGGGCACCGCAGCGGCACTGCTTGCCGACGGGGAAAGACGGATCGCTGCGTCCCAATTCACGACGGCGTGGCTGGCCTGCGCCATCGGCAATGAGCGCGCTGCGCGATTCTATGAAAAACATGGATGGAAGCGCGCGGGCCAGATGACCAACCGACTCCCGACGCCCGATGGCATCTTCAATCTCGAGGTCTGGCGCTACGAGAAGCGCCTGTAGACCAAATGGTCCGAATCCGGTTCGGATGAAGATCGCTGCGGGGCGATGTTGGCTAGAGGTACCCATCCGTTAACCCCCGTCCTCATACCCATCCCTTATCAGCCGATCGAACAACGCCACGCCGAACCCCGTTGCCCATGAGGTGTTCGTCTCGGTCGAGGCCTTGCCGAAGGCGGTGGAGGCGATGTCGATGTGGGCCCAGGGGACATCGCCCACGAAATGGGAGAGGAACTGGCCGGCGATGGATGCGCCGCCGAGGCGGCCGCCCTGGTTTTTTATGTCGGCGAAGCGGCTTTCGATGAGTTTGTCGTAGGCGGGGCCGATGGGGAGGTGCCAGACTTTTTCGCCCGAGGCGCGGCCGGCCTGCTGGAGTTTGGCGGCCAGGGAATCGGTGTTGGTGAAGACGCCGGCGTAATCCTCGCCCAGCGCGATGCGGATGGCACCGGTCAGGGTTGCGATGTCGAACATGGCCTTGGGCTTGAACCGGTCCTGGCAATACCAGAGAGCATCGGCCAGAACGAGACGGCCCTCGGCGTCGGTGGAGATGACCTCGATGGTTTCGCCCGACATGGCGGTGATGACGTCGCCGGGGCGGTAGGCGTTGGCGTCGGGCATGTTTTCGGCGAGCGCCAGGATGCCGACGGCGTTGAGTTTGGCCTTGCGGGCGGCGAGGGATTGCATGAGGCCGAGAACGGCGGCGGCGCCGCCCATATCGCCCTTCATGTTTTCCATCGAGGCGGCGGGCTTGATGGAAATGCCGCCGGTATCGAAGACGATGCCCTTGCCGACAAAGGCTATGGGAGCCTGCCCCTTCTTGCCGCCGTTCCACTGCATGACCACGAGACGCGGGGGGCGAACCGACCCCTGCCCTACGGCCAGGATGGCGCCCATGCCGAGGGCTTTCATCTGCGTTTCGTCGAGCACTTCGACCGACAGGCCGAGATCGGCCAGGGTGTTGGCGACATCGGCGATGTCGGAGGGGCCGAGCAGATTGGCGGGCTCGTTGACCAGATCGCGGGCGAGAATGGTGCCGTCGGCGACGGCGAGGGCATCGTTGATGCGCGGACTGCATGCGCGATGCCTCGGCAACCACGAAGGTCAGCGCGGTTGGATGGGTCGCGCCGTTTTTGCGGCGGGTGCGGTATTTTTCGAAGCGATAGGAGCGCAGGCGGGCGCCGGCACCAAGTGCGCCGACCAGATTCGGGGTCAATCCCGCCTCATCGAGCACGATTACGGCATCGGAGACGGCGGCGGCGTCGAGCTTGGCGAAAAGCGAGCCACCTCGGTCGGCCCAGGCGACGTCATTGTCCCCTTCCCCATCGGCGCCGCGACCGAGCACCAGAAGGCGGTCGCAGTCGAGGCCCGTGGGAGCGGCAATGTCGATCATGTGGCCGGGGCGGCCGGAAAAGCCGGTGGCTTTGGCGATGCGGGAGAAATCGAGGCCGGTGCGCTTCCAGAGCCCTGACGCCACCGGGCCCATTTTGCCGTCGCCATTGGCGTAAAGGACGATGGCGGAGGGGGATTTGGGCAGGTTTTCGGTAAGGGAGATCGAGAGCGTTTGCGGCATGGGCGCGGCAACCTTGGCTGGCGGGGCGTAACCGGCGAGGATTCGCCGGACTGGATGGGTCGAGCATTGTCCGCGGGCGCCGGTCCCGTCAATGCGCAGCCATGATTTGACGCCCTGTGTTGCCACGCTGCGCTTTTTGCCGCCACACGAACAGGGTAAAAGCACATCTGACTCGCCGGCACAGGACTCCCTTCTTGGACAGACTTTCGCGATATCTGCAGAGCCAGTTCTTTGCGCAGGCTCTTACCATTTTCGCGGCGGGCGGCGCGCTGATCTGGCTGATGCAGCTTTTGCGGCTGTTCGACCTGGTTTCGGCCAAGGGGCAGAATTTTCTCACCCTGATGGGCCAGAGCGGGCTGACGACGCCGACCTTTGCGCGCTCGATCCTTTATGTGTGCTTTGCCATCGGACTGGTGCGGGGGCTGCGGGCACTGCAATCGTCGCGCGAATTGCACACAATCCATGCCGGGCAACGAACCAGCGCATTGTGGCGGGGGATCGTCTCGTTCACGCTGGCCGGGGCGGCGATCGTGACGCTGGTGACCAACTATATCGAGCCGCATTCGCGGCGGATCTCGGCGGACTGGTCGGCCGAGATCGCGGCCGATGTGGTCGGGCGGGCGCTGGTGCCGGGGCGGTTCACGGAAATCGAGGATGGGCTGGTGTTCTCGATCTCGGCGCGGCGGCGGGACGGAACGCTTGTCGATTTCTTCTTCGACGACACGACGAATGAAACGCGGCGGACCTATTTTGCGCAAACCGCATCGGTGTTTCAGGACGAGACGGGCTACCAGCTTATCCTCAACAATGGCGCCATCCAGTACGAGAGCGCCGAGCGGCAGGGTTTGAGCCAGATCCGGTTCGCGCAATACCATATCAGCCTTGCCAGCCTGATCGATGCGGCGTCGCGCACCACGGACGCGGCCCAGACCGACAGTTTCGGGCTGATGGCCAAGGTCATGCAAGGCAGCGCGACGCGCGAAGAGATCAAGATGCTCAACGAGCGGTTTGCCGACACCCTGCGGGCGCTGGCCATCTGCGCGCTGGCGGCGGCGTTCTGCGCCTATCCCGATGGCGGGCGCGGGCGGCGGCGCATGCCGATGGAACTGGTGATCCTGCTGGTGGCGTTCGCCGAGCAGGCGGTGAGCGCGTTTTCGGGCGGCGGGGGACGCCATTTCATAGCGCCGAGCGTGATCCTTGCGTTCTCGCTCGGCCTGTTGTGGCTGCGGAGCCGACGCGCCTTCATCTTTCCGCGCTGGAGGGTGGTGCGATGAACAGGGTTGGGCGTGTCGTCTGCATCCGCCTCGCCGCCAGGATCGGGCTGGTGGTCGGCATCTTTTTCGGGATCATCCTGCTTGTCGAATTTCTCGATACGGGACGGTTCAACCAGACAGCGGCACTGGCCGGGCCGTGGACATCGACAGGGCTGGCCTTTCTGAGCGCGCTGCGCTGGAGCCTTCTGGGGCTGCCGGTGACCGTGCTGATCGGGGCCATCGTGGGGCTGATCGATCTGCATTCGCACCGCGAAATGGTGATCATCAGCGCGTCGGGGCGATCGATCTGGTCGACAATGCGCTGGCCGATCCTGATGATCATTGTCTCAGGGGTGATCGTGACGACCGTCGTCGACAGCTTTGCGATCAGGATCTACCAGCAGCTCGACGCGGCGCAGATCGGTTGGGGGCGCGCCTATGGAGTGCAGAACCGGGAGACCTGGTTCAACCAGACGGGCACGGATGGGGACTACATGCTCTATGCGCGCACGGTGACCCAGGGCGGCACGCGCCTACGCGACGTTTCGATATTGCGCCAGCAGCCCGAAGGCGGGACCGGCACGCGCATCCACGCGCGCATGGCCGAACTCGAGCCGGGGCACTGGCGGATCACCGACGGGATGATCCTCGACATCGACAGGGCGCCGCGCGCCTTTGCCGAAATGACGCTGGCGACCACCGCAACGGGATCGGAGCTGAGCCTGCAACTGGGCACGGCCGAGGACATGTCGTGGTTCGATCTGCGACGGGCCCTGCGCAATGGAATCGCCGACCCGTTTGCCCGGGCGGCGGCGGAGACGCGTTTTCAAAAACTCAATGCCGTTCCGTTCGTTCTTGTGGGTGCTTTGCTGATTGCGTTTGCCTTTACCGCCGGTTATCGAAGAACAGGGCATTATGGGTGGACCATCGTCTATGGAATCGTCCTGGGCCTGGTCGTGTTTGTAATCACGGAGATGGCTGACCGGGCCGGCTCGGCAGGCGTTCTCGACCCGATCGCGGCGGCATGGGGCCCTGCCCTTGTTGCCATCGTTATCGGTTTGACCGTGATCCTGCGTAGAGAAGACGGGCGCGTTTGATGAACAAACCACCCCTGGGGGCGACATCGGTGCGGCGTGGCGCACTTCTGGCCGGCGTGATGGCCGCAGCGCTCGCGTTTGCACCCGTGGCAAACGCCCAGCAGCTCGTTCCCGCGGATTTCTTTTCGCGTATTCCCAGCAGCGCCAGTGGCGATATGGCGGTTTCCGCCGACACCATGGTTTTCGACTCGCGCGACGATACGGTGGTGGCGCAGGGGCGCGTGGGGATCAGTTTCGAAGGCTATCGCGCTTCGGCCGACCGGGCGATCTATTACCAGCGTTCGGGACGGGTCGAACTGGTCGGCAATGTCGCGCTGATCGACCCTGAGGGCGTCGAATATATCGCGGACCGGGTTGAGCTCGAAGACGGGTTCCGCGAGGGCTTCCTGCGCGCGCTGACCGTCGCTTTTCCCGATGGCAGCCGTTTTAGCGCGGCGGAGACCAGTTTTGACGAAGGCGTCGAGCGGGTTTACGTCGATGGCAGCTACGCGCCGTGCGGGACATGTATCGACGCGAAAGGCAACCGGATCGGCTGGTCGGTCAAGGCCGCCCGGATCGTTACCGACGAGACCGAGCGGGTGATCTATTTCGAACAGCCCTCGCTGCAATTGCTGGGGTTTTCGGTGCTTTCGCTGCCCTGGCTGACGCTGCCGCAGGGTGAGCGCGTCGAGTTCCCTGTCCTCAGCTACGATGAGAGATACGGCGTTGCGGTGTCGCTGCCGTTCTTCCGCTATCGCATTGCCGACGGCTCGCTGGCGATTACCCCGATTGCCTATTTCGGCCAGGGGCCCGGCGTGGCGGTCGACTGGCGGCAGACGGTCGGCGATGTGAGCTATCGGGTGAGCGCCTCGGGGGTCTATCAGTTCAACCCGGGCGTCTATAGCGGGCTGGCCAACCGCAATGTGCGCGGGGCGGTGCAGACCAGCGGCACATTTACGCCGACCGAGGAATGGACACTGGGGTGGTCCTATACCGCGTTCACCGATCCGGGCTATCTGCCCGACTACGACATCGCCAGCGGCACCGAGCGCAATGAGGTCTATGCACAATATCTCGATACCGACACCTATGCCGATATCCGGGTGCAGCAATTCGTCCGGTTGGGGAACAGACCCAACCAGGCGGCGTTCGAAAGAATTCTCGACCAGCAGGCGCTGACCCACCCCAATGCGGTGATCGATCATGTCGTCGATCTCGAGGGTGATGCGGGCCGCGTCGAGCTGAGTGGTCGGCTGTTGGGTCTGACACGGGCGCTGGACGATACCGGCCACGGGTTCGTGCACGGCTATGAGGGCCAATCGGTCCACGCCATGATGCAGGCGAGCTGGTCCAACCAATATATCGTGCCGGGCGGGTTGGCGGTTTCGCCTTACGTGGGGCTGCGGGGCGATGCGGCGTCCTATGACGGGGCGAGCCCGCTGGCCAGCGCCCCGGCGGCGCAGAGCCTTTTCTCGGCAACCCCGATTGCGGCCCTCGATATCCGCTACCCGTTGCTGGCGCGCACCAGTGGGGCTGCGCATGTGATCGAACCGATCGCGCAACTTGTCTATCGCGACGGAGAGGCGGTGCCCGGCATCGTCAACAACGATTCCCAAGGGTTCGTTTTCGACGACACCAATCTTTTCAGCTTCAACCGGTTCTCGGGGGCCGACCGGCAGGAAACGGGCCTTCGGGCCAATGTGGGCGGCCAGTTCCAGACCAGTTTCGACAATGGCGGGTGGCTGAGCGGGCTGATGGGGCAATCCTTCCATCTGGCCGGAGCCAATGGCTTTAACGCCAATGATGGCAGCACGGCGGGTGTCGCGACCGGGGTGAACGCCGACGCGTCCTATGTCGTCGCCGGTTTGCAGGGCGGCTATGGCGGGCTGGCCGGTGGGGCCAAGATGCAACTGGACCCGGCGAGTGGAGACATACCACGCGTGCAGCTTTCGGCTTCGGGTGAAGTGGAAGGGGTTCGGGTGACCGGCGACTATGTGTTTATCGCCGGCGAGGCGGCGCTGAACCAGCCCCAGAACCGTCACGAAGTGGCCGTGGGCGCCGAAGTGCCGGTGGCCGATTACTGGACGGCCAATGCGGGGGTGGCCTGGGATCTGGCCGCCAATGAATGGCTGCAGGCCACGGCCGGGCTGACCTATGATGACCAATTTCTGGCCTATGGCGTCCAGACGCGCTGGACCGGGCCGACACACCGGACGGCGAACGACTTCCGGGTCGGCGTCACCTTCAGCCTGAGCGGGCCGGAGAATTCCGAAGTCGTCGATGTTGATGGCCGGTTCTGAACTCGGCCATAAAAGCCAATTCCATTCCGGACCGTAACGTTTTAAACAGAACGCCAATCGCAACTGCCGAATTTGGCCGCATTTGTGCTAGAGGACGGCTTTGGCCGGAGCATTTCCGCATTCCTTGGAATCGCGTCAACTGCTCCAACGCCTTATTTATCGCGCTTCCGAACCGGATAAGTGGTTCCCACTTATCCTGGAAGTGCTCTAAAAGACGCTTTTAGGGAGCGGAACACATGAGACAATGGCTCGTATTGAGAACCGCTGGCATCTGTCTGGCTTTGGGCCTGGCCCTGATGGCGGCCGCGGTGCAGGCGCAGGGCGCACGGGTGACCGTGAACGGCCAACCCATCACCGACCAGCAGATCAACGACCGCGCAAATCTGTTGCGCCTCGAAGGACAGGGATCGAGCAATTCGGCCCGCATTCAACTGGCGACCGACTCCCTGATCGACGACACGATCAAGCTGGCCGAAGCGTCCCGTCTCGGCATTTCCGTCTCGGATGGGCAGGTCGATTCCGCGTTTGCCAATATCGCGACCAACATGCGTTCGAGCGTGTCCAACCTTAACGGCATCCTGACCCAGAACGGGGTAAATCCCCAGAGCCTGCGCGATCGACTTGAAGCCGCAATCGCCTGGCAGCAGGTGGTGTCGCAGGTGCTGCGTTCACGGGTCCAGCTTTCCGAACTCGATCTTGAAATGCAGGCGGCCGAGCAGGTGACCCCGGCGCTTGGCTTTGACTATATCCTGAAAGAAGTGCTGTTCGTCATTCCGCAGGGATCGGGTATTTCCGCCTCGCGGCGCACGGCGGAGGCCAATCAGTTCCGCAGCCGCTACAATGGCTGCGACACGGCGGTCGATTTGGCCATCCAGTTTACCGATGCCGCCGTCCGCGATTTGGGCCGGCGCCACGCGACCCAGCTTCCAGAGCCCATTGCCAACGAGTTGGCGGGGCTGACAGTTGGCCAGATTTCCAGCCCGCGCGTCGTCGAGAACGGCGTTTCGATGCTGGCGATCTGTGAAAAGGCCGAAGCGCAGGACCTGACCTTCCTGACTGAAGAACTGCGCCAGGAAGCGGGCACCGACGCCTTGCAGGCAGAAGCCGAAGCCTATCTTGGCCGCTTGCGCGCCAGCGCTTCGATCGTCCGCCGCTAGCAGGGGAGGAACCGTGACCCCGCTTGCGCTCACCATGGGCGAACCGGCCGGCATCGGTCCTGACCTGATCCTGCAACTTTATGCCGACCGGCGGTCCCTCGGGCTGCCGGTCTTTGCCGTTTACGGGCATGCCGGTTTTCTGGCGGCGCGGGCGAAACGTCTGGGCCTGGAAATCGAGGTCAAGGCCGGAGCGCCGGAGGACGCGGCAGACGTGTTCGAGAGCGCCCTGCCGGTGATCGATATTGCCGTTGACGTGGACGACACGCCGGGCGATCCCGACCCCAACACGGCACCTGTTGTGGTGGGCGCCATTGCCCAGGCGGTCGAAGCGGTGCAGTCGGGCCTGTTCGCGGGCGTGGTTACGGCCCCCATCCACAAGGCGGCGCTTTACAGCGCCGGATTTGAATATCCCGGCCATACCGAGTTTCTGGCCGCGCTTTGCGCAGAGGACGACACGATCCCCCTGCCCGTGATGATGCTGGCCCATGACGATTTGCGCACCGTGCCGCTGACCATCCATATTCCGCTGGCTGAGGTTCCGGGACAAATCACCCACGAATTGATCCTGGCGACAATTGGAGTGATCGCGCGCGATTTGTCGGCCCGGTTCGGCATCGCCAAGCCCAGGATCGGCGTGGCCGGTCTGAACCCGCATGCGGGGGAAGACGGGATGATCGGGACCGAAGAGGTCGAGACGATCGTTCCGGCCTTGGCCAAGCTGCGCCAGGAAGGGATCGACGTGTTCGGGCCCTTGTCGGCCGATACGCTGTTCTACCCGCCGCACTGGCGCAATTATGATTGCGTTGTGGCGATGTACCACGATCAGGCGCTGATCCCGATCAAGACCGTGGCGTTCGATGCCGGGGTCAACGTGACGCTCGGGCTGCCGATCGTGCGCACCTCGCCCGACCACGGCACGGCATTTTCGCTCGCGGGAACGGGCAAGGCTTCTCCCAACTCCATGTTGGCGGCGATCCGCCTTGCGGACGCGATTTCATGAGTCAGATCGATAGTTTACCGCCGCTTCGTGAAGTGATCGCGGAGCATGGGTTGCGTGCGAAAAAAGAGCTGGGGCAGAATTTTCTGCTCGATCTGAACTTGACGGCGCGGATCGCACGCAGCGCAGGCGATCTGACCGGCGTTACCGTGATCGAGGTGGGTCCGGGACCGGGCGGGCTGACACGGGCCTTGCTGGCGGCCGGAGCGAAAAGGGTCATCGCCATCGAGCGCGACGACCGTACGCTGCCCGCGCTGGCGCAGATTTCCCAAGCGTATCCGGGCAGGCTCGAGGTAATCTCCGCCGATGCGCTGGAGGTCGATTATCGGGCGCTGGCCGAGGGGCGGACCAGGATCGTCGCCAACCTGCCCTACAATATCGCCACCCCGCTTTTGACCGGCTGGTTGTCGCAGGAACCCTGGCCGGCGTGGTTCGAGAGCCTGACGCTGATGTTCCAGCGCGAAGTCGCCGAGCGGATCGTGGCGAGGCCAGGCGACAAGGCGTATGGACGGCTGGGGGTGCTGGCGGGATGGCGCGGCGATGCACGCATTGCCATGAACCTCGATCGGAATGCCTTCACGCCGCCGCCAAAGGTCACCTCGTCGGTTGTGCATATTGTACCCAAACCGGTGGAGGCCGACGTTCCGGTGCGGGCGCTTGAAGAGGTGACGCGGCATGCGTTCGGTCAGCGGCGCAAGATGATACGGCAGAGTTTGAAGGGGCTGGGCGTAAAGCTGGATGCCCTGTTTGCGGCGGTGGGCCTCAAGGGCGAAGAGCGGGCCGAGACATTACCGGTTTCAACCTATATCGCGATGGCGCGGGAAGTGGCGCGGCTGCGGGGCTGATCGGTTTTTGGCCGTTTACCGGCCGATAAAGCGCCCTTGTTTGCGGAGGCGCTAGGCGACCCAGGGCGAGATCAGATCGAGGCCGGTGGTTTCGAAATCGCGGATGTTGCGGGTGGCAAGGCGCCCGCCGTTCACGAGGGCGATGGCGGCGATCATGCCGTCAAATGCAGTTAGGCTGCGGCCACGACGCGCCAATTGTCCTACGATCGCGCCATAGGCCATCGCAGCCTCTTCGGTGAAGCTGAAAATTCGGCCGCTATACCGCTGGCGGATACGAAACAGTCCTTCCTCGAGCCGTTTGGCCCGTTCATCGGGCCGTATTCGCTCGATGCCAAAGGCAAGTTCGGCAATAGCGACGCTCGAAATCACAACTTCTGGATCGTGCGTATCGAGCCAGTGCATGACGGCGTGATCGGGCACTTTCTTCAGCGGCTCGGATATGACGTTGGTATCGACGAAGATCAAAGGTCGATGCCTTTGTACGGCTTGCGGATTTCGGCCAGCACTTTGTCGAGGTCGATGTCAGTGCTGCACTCAGCGTTCAAGCGCCGAAAAAAGTCCGCTGCCGGTTCCTGGCCGGTTTCCCTGACTTCATAGGCTTCGAGCGCGCGCTCCACCACTTCGGCGATGGTGCGGTTTTCGCGTTGGGCGAGCCGATGGGCGAGGTCGCGGGCCTTGCTGGAGCGGACGGAAAGTTGGGGTTGTGCCATTGGCGCCTCCATCTCCGGAGCATTTCCGCGTTCTTCGAACCGCGTCAATTGCTCCATGTACCTGGCTTGTCACGCTTCCAGAATAAGCGGTATCCACTTATTCTGGAAGCGCTCCCGGGGGCCCAAATATAGGCTTGAACCACCCTGCCATCAAGATGGCAGGCTAGCCCAGCGCGTCGATCTGGGCCTTGAGTTCATCGACGAAACCTTCGAGCTTTGTCTGGCGGCCGCGCTGGAGGCGGGCGCTGGCGAGGATGGAGCGGACCATCTGGACCGATTGCTCGAGGTCTTCATTGACCAGAACGTAGTCGTATTCCGAATAGTGCTCCATCTCCTTGCGGGCGTTGCGCAGGCGCTTTTCGATGGTGCCGACGCTGTCCTGCGCGCGGCGTTCGAGACGGGCGCGCAACTCGGCGATCGAGGGGGGGAGGATGAAGACGGTAACCATGTCGTCGCGGCAATTCTCATAGAGCTGCAACGTGCCCTGATAGTCTATGTCGAACAGGATGTCCTTGCCGGTTGAGAGCCGCTCCTCGACCTTTTCGCGGGGGGTGGCGTAGTAATTGCCGTGGACCTCGGCCCATTCGAGCAGTTCGCCCCGGTCACGCATCTTCTCGAAGGTCGGCACGTCGATGAAATGATAATGGGTGCCATCGATTTCGTCGGTGCGGCGCGTTCTGGTGGTGATCGAGACGGACAGGCGGATGTTTGGATCCTGAGCGAACAATTGCCGCGAGATCGAGGACTTTCCGGCCCCCGACGGCGAGGCGATCACCAGCATGACGCCGCGGCGCGCAAAATCCATCATTGTTTCCAGCCCCTGCCCGGTTCCGTCCAGTCCCAGAATTTATTCCAGATTCTGGACCTGCTCCCGTAACTGATCGATAGCCGCCTTGAGGTCAAGTCCGATGGCGGTCAGGCTCACATCATTGCTTTTCGAGCAGAGCGTGTTGGCCTCGCGGTTGAATTCCTGGCTGAGGAAATCGAGCTTGCGACCAACCGGGCCGCCCTTGCCCAAAAGCTCACGGGCGGCGGTTACGTGGGCGGTGAAGCGGTCGAGTTCCTCGGCTATGTCGGCCTTGGTGGCCAGGAGCGCCGCCTCCTGATGCAGGCGGTCTTCGGACAGGCCCTTGTCGGCGTCGAGCAGGACGGCGACCTGATCGCGCAGGCGGGCCAGGATCACGTCGCGTGAGCGGGCGGGATGGGCCTGCGCGGTCTCGGCCAGAAAGGCGATTTCCTCGATGCGCTGGGCGATGACGGCGCCGATGCGCTCGCCTTCGGCGTGGCGGGATTCAACGAGCGCGTTGAGCGCCACGCCGATGCAATCGAGAATAGCGGCATGCAGGCGTTCTTCGACATCGGGGGTCAGTTGCGGCTCTTCGGCCTCCATCACGCCCTTGAGGGCCAGGATGGATTCGATCGAGGGCTTGCGGGCCTCGATCCGCTTTTCGAGGCTTTCGATCAGGGCGAGGACGCGATCGAGGGCACGTTCATTGACCACAAGCTCGGCATCGGCGGCGTGACGCTGGAGGTTGACGAAAATCGAGACGGAGCCACGGGCAAGCTTGGCACCCACGAGGCGGCGGATGTCGCCATCGAGTACGTCGAGACCGGGTGAGAGGCGAGAGCGGATGTCGAGGCCGCGGCCATTGACCGATTTGATTTCGACGAGGATGGAATAGCCGTCGCTCTGGGCGCTGGCGCGCCCGAAACCGGTCATCGAGGCAAGCGGTTGTCCCATCGCTACTGGCTTTCGGCTGCGGGTACTTCGGCTGCGGCATCGCCCGCCTCGGCGGCTTCCTCGGCCTCTATGGCGTCCATTTCGGCCTGCGCCTCGGCATCGGCTGCATCCTCGGCGGCCTGGCGCTCGATTTCGCGATAGGCAGCGACGTTCCGCTGATGCTCGGCATAGGATTCGGCAAAGACGTGACCGTCCGACGGCACGGCGCCCTTGGCAACGAAATAGAGGTAATCGTGTTCGTCAGGATGGGCGACGGCGCGCAGGGAATCGATGCCCGGATTGGCGATCGGACCAGCGGGAAGACCATCGATCTGATAGGTGTTGTAGGGCGTCACCTGATCGATCTCCGAACGGCGCAGGCCGCGACCGAGAGCTCCCTGCCCCAGCGTGATGCCGTAAATGATGGTGGGATCGGACTGTAGGCGCATGCCGATCCGCAGGCGGTTGACGAAGACGGCGGCAACCTGCGGGCGCTCGCTGGCCAGCCCGGTTTCGCGCTCCACGATGGAGGCGAGAATGACGAGATCGGCAGGACTGTCGATGGGCAGATCCTCGTCGCGCCCTTCCCATATCTCGGCCAGCGTCGCGTCCATGGCGGCAGTCATGGCGTCGACCACCGACTGGCGGGTATCGCCGCGGCGATAGGAATAGGCGCCGGGCAGCAGGCTGCCTTCGGGCGGCAGGACCTCGATATTGCCCGTAAGCTCGGGATCGGCGTTGACGCGCTCGACAACCTGCCAGGAGGTAAAGCCTTCGGGAACGACGACCTGATGCTGGATGGGGGTGCCTTCGGTCAGTTCCTGGATAATATCGAGCATTGAGGAACGGGCGGCGATATTGAATTCGCCGGCGCGCAGATCGTCGCCACGACGCAAAAGGCGCGAGCCGTAGTTGAAGATGTCGGCGTTGGATATGAACCCCTGCTCCTCAAGGCGCGAGGCGACGGTGCCAAGGACATTGCCGGACTCGACCACGAAGCTGCGGTCGTCTTCGAACGGACCGTCGGCGTTGAAAACCGTGACGCCATAGATGAACACGCCGGCCACGCCGAGAAGGGCAAGCAGAATAAGGGTCAGCAGGCCGTTAAGGGCCTCGAAAAAGCCATTGGACGAGCGGCGGCGGTTCTTTTTCTTGCGGTCGGCCATGCGGTCGAGTTCCGTCCCTTCAGTCTGGCGCGGGCTGGGCGCCCGTCATATCAAGGATAGTCTATGCGTGCGAATCCGCATGGGCGCATGGCCATATGGGCCAAAAAATCGGGCGAAAACAAGAGTCAAATGGGGGATTTGGGCCGTTGGCACGGGGTTTACAACCTCTTCCGCCGGGGTGGCGGACAAGTGGCGGGTCCCCGGGTCAAGCCCGAGGACGACGACCGAAAAGTAACGGGTCCGGTGCTAGCCGACCTTGGAGAAGATCAGGGATGCATTGGTGCCGCCGAAGCCGAAGGAATTGGACAGCGCCACGTTGATTTCCTTTTTAACCGGCGTGTGCGGCGCCAGGTTGATGACCGTTTCCACCGAAGGATTGTCGAGATTGATGGTGGGGGGCGCGGTGTTGTCGCGCATGGCAAGCAGCGAAAAGATCGCTTCGACCGCCCCGGCGGCGCCAAGCAGGTGGCCGACAGCCGACTTGGTGGAACTCATCACGACATTGGGAGCTGCATCGCCCAGAAGCCGGGTGACCGCGCCAAGCTCGATCTCGTCACCGAGCGGGGTCGAGGTGCCGTGGGCGTTGATATAATCGATATCGGCGGCTGAAATCCCGGCGCGCTTGAGGGCGGCGGACATGGAACGGAAGCCGCCATTGCCGTCATCGGCGGGCGCCGTGATGTGGTGGGCGTCACCGGAAAGGCCGTAGCCAATCACTTCGCCATAGATATGGGCGCCGCGCGCTTTGGCGTGTTCGTATTCTTCGAGAACGACGATACCGGCGCCTTCGCCCATCACGAACCCGTCGCGGTCCTTGTCATAGGGCCGCGAAGCCTTTTCGGGCGCGTCGTTGAAGCTGGTGGAGAGCGCCCGGCAGGCGGCAAAGCCGGCAAGCGAGAGCCGGTTGATCGGAGATTCGGCACCGCCGGCCACCATGACGTCGGCATCGTCGAGCGCGATCAGGCGGGCCGCATCGCCGATGGCGTGAGCGCCCGTGGAACAGGCCGTGACGACCGAGTGATTGGGGCCCTTGAGGCCATGCTCGATGGAAACGTAGCCGGAGGCGAGATTGATGAGGCGGCCGGGAATGAAGAACGGGCTGATGCGGCGCGGGCCTTTTTCAGCGAGGGTGATCGACGCATCGTAGATGCCGCCGACCCCGCCGATACCCGAACCGATGAGGACGCCACTGCGCTCCTGCTGTTCGAGGGTTTTTGCCTCATAACCGGAATCGCGAAGCGCCTGAGTGGAGGCAGCCATGGCAAAGACGATGAACGGATCGACCTTGCGCTGCTCCTTGACCTCCATCCAATCGTCGGGATTGAACTTGCCTTCGGAGGTATCGCCCATGGGGATGCGGCAGGCGATCTGGCATGCCAGATCGCCAACCTCAAAGTCGGTAACACGCTGCGCGCCAGATTTGGACGCAAGGATATTGGACCAGACGGTCTCGTGACCAACGCCCAGGGGGCTGACGATACCGAGACCGGTGACGACGACGCGGCGCATTTTCATGGGCGTAAAGCTAACCGGCGAGGCCGATTACGCGGTTGCCTTGGTGAGGAAGGCGACGGCGTCACCGAAAGTCTGGATGGACTCGGCAGCGTCATCGGGGATTTCCACGCCGAATTCTTCTTCAAAGGCCATCACGAGTTCGACCTGATCGAGCGAATCCGCTCCCAGATCATCCATGAAGCTGGCCTTTTCAGTGACCTTGTCGGCCTCGACGTTGAGATGCTCCACGACGATCTTACGGACGCGATCTTCGATGTCGCTCATAGTGTCTTCCTTTTTTGCAGACTAAGAGTTCGTTGTTTAACGCTCTGCCTCTGGGCAGGGAGAGCTCCCTTTTTGCGCAGCGGCGGATTTTCCGGGCTTTTCGCCCTATTTTTTTACTGCCGGCTACAGTGTGCCGGCGCAACTATCACACTTTGTTGTGCATGACCATATCGTCAAAGCAAGCGGACGCAAGTCCCTTTACCGATCAGATCATCACCATTCCACCGTTGACGTTGAGGGTATGGCCGGTGATGTAGGCCGCGCCTTCGCTGGAAAGGAACACAGCGGCGGCGGCAACCTCATCGGCTGTCCCGAGCCGGCCTGCCGGGACCTTCTGAAGAATGGTTTCCTGCTGCTTTTCGTTCAACTCATCGGTCATGGCCGACGCAATAAAGCCCGGCGCGATGGTGTTGACAGTAATGCCGCGGCTGGCCACTTCGTAAGCCAGAGACTTGCTCATACCGGCAAGGCCGGCCTTGGAGGCGGCATAGTTGCCCTGCCCCGGATTGCCGACGACCCCCACCACCGAGGTGATCGAGACGATGCGGCCAAAGCGGCGCTTCATCATGCCCTTGATGGCCGAACGGGTGAGGTGGAAGGGGGCGGTCAGATTGATCTTGAGGACGTCGTCCCACTCCTCGTCCTTCATGCGCATGAAGAGATTGTCGCGGGTCATCCCGGCATTGTTTATCAGAATATCGATGCCGCCCATGGCCTCTTCGGCCTGCGGCACCAGACGCTCGACCGAATCGAGGTCCGAGAGATTGCAGGGCAGAATGTGCTTTTTGCCCGAAATGCCCTTTGCGACTTCTTCGAGCGCGCCAACGCGGGTGCCCGAAAGAGCAATTTCGGCGCCCTGCGCGGCCAGGGCCCTGGCGATAGCCGAACCGATGCCGCCGCTGGCGCCGGTGACGAGGGCGCGTTTTCCGGAAAGATCGAACATTGTGGCGCTCCTTGGTTGGTTATGCGCGAGCGGCGAGGAAGGCTTCGATATCGGCCTGGGTGCCGATGGCCTGAGCGGCAACATCCTTATTGATACGTTTGGCAAGACCGGTGAGGACCTTGCCGGTGCCCAGTTCGTAAAGTTCGGCGACGCCGCCCTCCCCGGTGAGCCAGGATACAGATTCGGTCCATCGCACCATGCCGGTGACCTGTTCGACCAGACGACGGCGGATTTCGGCGGGATCGGTGATCGGGGACGCCAGAACATTGGCAACGAGGGGTACGGAAGGCGCCTTCATATCCACCATGGCGAGGGCCGCTTCCATGGCTTCGGCGGCGGGCTCCATGAGGGCACAATGGAAGGGCGCGCTGACCGGTAATGGCAGGGCGCGCTTGGCGCCGCGGGCCTTGGCCAGTTCCATGGCGCGTTCGATGGCGCTGGCATCGCCGGAGATGACCACCTGGCCGGGCGAATTGTCGTTGGCGACGTCGCAGACCGAACCTTCGGCGGCAGAGGCGGCGATTTCGCGGACGGCGTCCATGTCCAGGCCGAGAATGGCGGCCATGGCGCCCTGCCCGACCGGCACGGCCTGTTGCATGGCACGGCCACGGGTCTGAAGCAGGCGCGCGGTATCGGAGAGCGAGAAGGTTCCCGCCGCGCACAGAGCCGAATATTCGCCCAGCGAGTGACCGGCGACATAGCTGGCGGCATCAGCGACGGTCACGCCGTTCGCTTCGAGCACGCGAATGACGGCAATGGATGCGGCCATCAATGCGGGCTGGGCGTTTTCGGTGAGGCGAAGCGTGTCCTCGGGGCCTTCGAACATGATCTTCGAGAGGGACACACCGAGCGCATCGTCAACTTCCTCGAAAACGGCACGGGCTTCAGGATAGGCCTGGGCCAGATCGTGCCCCATGCCGACAGCCTGGCTGCCCTGTCCGGGAAAAGTGAAGGCCGGTTTGGTCATGACGTCCTCTCGCACATTCTTGGTCTTGCGGCAATTTAGGGGCGCCGTCGAACCGATGACAAGCGCCCTGCCCGCAGGTTGGCGCGCGAGGTGCCCGCAAAACCGGGCCAAGTCAAGGCGAAGCGCGGCAAAGAACCGCTATTTCTGTGCGAAGTCGAGCCCGGCTCGCTTCATAGCGGCCTCAACGGTGGGCAGCGATGCGGGGCCGACGCCGTGGAGGGCGAGGAATTCCGTTCGGGAGAGCCTGGCGAGGTCTTCGACCGACTTGATGCCGGTGCTGTCGAGCGCGCGCGTGGCGGGTCGGCTGAGTTTGGGGAGGTCGGTCACAGATAATCGTCCTCGAGCTGGTGGCGGATGGCGAGGATGCGGACTTCTTCAAGATCGTCGCGAACACGCAGCATGGCAAGATAACCCGAGCCGCCGAAAGGAATAGTGATTTCTCTTAGTGTCGGGTCCTCAGCATCGACGCGTCTGTAGCTATGAGGGAACAATCCCAGCCCGTCGAAGGCTTTGGCCAGAACCACAAGACTGCGTTCGGCGCTCGGCTTATGCTTTCGGGCGAGAAAGGCATAAAGCCGCTTGATGTCGTCGCGCGCGCCAGGCGTAATCTTGACGCTGTAGCTCACGA